>JBAXIY010000083.1:0-11820 GCA_037138135.1 Verrucomicrobiia bacterium
CTCGCGGGCTTCGTGGCGGCGACGTATCTGCGCGGCATTCCGTTCGTGCAGGTGCCGACGACGCTGCTATCGCAGGTTGACAGTTCCGTCGGTGGTAAGACTGGCGTGAATCTCAAGGCGGGCAAAAATCTTGTCGGCGCATTTTACCAGCCGCAGCTCGTGCTGTGCGATTTGGATACGCTCAAGACTTTGCCGCAGCGTGAATATATTTCCGGCCTCGCTGAAGTCATCAAATATGGCGTCATTTACGACGCGGTCTTGTTCGCGCAAATTGAGCGCCATCTGCCCAAGCTGCTTCAGCGCGATGTCGCCACGCTGCGCCACGTGATTGCGCGCTGCTGCGAAATCAAGGCGGATGTCGTCGGGCAGGACGAAACGGAAAGCGGGCTGCGCGCAATTCTGAACTTTGGCCACACCATCGGCCACGCGATCGAGAACAGTTCTGGCTACGGTAAATTCCTACATGGCGAAGCGATTGCCATCGGTCAGGTGGCCGCCGCCAAGTTGTCGCAAAAAATTCTTAGCCTGCCGTCCGCTGACGCGGAACGCATTGAAAAGTTATTTGTTCAAGCCGGGTTGCCGGTGCGGATCAAACTCAATGCGATTCAGCGCAAGAAACTTTTCGCCGCGATGTTGCTGGATAAAAAAGTCAGCGGCGGCGAAATTAAATTCGTGCTCGCCAAAAAAATCGGCCGCGTCGAGTTCGGCTGCCAAGTTCCTGCTGCCAGCATCGAATCCGTCCTGCCCAGCTAATTTCATGACTGAACCTATCGCCCATCCGCGTGACCCGCTGCACGGCATTACGCTGGACACCATTCTGAATACGCTTGTGCAACGGCATGGCTGGAGTGAGATGAGCCGGCGCGTGCCGATTCGCTGTTTTATGTTCAATCCCACGGTGAAATCCAGCCTGACCTTTCTGCGCAAAACGCCTTGGGCGCGCAAAAAAGTGGAAGACTGGTTCATCGGCGAGCTGTGAACAGCAGCGTCCTGATCACCGGGAAAAGGGATTAAGATTAGGATTACGATTAAGTTTACGACGCCACACCCGATAACTGGGCAATTGACGCCGGGCGTTTCTGGTTTAATCTTTCCGGCTCGTTGCCGGCTTCCGGCAACCTATTTAATTCCATGCTGACAATTCGAGATCTCAAGATGACGTTTGGCGGACGCGTGCTGTTTGAAGACGCGTCCTTTGCCGTGAATTACGGTGACCGCGTGGCGCTTGTCGGGCCGAATGGCGCGGGAAAAACGACTTTGTTTTCCATCATTCTCAAACAGCTTGAGCCGGACGCCGGCGAAGTCTTGCGCGACGAATGGACGATGGTCGGTCACTTGCCGCAAGAAGCCGAAGCGAACGGCGACGAAACCATTTTGGACGTCGCCACCGGACGCGTGGACGAGCTGCCGCGTCTGGAAAAACGGCTGCACGAATTGGAAAAAGCCGGCGACGTGTCCTCGCCCGAATATCTCGAAGCCCACGCCAAACACGATGCGCTCAATGACGCGCAGGCGGAAGTGAAGGCCAAGAAAATGTTGCGCGGCCTCGGCTTTCGCGAAGCGGACTTCGACCGCAAAGCAAACGAAATGTCCGGCGGCTGGATCATGCGCGCGCGTCTCGCCCGTTTGCTCGTGATGGAACCGGATTTATTGTTGCTCGACGAGCCGACGAACCATCTGGATTTGCTCGCGTTGCTGTGGCTGCAAAATTATCTAAAAAATTATTCCGGCGCGGTGCTGTTGATTTCGCATGACCGCGAATTCATGGACGAAGTCGTGACGCAGGTGCACGAAATCTCCGAGCGCAAGTTGATTGCCTACACCGGCGACTACGGGGATTACCTGCGCCAGCGCGAGGAGCGCTACGAGCAGCAACTGGCTGCCTATAAAAATCAACAGAAGGAAATCGCCGACCTGCAGGCGTTCGCCGATCGGTTCCGGGCCATTCCGTCCAAGGCATCGCAGGCGCAAAGCAAACTTAAGCAGATTGAGCGATTGGAGTTGATCGAAAAGCCAATGGCGCCACGCAAGCCGTTCCGTTTTCAGATTCCGCCGCCGCCGCGTGGCGGTCAGCGCGCTGCGTCGCTGGTGGGCATTCACATGGCCTACGGCGCGAACAAAGTTTACTCCGGCCTCGACCTCACAATTGAACGCGGCGAACGCACGGTGCTTGTCGGCCCAAACGGCGCAGGCAAATCGACGTTGCTAAAAATTCTCGCGGGCGTGGTGGAGTTTCAGAAAGGCGAACGCGATCTCGGTCACAACGCGAAGATTGGTTATTTCAGCCAGCACCGCGCCGCCACGCTTGACCCGGAGAAGTCTGTGCTCGACGAGGTGCTCGCCGTGGCGCCCGAAATGCGCGAGGACGAGGCGCGCGCCATTCTTGGCTCGTTCATGTTTCGCAAAGATGACATCTACAAGCTGACCAAGGTTTTGAGCGGTGGCGAAAAGAGCCGGTTAAATCTCGTCAAATTTCTGGTCGATCCGCCGAACCTGCTGCTGATGGACGAGCCGACCACGCACTTGGACATTCACACCGTTGAGTCGCTCACGCTGGCACTCGAACGCTACGAGGGCACGCTGGTTTTTATTTCGCACGACGTGCATTTTATTCGCCATCTCGCAACGAAGGTGCTGCATGTCAACGCCGGGCAGGTGACGCCTTATGTGGGTGGCTACGATTATTTTCTCGAGAAAACCAAGATGGCGGAGGATGCCCGGGCCGCCCTCACCGCCTGAGGTTTCTCTGGCAAGTCGGTATACGGCAGCCTTGGCCATCTGATTAATTCTTTCAATTTCACGCTATTGGACTAGATTGACCGACCTAAAATGATTCTGGTTTTAGACAACTACGATTCGTTCACTTACAACCTCGTCCAATACTTGGGCGAGTTGGGAGCGGACTTGCAGGTGCGGCGCAACGACGAGATTTCCCTCGAACAAATCCGCGCGCTCAAGCCGGAGCGGATTCTCGTTTCGCCCGGGCCGTGCTCGCCGCGCGAAGCCGGTTTGTCCAACGACGTCATCAAAACCTTCGCCAACGAAGGCATCCCGATCTTTGGCGTGTGTCTCGGTCACCAGTGCATCGGCCACACTTTCGGCGCGGAAGTCATCGTGAATTATCGCATGATGCACGGCAAAGTTTCGCCCATTAAACACAATGGCAAAGACCTGTTCGCGGGCATGCCCAATCCGTTTCTCGCCACGCGTTATCATTCGCTCGTCATCAAGCGTGATACGTTGCCGGACTGCCTTGAAATCACCGCCGAGACCGACGAGGGCGAAATCATGGGCGTGAAGCACAAGACGCTGCCGATTTGGGGCGTGCAGTTCCATCCCGAAAGCATCCTGACCGAAAGCGGTCGCACCATCCTGCAAAACTTTCTCAAATTGAAATAACTCATGGACGTTTTTTTGCTCAAATCCAAAATCCATCGCGCCACCGTCACCGGCGGCGATGTGAATTACGAAGGCAGCCTCACCATCTCCGGCGACCTCATGGACAAGTGCGACCTGCACGAATACGAAAAGATTCTCTGCGGCAACATGGCCAACGGTAACCGCTGGGAAACCTACGCCATTCGCGGCAAGAAAGGTTCCGGCGAAATCATTCTCAACGGCGCCGTGGCGCATCTCGGCAAGAAAGGCGACGTGCTGACCATCATGAGTTACACCACCGCCAGCGAGAAAAAGGCCAGGAAATGGCAGCCGCGCGTCATCGTTCTCGGCAAAGGGAACAAGATTGTGAACACGCGCGGCATTTGAAGCGCCGACGGCGCGGCGTCAAAATTTCTTGAAGTAAAAATCTTCGCGGCTGATGCCGAGGTCTTCCACGATGTCGGCGATGATTCCGCGCGGCACGTTGCCCGGATGCGCCGCAAAAGTAATCAGCCGGTCGGGACGGAATGGATTTGAATAATGCCGGTGGCTGCCGGCGGTGCGGAGCAGTTCGCAGCCGATTTCGCGCAGGCGGCGTTCAAGCTGGCGGCAATTCCATGAGGGATACTTTCCCACGATCAGGCGGCGAGAATGAATTTATCGCGGAAGGCTTCGGGAATCGGGCGTCCGGTTTCGAGCAGCGCTTCGAGGTGTTCTTTCGCGGCTTGTTGAAAGCGCAGCATGGCCTCGCCCCGGTCGCGCCCGTGCGCGTGGCAGCCGGGCAGCGAGGCCGATTTGGCAATCCAAACGCCGTCTTCGTCCTGCCGGAGATTTATTTTCGACAACGGAACAATCATGGAAACAAATTAGCCCATGCCAGATTGAGCGCAAACCATTTTACACGCCACCCGCGCTTTGTCTGCGGCACAATCTAAAAAATTTCCGCAAATATTCTGTTCGCTTTCCCGTTCGGCGGACATTATTTGGTGAATGGCTGAATTGACCGAACACGAGTTGCTGAGCCGTTACGCGCCGCCGCCCGCCCGCCGCAACCTGTCGCTCACGGCGGGGGACAACGCGGGCGAGTTGGACGCGCAATGGGATCCGCCGGGCAACGCGAAATCCTACGAGGTGCAGACGAGCGTGGATCCCTTCAGCGACGCGACCTGGAAGACGACGGAAACGGTGACGAACAGCAAGGTGGCGTTGCTGGGTTTGCCGAGCGCCGCAAAAATCTGGGTGCGCGTGCGCGGCATCAACAGCGCGGGCAAGGGCGCATGGAGCGACCCGGCGGTGAAGGTGGTTCCGTAATCCAACGCTGGCCGAAAAGTAAAAAACGCGCCGATCTTGAAATCGGCGCGTTTTGGTTTTAATGGGCTAACCGTTTAAAATTCTAGGCGGAAAATTGTGCCGCCCTTTTTATCCGTGGCTTCCACCGTGCGTAATTCCGGCAGGTTGGCGTGGGGCAGGGCTTTGACGGAGATTTCACCCTTGGTTGAGGCGGAGGTCTTGGCGCTGCTTTTGCCGTTTGCTTTAAGCACCAAAGATTGTTTTGGTGCCAGTCCGTTGGCGTTGAGCTTGAAGCTGCTCGTCGTTTTGCCTTTCTTAAAGCTCAACGAGAGTTTGCCCTGACCCTGAACCGGCGAATTGGTGCAAGCAATCACCGGCACGGTTTCCTCATAATAAATTGCTGAAATATTTGTGAGGCTCGTGAAGTCGCCGACAAATGCCACGACGCCGTTCGTATCAAACACAAAGAGGAACGCTGCATTCGTCGGGTCGAGACCGGTCAGGTCAAATTTGCCGCGCCCGAAGGTGACGACGTTCGTGGATATGACCGGCGCATTCGTCAAATCATCACCGAAGAACTCGCTCGCATCCCAATCTTCGCACTTGAAGAAATTGGTGCTGACTTCAAACGTGCCGAGGTCGAAGGTGTTCGTGCCGGTGACGTCGGTGATGCTGGCGTGGTAAGTTCCGGCGTCGAGTCCGGCCACGCTCACCTTGACGTCGAGGGAGTTGGTGCCGTCATCGTCATCGCTGTGGAGGTTGGCCACGCCCACGGCATTGGTGGAGACATTGGCGGTGGCGTTCAGAATAATGACCTGTTGGAAATCATCGCTGTAGCCGCCGTTACAGCCGCCGTAACCGGCCTTGGACGCCGCTGCGGTAAACAATGCCGCACTGACAATACTCGCAATAAAAACATTTTTCATAATTGGTGATTTGTTCCTGCTACGACCTCTTTCGCCCTGACGCCGCTATTAAAACATAGTTCGATAAATTTTCAACTAATTCTAAATTAAAAAATTCTTATATTGCACTAAATCAATCGGTTTCTGGAACTGGTAAAAACTCACCAAAGCTAGGGGGGATAGCCACAAAAAAAACGCGCTGGTATCAGCGCGTTTTCGTTTGATAATTCTATAGTGGCTCGCCATTCAATACTTCACTGCATTCCAATTCACGACGTTCCAGAACGCCTTGAGGAAATCGGCGCGCTTGTTTTGATACTTGAGATAGTAGGCGTGTTCCCAGACGTCGCAGCCGATGATGGGCGTGCCTTCGCAGCCGGCGACGGCCTTGCCCATGAGCGGATTGTCTTGGTTCGGCGTGGAGACGATTTCCAGCTTGCCGTTGTTGCTGACGAGCCAGACCCAGCCGGAGCCGAAACGGCCGATGCCCGCCGCTTCAAACTTCGTCTTGAAATCATCGAAGCTGCCGAACGCGGCCTTGATATCGTCGGCGAGTTTGCCGGTGGGCGCGCCGCCGGCGTTCGGGCCGAGAATCTTCCAGAAGAAGGAATGGTTCCAATGGCCGCCGCCGTTGTTGCGGACGGGGCCGCGCACGGCATCAGGAACGACGCTCAAGTCGCGGATGATTTGTTCGAGCGACTTGGCTTCGAGCGCGGCGTTGCCGGCGATGGCCTTGTTCAGGTTGTCCACGTAAGCCTTGTGATGGCGGCCGTGATGGATTTCCATCGTGAGCGCGTCAAAGTGGGGTTCAAGTGCTGCCTTGTCATAGGGCAGGGGAGGAAGTTCGTGAGCCATAATTTTTAATTGTTTGTTTTGGTTAAACCGATTTGTGAGCGGCAAGTTGCGTCAACCGCGGCGGAAAATCAAGTGCGGAGAAACCCTGACACGACGGGAACGGAAAATTAAATTCACTTTACTGGCGAAACACCTTTGATAAGCTGCGAAGCCTTGTTCGCAAGGAAAACAAACACTTTTTACTTTATGGCCAAACTGTTCATTGAAGATGTTGAATTAAAGGGTAAACGCGCCCTCATCCGCGTGGATTTCAACGTGCCGCAAGACAAAGTCACCGGCGCGATCACCAATACCAAACGCATCGAAGCGGCGCTGCCCACCATCAAGTATGCTTTGGACAAAGGCGCGTCGGTCGTGCTGATGAGCCATCTCGGTCGTCCCGATGGCAAACGCATCGAGAAGTTTTCTTTGAAGCCCGTCGCCGATGCGTTGGCCAAGTTGCTCGGCAAGCCGGTGCAATTTCTCAATGACTGTGTCGGCGCGGAAGTCGAAGCCGCCTGCGCGAAAGCTCAGCCCGGCGATGTCATCCTGCTCGAAAATTTGCGCTTCCACATTGAAGAAGAAGGCAAAGTAAAATTGGAAGACGGCAGCAAACTCAAAGCCGATCCGGAAAAGGTCAAAGCCTTCCGCGCCAGCCTGACGAAACTCGGTGATGTTTACATCAATGACGCGTTCGGCACCGCCCATCGCGATCACAGCTCGATGACTGGCGTGCAATTGCCTCAACGCGCTTGTGGTTACCTGATGAAGAAGGAACTCGATGCCTTCAGCGCCGTGCTCGATAACCCGAAACGTCCGTTGCTTGCGATTCTCGGCGGCTCCAAAGTTTCCGACAAAATTCAGCTCATCAACAATCTCTTGGACAAAGCTGATGAAATCATCATCGGCGGCGGCATGGCTTACACCTTCCGCAAAGTTCAAGACAACATGGAAATCGGGAAATCACTCTTCGACGCGGAAGGCGCGAAGATCGTTCCTGAATTGCTCGCCAAGGCCAAAGCCAAAGGCAAATTGATTCATCTGCCGGTGGATTGGGTCATCGGTGACAAATACGGTCCTGACGCGAATGTCGGCAGCGCCACGCTCGCGAGCGGCATTCCCGCTGGCTGGGAAGGTTTGGACGCTGGTCCGGAATCTTCCAAATTGTTCACGACCGTCATTGCTCGCGCGAAGACGATCATCTGGAACGGACCTCCCGGCGTGTTTGAATTTCCCGCGTTCGAGAAAGCGACCAAAGCGATGGCTGATGCCATCGTTGCCGCCACAGCGGCCGGCGCAACCACCGTGGTCGGTGGCGGCGATACCGCTACGGCTGCGAAGAAGTTCGGCGCGGACAAAAAAGTTTCCCACACCTCGACCGGCGGCGGCGCGAGCTTGGAATTCCTCGAAGGCAAAGTGTTGCCCGGGGTCGCAGCCTTGTCGGAGAAATAAATTTTAAATCACAAAACCAATTTTCAAATGAACAAAGAACGCAAACTGATTATTGCCGGTAACTGGAAGATGAACAAAACCGTCGCCGAAGCGCTGACGCTGGTCAGCGACTTGAAGCGCGACCTCGCGGGCGTTAAGGAAGTGGATGTCGTCGTCGCGCCCGCTTACACGGCGTTGAGCGAAGTGTCCAAGTCCATTCTGGATTCAAACATCAAACTCGCCGCGCAGAATATGAGCGAAAACAATTTCGGCGCCTTCACCGGCGAAATCTGCGCGGGCATGTTGAAGGAATTCTCCGTGCGTTACGTCATTCTTGGTCACAGCGAACGTCGGCAGTTCCAAAAGGAAACCGACGCGCTCATCGCCAAGAAAGCCGCTGCGGTTCACGCCGCCGCGCTCAAACCGATTGTCTGCATCGGCGAAACGTTGGCCGAACGCGAAGGCAATCTGACGGAGAAAGTTTTGGAAACGCAGGTGCGCGGCAGCCTCGCTGGTTTGACCAAGGAACAGATGGTCGAAACGGTTTTGGCTTACGAACCCGTCTGGGCCATCGGCACCGGCAAAACGGCTTCGACGCAACAAGCGCAAGATGCGCATAAATTCATCCGTGGCGTTTTGGCCGCGATGTTCGATGCCGAGGTCGCGCGCAAAGTGCGCATTCAATATGGCGGCAGCGTGAAACCGGCGAACGCCAAGGAACTGATGAGTCAGCCCGACGTGGACGGCGCGCTCGTCGGCGGTGCTTCGTTGGAAGCAAGAAGTTTTGCTGACATCATCAAAAATTCCATCTAAACTGACGATTCTATGACTTTTATTGTTGGCATTTTAACGTTCGTCATCGTTCTCAACGCGCTGCTGTTGATTCTGTTGGTGCTGGTGCAACTGCCGAAAAAAGACGCGGGCGCGGGCATGGCTTTCGGCGCGGGCACAGCGGATGCGCTGTTCGGCGCGGGTTCCGGCAATGCGCTGACGAAAATCACCAAGTCCGCCACGGTGGCGTTCATCCTGCTCGCCTTGTTGCTCGGTTATCTGCATGACAAAGTGCATTCCGAAAATAGTGCGGCAGATTTTGCAAAACAGGTTCAAGCCAAACAGATGCAAACTCCCGTTGCTCCGGCGCAACCGGCGTCAAGCCCGGCTCCGACGCCCACTCCGGCAGCGAACAATCTGTTGTCGACTTTGCCGACGACCACGAACGCACCAGCGGCGAAGTAATTCAATCCTTTCACCAAACGCCTGCATTCATTTGCAGGCGTTTTTTTGTTATGGCTTTGCGGGACGTAGCTGATTGAAGTCGCCACTTTCACAGGCGGTCACAAAACCTTCCGTGGCACTTTTCAATTCCTCCCAGCGCGCGCGAATTTGTTTCGCTTCCGGAGCCGTGATTTTATTGTCCGCTGCGGCAGTGGCGATGACTGCGAGTAGGTCGGCAAATTCTTGAACGATTTGATTCGTGGCGGGAATTAAATAATGCGGGTGCGGCGCATTTTTCGGATTCAAAATGAAGAAGCCTCCCGCACGCTGGCAGATCCATTGGACGATGCGTTGGTCGCCGGTGCTTTGAATCAGCGCTTCAATGCGGTCGAGCGGATTTTCGATGCCGCCTTCATTCGCCATCGGTTGCGCCCATTTGTAAACCATCGAGGTGGATAGATCGAGGTCGGTGGAAATTTCTTTGGCCGACTTTTTGTCGAAGACTTCGCGAAGCAGTTCGTGCGATTGCATAGCCGCACAATGGGAAAGTGCGGACAGCTTGGCAAGCGTGAATGGACAATGTGCCACTTGTTCTGCGCCGGGCTGATCAATTTGGGCGGAGCCAGTCCCACCAAGGGTAAGCAGCGAGATTCTGTGGTCAGGCCGCTGTCTTTGGGGCATACTCGGTTTCCATGAGAGAGCAAATCATCCGGTTGTTGGAACAAAAAGACTATGTTCCACTAAGCGCGGAAAACTTGCAGCGTCACCTGCGCGTGACGCCGGAGCATGAACCGGAATTTCAGCGCACGTTGCGCAAGCTGGAGCGCGACGGCGAAATCGTCTGCATCAAGGGCGCGCGATACGCATTGGCCAGTGATGCAGATTTAATTCCGGGACGCATCCGCATGAACCGGTCGGGGCGCGGATTTCTCCAGCCCGACGACGCAAGTATCAAGGAGATTTCCATCGCCGAAAGCGCCACTGGCACGGCCTTGCACGAGGATCGCGTGCTCGTGCGCCGCGATTCGCGCCGCAAAAACTTTCGCGACGGCGATCAGGAGAACGGCACGGTTGTGCGCATTCTTGAACGTAAGCGCACTCAAATCGTCGGCACGCTCGCACAGAGCAAACAGTTTCTTTACGTCATTCCCGACGACCCGCGTATTCCGCATGACGTTTATGTGACAACGCCGCGCGATGTTGGCCGGCCCGCGCGCGTGGGCGACAAAGTGGTCGTCGAGTTGCGCGAATGGGAATCGCGTCACAGCAATCCCGAAGGCGAAATCATCGAGGTGCTCGGCGCGCCGGACGAAGAAGGCGTGGATATGTTGTCCGTGCTGCGCCAATACAACCTGCCGCTGCATTTTCCCAAAAATGTTTTGGCCGAGGCACACGCGGTCGGCTCAATCGTTCATGAAAAGGATTTAGCCGGCCGGCTTGATTGCCGCGCGCACAACGTCATCACGATTGATCCCGACGACGCGAAGGATTTCGACGACGCCATCTGTCTCGAAAATATTTCGGCGGAGCAATGGCGGTTGTGGGTGCACATCGCGGACGTGTCGCATTACGTCAAGCCGGGAACTGCACTCGACGAAGAGGCGCGCAAGCGCGGTAACTCGACTTACCTCGTAGACCGCGTCATCCCGATGCTGCCGGAGGCGTTGAGCAATGAATTGTGCTCGCTCAAGCCGAACGTGGATCGCCTGACGAAGTGCGTGGAATTTCTCGTGTCGGCTGATGGCCGCGTGCTGAACACCAAGTTTCACGCGGCGGTCATCCATTCACAGCGACGTTTCAGCTATCAGCAAGTGCTGGCAATTTTGCAACGCGCACCGGCGGATGAACCCATTGAACAAATGTTGCATTCGGCGCATCAACTCGCGCAGAAAATCCGCAAGCATCGTTTCAAAAACGGCTCTCTGGATTTGGATTTTCCCGAAACCAAAATCCGTTTGGACGAAAACGGAAAAATTTTGCGCATCGAGAAAAACGAGAACGACGTTTCGCACCAGCTCATTGAGGAATACATGTTACTCGCGAACGAAGCCGTCGCGACGCGGCTGATGAGTTTGCGAACGCCCGCGATTTATCGTGTTCACGAGGAACCGGACGCGCGGCGCTTGCAGGAATATCGGCAGGAAGTCATGGCGCACAACGTCCAGTGCGGCAACCTGGGTCAGCCGGCGGAAGTGCAGAAGTTGCTGGCGAAACTGGGCACTTTGCCCATCGGCCCGGCGCTCAAGATCGGTTTTCTGAAATCGCTGATGCGCGCGTGTTACTCGGTTGAGCCGCTCGGCCATTACGGACTCGCAAAGAAAAAATACACGCACTTCACCTCGCCGATTCGTCGCTACGCCGACCTCGTGGTGCATCGCGCGCTGTTCGATAAAATTCCAGCTAAGGCATCCGCGCTGAAAGAAATTGCCGAACACATTTCCGTCACGGAAAGAAATTCTGCCGACGCCGAACGCGATAGCAAGGACGTGAAGCTGTTTGCGTTCTTGAAAGCGCAGCTGGAATCCGGTGAGCCGATCAAATACCCCGCGCTCGTAACCGATGTTCGCAACTTTGGTTTCTTTGTGGACGTTCCGGGTTTGGCGATGAGCGGGCTGGTGCCGCTATCCACGATTGAAGATGATTTTTACGTCTTTGACGATCGGCGACGCAATCTCGTGGGCCGCCGCACACGCCGTGTGATCAAACTCGGCGACAAATTGACGGTGCAAGTCGCGAAGGTGGATGCGTTCAAGAAGCAGGTGGATTT
>JBAXIY010000084.1:0-11673 GCA_037138135.1 Verrucomicrobiia bacterium
GCCACCAGCGGAATCAAAACCGAGCGCAGCGAACCGAGGAACAGAAAGATGACAATGGAGACGATGAGCAGCGTTTCGGAAAGCGTCTTCAACACTTCGTGAATGGCGTCGTCAATGTATTTGGTCGCGTCGTAGGCGATGCGGCCTTTGAGACCTTCCGGCAATTCTTTCTGGATGGCGACCATTTCCGTGCGGACGCGTTTGATGACGTCGAGCGCGTTGGCGTTTGGCAGCGTCCAGATGCCCATGAAGACAGCGCGTTCGCCGCTGAAGCGCACTTCGCTGTCGTAATCTTCCGCACCGAGAGCCACGTCGGCGAGGTCGCTCAACCGCACGAGCTGGTCGCCGTTCTGACGCACGACGAGATTTTTGAATTCATCAACCGAGCGCAAATCCGTGTTCGCGGTCAGGTTCACCTGAATGAGCGAGCCTTTGGTGTGACCGACGGCGGCGAGAAAATTATTCGCCTGCAACGCCGTGCGCACTTGGACGGGACTGATGTTTAAGGCCGCCAGCCGGTCGGGCCGAAGCCAGATGCGCATCGCGAACGTGCGGCTGCCGAGCAGGTCGGCGCGCTGCACGCCTTCGAGCGCGGCGAGGCGCGGCTGCACGATGCGCACGAGATAATCCGTGATCTGATTCGCCTCCAACAGTGGCTTGCTCTCGACCACGCCCGCCGCATTGGTGGTCAGAATGGCGGAAGCAAAACTCAAATAAGCCGAGGCAAATTGCGAATCTGCCGTCTCGACATTGATCGCGGGAATTTCCGCTTCCGGCGGCAGATCGTTGCGGACTTGATTCACCTTGGAGTTGATTTCGGACAACGCTTTCTTCGCGTCGTAATTCAACTTCAACCGCACGGTGATGGTCGAGAGACCAAGTTTGCTGGCGGATTCAATGTATTCAATGCCGTCCGCCGCCGAAATCGCGCGCTCCAGCGGCTGGGTCACAAAGCCGCGCACCAATTCCGCGCTCGCGCCGACATAAACGGTGGTCACCGTGACAATGGCGTTTTCGTTGCGCGGATACTGGCGGACTACCAGCGTGCGCATCGCCTGCAACCCCGCGATCAAAATGATCAGGTTGACGACCACCGCCAGCACCGGCCGACGAATAAAAATATCGGTGAAGGATTTCATGCGCGGCGTTTAGCTATTCGGCGGCGTCGGCGTCAGGGAGGTTTCCGGCGTGGCCGCGTTGTTCTCCTGCACGCCCATGCCGTTGCGCAATTTGAAAATACCCGCCGTCACCACGTGGTCGCCCGCTTTCAGGCCAGTTTCCACGCTGATGAAATCGCCGCGCGTCTTCGCGGTGCGAATAAATTTTTGCTGCACCACCAGGTTGGTCTTGCCCTGCTCCACCTTGGATTCGACGACAAACACCGAATCGCCATAGGGCGCACTCAAAACTGCCGTGGCGGGAATGACCAGCACCGTGGTTTCACCGGGCAGCTCTACTTTCACGCGCACGAACATACCGGCGCGTAGCAAGCCGTCGGTATTTTCAAATTTCGCACGCAAGCGGACGTTGCGCGTGACGGTATCGAGGTCAGGACTAATGACCGCCAGTTCGCCGACAAAAATCTGGTCGGGATAACTGTCGCATACTGCGCGCACTTTTAAGCCGGTCTGAAGCTGCGCCAGATCCTGTTGCGGCAGCGAGAAGTCCACAAACAGCGGCGACAACGACTGCAAGGAAACGATACCCTTACCCACATCCAGTTGCTCACCGAGGTTCACGAGTCGAATGCCAAGCCGACCCGCAAACGGCGCGCGGATGGTTTTCTTCTCAATGGTCGCGCGGATGGTATCGGCATTGGCCTGAGTCTGTTTCACCGCAGCTTCCGCCGTGTAAAGCTCGACCAGCGAAACGGTTTGATTCGTCATCAACCGCCGTGCAATGCCAAGGTTCAACTGCGCCAGTTCCAATTGCGCTTCCGCCGCGCGTAACTGCGCCGCTTCCGAAGACGTGTCGAGCTTCACCAGCAAATCGCCTTTGCTCACCGTGGCCCCGGATTCAAAGGCGATTTCGCTGACGGTCCCGCCAATTTCCGGCGAAACGATTACGCCCTGCGCCGGACTCACCGAACCAACGGCGGGCAGCACGTCCTGCCATTGCTCTGCGTGGGCGATGGCGGTAGCCACCGTTTCCGGCGGCGGCGTAAAGGTCGCGCCAAAGGCGATCATCTTTTTGATCTGCATGGTCTTCACGGCGGCGAGACCGCCCACGACCACCATGACCAGCACAATTCCAACAATTATTTTTCGCGTCATTTTTTCCTCTTGGGTTGCTGCTTGATTTTGATTCGTTCCGGGCCGGCGCCCGTCAGAAATAATTCCACCACCTGCTTCGCCACCGCCTGATCGGGATTGCAATCGGAACAGACCAGATGGCCGACGAGATAAAAATTAGCCATGCCGTAAAAACCAAACGCCATGTCCTGGCAATCAAAGTGCCGCGAGACTTCGCCCCGCTTTTGCGCGCGTTTGAACAGGGTGTGAATCAGCTCGAAGTTGCGCTCGCACTTATCGGAATAATCCAGGTTTTCCGGGATTTCGCCCGGCGCAGCGAACATCGTGGCGAACGCAATCCGCATCAACTCGCGGTTCTCGCGGAAAAAATTAAACAGGGCGACGAGGATGTTTTCCAGTTGTTCGGGCAGGCTATCGCCGGCTTTCGCCGCCTCGCTCAAAACTCGGTAGCGTTCATCGTGCGCCAAATGGACGAGCGCCTGAAACAGCCCGGACTTATCCTTGAAATGGTAATAAAGCGCGGGCTTGGAAACCTTGGCGGCGTCCACGATTTGCTGCACAGAGGTGGCTGCATAGCCGGCATCCGCGAAGCGCTGGAGCGCGGCGCGGAGGATTAACTGGCGGGTGCCGGCAATGTCTTTGGTCATAACCTACCGAACGGTAGGTATGACGATGGCGTTTGTCAAACGGGAAATTTTTACAATGGATAATTTAACGGGTCGGGCCGGATTTGCCCGTCAAACCTTGGTGCAGCTTAGAATGCCGATAACCGTAAGCAAAATAGATAACCAATCCGATAACCATCCAGACAATGAGCCGCAACCAGGTGTCGCCCGGCAACGCGGACATCAGCCAGCCGCAGAACAGAATGCCCAGCGGCGCGACCAGCCAGACGGCGGGCGTGCGGAACGGGCGGTGGATGCCGGGATTGATTTTGCGCAGCACCAGCACGCCAGCGCAGACGATGGCAAACGCCAGCAGCGTGCCGATGGAGACGAGTTCGCCGAGCAGACCGATGGGAAACAACCCAGCCACGAGCATTGCGACGACGCCGGTGAAGATTTGCGCAACCCAAGGTGTCTGGAACTTCGGATGCACTGAACTGAAGATTTGTGGCAGCAGACCGTCCTTCGCCATGCAGTAAAAAATGCGCGGCTGGCCGAGCAGCATGACGAGAATCACCGAGGATAAGCCGGCGATGGCACCGATTTTTACGAGCGTCCGCAGCCACGCGAGATTTTTGCCGAACGCGTCCACGGCCACGGCGATGGGCGCGGGAACGTTGAGCGTCTGGTAATTCACCACGCCGGTCAGCACCAGCGCGACGGCGATGTAAAGCACGGTGCAGATGCCGAGCGAGGCGAGCATTCCGATGGGCATATCGCGCTGCGGATTTTTCGCCTCCTGCGCAGCGGTGGAAACGGCGTCAAACCCGATGTAGGCGAAGAAAATCACCGCCGCGCCGTGCAGCACGCCGCCCCAGCCGAATTCGCCGGGGCCGATGGCCGGCGGGATGAATGGATGCCAGTTATGCCGGTTGATGAAGGCGAGGCCGACGGCGATGAATGTGAGGATGACCATCATTTTGATGGCGACAATGACGTTGTTGAACGAGGCGGATTCTTTGATGCCGAGCACGAGTAGCAGGGTGACGGCCAAAATGATCAGCATGGCCGGCACGTTAAGAATGGCGGTGACTTGTGTGAGGCTGGCGGCATCAACACCCGCCAGTTTAATCTGGCTCAATAAATCCGGATTGATAGCCGTCCAGCCGTCGTTGATTTTCAAAGCCGCCGCCAAGGTCGCGGGAATTTGAATTAAATGCGTGCCAATGGCGGCGGACATTTCGGGCGGGATGACGATGCCAAAATCTTTCAAAAATGAAACGACGTAGCCCGACCAGCCGACGGCCACGGTCGCGGCGGCAAATAAATATTCCAGGATTAAATCCCAGCCGATGATCCACGCGATGAATTCGCCGAGGGTCGCGTAGGCGTAGGTGTAGGCCGAGCCAGACATCGGAATCATCGCCGCAAATTCCGCGTAGCACAGCCCGGCAAACGCGCACGCCAGCCCCGCCAACACGAAGGAAATTGCGATGGCCGGTCCGGCGTATTTCGCGGCGGCGTGGCCGGTGAGGACGAAAATGCCCGCGCCAATGATCGCACCGATGCCAAGCGCGGTGAGATTGACGGGGCCAAGCGCGCGTTTGAGACTTTGGTCGGATTTGGCCTCGGCCTGCAAATCGGCAGCGTGTTTGCGTCGGAAAAGTTTCATGGGGAAATAACCACTTTCGTTGGAGCGGTTAAATGCCGCTTTCCGCCGTCGGCGTCAAGTAAATGTCAGCGCGAGCCGGACTTCGCTTGTCCGATTAAAAATAATTTGGCGCGTTACCCGCTTGCCACTTGATGTTACAGCCGATGCTGGCTGCTTGAAATTCCGAGGTGTTTCTGCCCGCAAGCACGGCGTCGAGCGCGGCGCGCAAATCTTTGCCTGTGACCGGAATTCCGTTACCCGGGCGGCTGGCGTCAAACTGACCGCGATAAACCAGGCGACGACCGCGATCGAAAAGAAAAATGTCCGGCGTGCAGGCGGCGCGATAACTTTTGGCCACCGCTTGGGTCTCGTCATAAAGATACGGAAAAATATAACCGGCGGCTTTTACCTCGTCTTTCATTTTGGCCGGGCTGTCAGCGGGATAATTTTTTGCGTCGTTCGCGTTGATGCCGATGATGCCCACGCCGCGCGGCGCGTAATCGCGCGCAAGTTGCGCCAGACCGCTGCGGATATGGACGACGTAAGGACAATGGTTGCACATGAAAACCACCAGCAGCGCCGGCTTATCCTTGAAGTCAGCCAGCGAAACCATTTTGCCGCCCGTATCCGGCAGTTTGAAATCTGGCGCGGGCGTGCCCAGCGGCAACATGGTGGAAGGAGTCAAAGCCATGCGTGAAATATAGGCTCGTAAATCGGGAATCGTAAATCGTAAATTGAGGCCGATGGCCAAGAACATTGTTTATTTCGATCTGGAAACGCAGCGATCTGCCGATGAGGTTGGCGGCTGGGGCAATATCTCCAAGATGGGCATGAGCATCGGCGTGACTTACAGCACCGCGCGCGCCGAATATAAAATCTACGGCGAACCGCAGGTGAATGACTTGATCAACGAACTGCAACGCGCTGATCTCGTCGTCGGCTTCAACAATTTGCGATTCGATTACGAAGTGCTGCACGGCTATTCCGCGCTTGATCTCACGCAGATTCCCACGCTCGACATGCTGGTGGTGCTGAACGAAAAGCTCGGCCACCGGCTCTCTCTGGATTCCATCGCCACCGCCACGTTCGGCGTGGAAAAAACGGCGGAAGGCTTGCAGGCCATTGAATGGTTCCGGCAGGGCAAGCTTGCGGAGATTGCAGAATACTGCTGCTACGACGTGAAAATCACCAAGCTCGTCCACGAATACGGCGCGCAGCACAAACAACTTCATTATAACAACCGCTTCGGCAAAAAACTGACCGTGCCGGTGAACTGGTGAGGCGCTTCAGTTCTCTGACTTCAGTTTTAAAACGGCTTCGCGTAGTTGTCCAGCTAGTTGCTTACGATCCTCCGTGGTGCGCTGAAATTTTCCGAAACGCGCCGTAGCGCGGACGGATTTTTTACCGAGCAGATTCAGCAGGTGTGGAAAAAAAACATGGTCGCCCCAGTAGCAGACTTCGGATTTCGCATCGCCATCGTCCAAGGCGTAGTGAATCCAGGCGGTGGAAATCTGGTGATGGCCGCGCAAGGCCGGTTCCAACAGCGACGAGCGAAAGGGCAAAACATCGGTGCCATCCGAACTGGTTCCCTCAGGAAAAATCACCACCAACATGCCGGAAGCCAATGCGGACTGGATTTCTTGGTTCACCGCACCGACGTGCGAACGGCGTTCGCGTTCGATGAAAACGGTTCCCGCGAGCGTGGCCAGCCAGCCAAACAACGGCCAGCGGCGGACATCCGCTTTCGAGACAAAGACCGAGGGGGCGCTGGCGCAGAGGGTGAGAATGTCGAGGTAGCTCAAATGGTTGGAGACGAGTAAGCCGCTCGTCGGGACTTCACCGGTGATCTGGCGCGTGCAGCCGAAGATGCGCAAATGGCGGCGACAGCAAAAATTCAACCAGTTCGCCCGCGCCGCGCGTTTGGATTCCTTGGAGACAAAGGTGACGGTAAGGAAATAGACGCCGACGTTGACGGCGACTTGTAGCAGGAACCAAACGAGTTTGACGGCGGCACGAAAAGTCATGCGCGGATTTCAAACGCGAACGGTCGCCGGGTCAACCGAGAAATCGTTCGCGCGCCGCTGGCGAGAGCGCTGCCAAATCCAGCAGGGTGAGAAAATCAATGGTTTGAAACTGCCGGTCGAGCGCGGGGGATCCGCAAATTTTGGCACCGAGGGTCAGGTAGGCCCGAAGTAATTTGGGGATTTTGACAGCTTCTTCCGCCAGCCGGGTGAGTGGACATTCATACGCCGCCGTCGGCTGCGTGCGCCATTGCGGGTCGGCGAGAAAGTTTTTGCGGCACAATTCCGAATAAGCCGATGCGCCGACCGCCGCGTCCTGAGAGGTCAGCGAACTGCAACCGATCAGATAGCGCGCACCATTTTGCTGCGCGTAGTCGGCGATGCCTTTCCACAACAGCCCCAGCACGATCAGATTGCGATGCTGGCGATGGACACAGGCGCGGCCGAGTTCAATGATTTCATTGCGCATCGGCTCGAATGGGGTGAAGTCAAATTCTTGTGCGGAGTAGTAGCCGAGATTTTTGGCGGCGTTGCCACCGGTCTGCAAACGGTAAGTGCCGACAATCTGCTGCGTGGCCAGATGCTCGACAATCAGATGATCGCAAACGGCGTCGAACGGATCGGCGTCCAGACCGGTGACGTAGGATTGCGCCAATCCTTCGTTGAGTTCGAGGTTAAAAACTTGAAAGCGCAACTGCTGCGCGGCCTGGATTTCCACCGGGCGGCTGGCAATGCGGGCGGCATATTGGCCAGTGGCACCAACGAGCAGCCGGACGGATTCAAGGGTCTGATTCACGCCAAAATTATGGCCAAGCCATGTGGCAAAATTATGTCGCTCAAGTTACATTTGGGTGACGGGCGGAAAGGAATTTTTCAACGTATTTGCCCAGCATATCCGCTTCTAAATTTACGGAGTCGCCCACTTTTCGCTCACGCAAGACGGTCACATCAAAGGTGTGCGGAATGATCCAGATACGAAAACTTTTCTTCGCCACGGCAGCGACTGTCAGGCTAATGCCGTCCACCGCCACCGAGCCTTTGAAAACCAAATAGCGCAGCACCTCCGGCGGCGCGGCGATGTCGAGCACGTGGTCTTGGCCCGCGCGTTCCCACTTGATGATTTCGCCGAGTCCGTCCACATGGCCGGTCACGAAATGCCCGCCCAACTCGCCGTTCGCGCGCAATGAGCGTTCCAAGTTCACGAGCGATCCGACTTTGGCGAATTGAAAATTCGTGCGCCGCCAGCTTTCTTGCAGCAAATCGAACTGGATCAACTTTGCTTTTCCGCGCGCTAAAATTTTTACTGCCGTCAGGCAACAGCCATTGACCGCCACGCTCGCGCCGATTTTCAGGCCGCGCCCGCAAGTCTTGGCGCGCACAGTCAGCTTGATGGATTTACCCGTCGGCTGGATGCTTTCAATCGTTCCTGCTTCTTCGACAATGCCTGTGAACATGGGGTAAAATTACTGATTCTGCGGGAATCCGTCGAGCCGAGTTTAGTCAACGCGCGCCGTCAGCAATAAATCTTCTCCTAGTTTACGCCACGCCACTTCGCGCAGCTGAATGACTTCGCGCAAACTTTTCGCGCCGGCGCCGGCAACGCCTTTGCGGGCATCCCGCCCGCCCAAAATCTTGGGTGCGTAAAAAAACGCCACGCGTTGCGCATGGCCGCCGAGCAAAAACGAGGCATTCACCTCGCCGCCGCCTTCCACCAGTAGGCTGGTCACATTTTCCGCGCCGATTTTTTTTAGCAGCCAGCGCAAATTAAGTGACGAGTTGGAAACTGGCGCAACAATGACCTTCACTTTTTTCACCAGCGCAGCCACCCGTTTTTTTGACGCGTTCTTGCTAACAACAATTGTGGTCAGCGCGGCAAATTCATCAGTCACCACTTTCGCGCCCAGCGGAGTCCGCGCTTGTGAATCCAATACGAATCTGCGAATCGCGTTCCCTATCTGCCATCTACCATCTGCCATCTGCTTCCTCGCCGTCAGGCTCGGATCGTCCGCAAGAATCGTATTGATGCCAACCAGAATCGCGTCGCTGCCCTGCCGCAGCTTCATACCATGAGCACGAGCTTTGGCGCCGGTGATCCATTTCGATTCGCCGCTGGCGGTGGCAATCTTTCCGTCCAGCGTCATCGCCGCCTTCACGGTGACAAATGGCGTGCGACGGACAATCCAGTGGTTGAAAACCTCGTTTAATTTCGAACACTCCGCATCCAGAACACCGTGAACAACCTCCATTCCCGCTCGCTGCAAAACCTTAAATCCCCTGCCCGCGTGTATTGGATTGGGATCGGTCGCGCCGACAACAATTTTTTTTATGCCCGCCGCGATGATGGCCGTGGTGCAAGGTGGCGTGCGTCCATGTGTGCAACAAGGTTCGAGCGTGACGTAAAGCGTCGCGTCGCGTGGCGAGTGACCGCGTTTTTGCGTGTCTTGCAGTGCTTCAATTTCCGCATGCGCCCCACCCGCGCAACGATGCCAGCCGCGTCCGATAATTTTTCCGCCTTTCACCAGCACCGCGCCGACCATGGGGTTGGGCGAAGTTGCACCGTAGCCGCGCCGGGCAAGCCGCAGGGCGAGGCGCATGAAGGCGGCATCATTCATCGGTTGCACCCGATTGTTTCAGAGTTTCCCCTTGGTGCTGGGCAACTGTCCGGCGATGCGCGGATCGTGCCGGCGCGCAGCATCCACGGCGCGCGCAAACGCTTTGAATAGCGCCTCGACGATGTGGTGCGGCTCGTCGCCGTAAAGCAATTCCAAATGAAGATTGCACCGTGCCTCGTTGGTGAAGCCTTGAAAGAATTCGCGCGCGAGTCCAAACCGGAAGATGCTGGATGCGTCCTGATTTTTTTCCGCATCGGAAATTTTCTTCTGCGAAAACTGGTTCAGCCCGCGCCACACCAGAAACGGACGTCCGCTGAAATCGACGACGCAGCGGGCGAGACATTCATCCATCGGCACATACGCTTCGCCGGTGAATGGATTTTGGGGATGAAAGCCGTGGCCATAGCGGCGTATGCCGCGCTTGTCGCCCAACGCGGCAGCCACGGCCTGCCCCAACGCGAGGCCGCAGTCCTCGACGGTGTGGTGCGCATCTACTTCAAGATCGCCGCTGCAATGTAGTTCCAAATCCACCGTCGCATGCTTGGCGAATAGGGTAAGCATGTGATCGAAGAACGGAATGCCGGTTTTCACCGAGGCTTTGCCTTTGCCATCGAGATTGAGGCGGAGGGAAATTTGGGTTTCCAGTGTGTGACGTTTGATTTTGGCCGTGCGCGCTTTCATCGTGGAAATTAAAGCAGAGCGGCAGCCAAAAGACCAAGCGGAATTGGCTATTTGAATTTCACTGACAGGTATTCCAGAAACCGTTGACCCGAGCGCTACCGAAGGTTCATTCAATATAATTTCTGGGGCACAACCGGGATGAGCGCGTTCAGCTTTTTCTGAACGTTATCAATTTGCTTTTGCAGAGCATCCGGTGCGGGCGAGTATTTTTGTGCCGCTTTAAACCAGCCGATGGCGGAACTATAGTTGCCGGCCTCTTCCTCAAGACGCGCAAGGTTCAGCGCCAGAGCTTCGAAAATAAGTTTGTTTTCCTTTTGCTGGTCGACCGTCTGGCCAAAATACTTTTTCACTCCCAGCAGCCAGACATTTCGGGCGCGGTCGGCATCGTGATAGCTTTCGTGGTAAACGCGGCCAAGTTCGAAGAGAATTTCGCTGCTGTCGGGATTATTGCGCAAGCCTTCGCGCAAAAACGCCTCAGCCTGTTCAGGTCGGCCCAGATGCTCACGCAGAAAAAACGCGCCGACAGTGAAGGTTTCGATTTTTTGCGGGTCCAAGTCGGCAGCGAGGCGCAACCACGGGAGAATTTCTCGCTCCTGATGTTGCTCGAGGTGCGTATGCTGCGTGATGCGAAAATTACGACCAAAGGCTTCCATCCAGTCCTTTGGCCGACCCATAAAATCCTCATTTTTTTCATCTTCCTCGGTCTCTTTTTTGCCATGACTGGCGGCGATGATTTCTTTTTGTTCCTCGGCGTGCTTGTCAAAAACCGACGGGTAATAGCCGCTGTGAAAATAAACGTCAGCCATCGTGAAAAAGTGGTTGGCGAACAATTTCCGCCCGTCGCCAAACATCATGCCAAACACATTGCCGGACTTGGCGCGCGAACTCCAGTTGTCCGCCGTCAATGCGAGCTTGGTCGCCAGCGTGAACGCCAGCGCCAGCAGCACGGCTAACGTGGTCAGCGGAGAGATTTTCATCAGGTATTCAGACTTTTCCGACGGAAGCCGAACCACGCGAGCAGCAGGAAAATTCCCGTCCACGCTGCGGCATAAAGCGTCGCCAACCCGACAGCGGGTAAGGGCACGGTGCCCATATCGTAAACCACGAAATCGCGCAGGTCATACCATTCCAAATGGGGCATCAAGAAATATACGGCGGTCAGGATGAATTGCATCGGCTCGGGCTGCTGGAGGGCGATGGTTTTCAAGTGTGTGCCCAGCAACAGGATGCCCCCCACGACGATGAGGGTGATGGTGGAGGTGGACGACGGCGCGGCAAAATAAATTGAGCCTAGCAATACCATCGCAATGACGATGGCCAGCATGGACCATTGCATCCAGACGGCTTCGAGATAGACGGCCCACGGCCAGATTTGCTCCTTGGAGCCGGTGACAGCAGCGAAGAAAAAATAAAACACAACAAGCGCCACGCCGGTGGCCAGCCAGCAGCCAAGAAATTTCCCGCCAATGACTTGCGCGCGGGAAACGGGTTTGGCGAGCAGCGGAAAAATCGTGCGCGCCTCGCGTTCAGCAGGAATCTGCCGCGCGGTGGTGACCACGGCAATGACGAGCGCCGACACCCAGATCAGCAGCAGACAGATGTCTTTGACATAGCGGACAATTTTGTCGTCATGGAAGAAATTGACCGCGCCCGCCGCGAGCGTGAGCAGTGCGGTAAGGACGAACAGGACGTAAAAATCTTTACGCCGATACAGCTCTTTGATGACGACGCTGGCGAGGGCGAAAATTTTGCTCATGATGCGGGACTGGGTTGATAGCCGACAATTTTCAGGAACGCCTTTTCCAGATTTTCCGCGCCCGCAGAAATCTCGGCGACCGTGCCGACGGTTTT
>JBAXIY010000085.1:0-11365 GCA_037138135.1 Verrucomicrobiia bacterium
CACGCCGAGGGTCAGCGGGATTTTGCCGAGCAGCGCAAACGTAACCAGCACCACCACCGTGCCGAGCGAGATGAAAAGGTTCTGCCGGATGATGCTCCGCGCACGATGGCTCAAACGAAACGCGGCGAGAAAGTTTTCCAGCTTGTCGTTCATCAGCACCACGTCCGCCTGTTCCAAGGCGGCGTCCGCCCCACGCGCCCCCATCGCCACGCCGATGTGCGCCACGGCCAGACTCGGCGCGTCATTCACGCCGTCGCCCACCATCGCAACTTTTTTGCCGGCAGCGGTGAATTCCTGAATGGCGGCGACCTTCTGCTCCGGTTTCAGTTCGGCGCGCACGTCGTCGAGCTTCAATTCCGCGCGCAAAAAATCGGCGGCGGCCTGCCGGTCGCCGGTCAGCACGACGGTATGCAAACCTTCACGCTTCAATTCCGCCATGACGTTCGCGGATTGCGGGCGGATGTCGTCGCGCAAGACCACGCGGCCAATCAAATTGTCGCCGGCAATCCAGACTTCGGAGAAGCCGGCTTCGGTGGCGGGCACCTGGGAAATCAACTGCGCGCGTTCGCCGGTCGCCAGCCATTCGCGGCGGCCCAGCAGACATTCCGTGCCGTTATGCAGGGCTTTCAAGCCCATGCCGGTGACGGATTCAAACTTGGAAAACTCCAGGGTGTCCAGCGTCTGCTGTTTGCCGTGGCGCGTGATGGCGCGGGCGAGCGGATGCGTGGATAATTTTTCCATCGAGTAAGCCAGCTCCGCGATCTGCTTTTCGTGGCCGGGCGGAAAGCTTTCCACCTTTTCAACGCGGAGTTCGCCGGTGGTGAGCGTGCCGGTCTTGTCGAGGGCAACGACAGTGACTTCGGCCAGTTTTTCCACGGCGGCGCCGCCGCGAAACAAGATGCCATGCCGCGCGGCCCACGCGATGGCCGCCAGCACCGCCGACGGAATTGACAGCACTAGCGCGCACGGCGACGAGACGACAAGCAGCGTCATCGTGCGGTAAAAAGCGCTGTGAACAATGGGCGTGGAACCGTCCGCCGCCGCCGCGATGGAGGTGAACGCGGGATAATGGCCGAGATAGCGCCACACAAAAAACATCGCGAGCGACAGGCCGAGCACGCCGTAGGTGTAATAGGTGCTGAACTTGTCGGCGAATTGTTGCGCGGGCGCTTTCTGATGCTGCGCTTCCTTGATGAGCGTGATGATTTTTTGCAGCGAGCTTTCGGCGGCGGGCCGGAGGACGACGACTTCGACGGCGCCCCAAAGATTGATGGTGCCGGCCAGCGCGGTGTCGCCGATGACTTTTTCCACAGGCGCGGCTTCGCCGGTAAGATTGGATTCGTCCGAGGCCGTCGCGCCTTTCACGATTTCGCAGTCCACGGGAAATTGCGAGCCGGGCTTGATGAGCAGGCGTGCGCCCTTGAGAATTTTTTCAACCGGAACTTCGGTTTCATTTCCGCTCGCATCAATCGCCGTGGCCGTTTTAGGTGCGTCGCGGAAGAGCGAACGGATTTCCTTTTGCGTGCGGCCAAAGGCGTAATGCTCCAGCGCGCCGGAGAAGGAAAATAGAAAGAGCAACGTCGCGCCTTCCGGCCAAGCGCCGATGCACGCCGCGCCGATGGCGACGGCGAGCATGAGAAAATGCACGTCCAGCACGCGTTTCTGGAGCCGTTCCCAAACTTCCTCGACGGCAAAAAACGCGCCGGCCAGATAGCTCAAGACAAACAACGGCACGCGCCACGCGGGAAACACGAATGCCGCGAGCAATCCAAACACACCACACGCGATGGCGAGGACGAGCTGCCATTTCCACTCGTTGATGTGATGGTCGTCGTCGTGGATCTCCATTTCACGCGGGGCGATCTTCGGAAACGGAATGTCGCGCCAGCGCCAGAATTTCGGCGCGGTCGGACAGGTGACGCGCGCAATGGTCGTGGCCGTGGCGTCGCGGCGGATAGTGATGCGTTTCAGTTCACTTTCCGAAAGCGGTTGGCTACACGTGCCGCAATCGCTCTTCCCCTTAAACAGTGAGCAGGTTTCGCTGGCGCTGGAATTTTGCGCGGACTGGATTTTGGCGGAAATTTTCTGCGTGAGTTTTTCCACATCGACGCGGCCGAGGGTGGCGAGGGAAATTTTCTGTTGTGCCGTGTCAATCGTCACGGCTTCCAACGTCGGCTCTTCCGTCAGGGTATCGGCGACACACCGCGCCAGACAGGTGGCTGACAATTCTACTTGGCGATGTTTGTGGCCTAAACTCATGGCCTGATTTTTAGCACAGGCGGGTTGGGGGCGCGAAGCAATTATTGGTTTTTACCGGCACACTGCGCTCGCTGGTTGGTAATTTGTTGATAGTTCGACAAAATCTGCAAAGCTGCGAACACTACAGTTCGTTACGTTGAATCAGATTCAGCAACCCACAAAATATTAACTATCATGAGCAACAATAAGCTTGGTGAACGGAACGTCAGCCACCCTTCAGTTATCCGTTGGGTCGAGGAGCAAATCAATCTCTGCCAGCCGGCCAACGTGCATTGGTGCGACGGATCCGAAGCCGAGGACAAATTGATGCGGGACCGGATTGTGGAATCCGGCGCAGGCCTCTGGCTGAATCAGAAATTGCGCCCCAACTCTCTCTTGGTTCGCAGCGACCCCCGCGACGTGGCGCGCGTCGAGCAGCGCACGTTCATCTGTTCCAAATCGCCGAAGGACGCCGGCCCGACGAATAACTGGGAAGCGCCCGCGACGATGAAAGCCAAGCTCAACGGCTTGTTCAACGGTTGCATGAAGGGCCGCACGCTTTACGTCATTCCCTTCAGCATGGGCCCGATCGGCTCGCCCATCGCCCAATACGGCATCGAGATTTCCGACAGCCCGTATGTCGTGGCGAACATGAAGATCATGACGCGCATGGGCGTGGGCGTTTATGCGCAAATCGAGAAGACCGGCACGTTCGTGAAATGTCTTCACTCCGTCGGCCTGCCGCTCGCGGCGGGCGCGAAAGACGTGCCGTGGCCGTGCAATCCCGAACAGACTTACATCACGCATTTTCCGGAAGACCGGCTCATCATGAGCTTCGGCTCCGGCTACGGCGGCAACGCGCTGCTCGGCAAGAAATGCTTTGCCCTGCGTATCGCTTCGGCGATGGCGCGCGACGAAGGCTGGATGGCGGAACACATGCTGATTCTTGGCGTGAAGGAGCCGTCCGGTAAAAAAACTTACGTCTCGGCCGCGTTCCCGAGCGCGTGCGGCAAGACGAATTTCGCGATGATCATCCCGCCGAAACATCTCAAGGATGAAGGCTGGGAAGTCACTTGCATCGGCGATGATATCGCGTGGATCAAGCCTGGCCCCGACGGTCATTTGCACGCGATCAATCCGGAAGCCGGCTTCTTCGGCGTCGCTCCGGGCACGTCTTACAGCAGCAATCCGATGGCGATGGACTCCATCAAGCGCGACACAATTTTTACCAACGTCGCCCTCACTGATGATGGCGATGTGTGGTGGGAAGGCATGACGAAGACGCCGCCGGCCCACTTGATTGATTGGAAAGGCAAAGACTGGACGCCCGAGACGAAGGATGCGGAAGGCAAAACCGTCGTCACCAGCCATCCGAACAGTCGCTTCACCGCGCCGGCAAAAAATTGTCCGATCATCGACCCCGACTGGGAAAATCCCGCCGGCGTGAAGATCAGTGCCATGGTTTTCGGCGGCCGTCGCGCGACGACGATGCCCCTGATTTTCCAGGCGTTCAACTGGGTTCACGGCGTTTATCTCGGCGCCACGGTTGGCTCCGAAATGACCGCCGCCGCCGCCGGCACGCTCGGCCAAGTGCGCCGCGATCCGATGGCGATGCTGCCGTTCTGCGGCTACAACATGGGCGATTATTTCGCGCACTGGCTCGAAATGCGCCGCCTTGTGAAACATCTCCCGCGTGTGTTTCATGTGAACTGGTTCCGCAAATCGGCTGAGGGAAAATTCCTCTGGCCCGGTTTCGGCGACAACATGCGTGTCTTGAAATGGATCGTGCAACGTTGCCAGCTCGGCGCGCACGCCATTGAAACCTCCATCGGCTGGGTGCCGGAATATCAGGACCTCGATATGCACGGTCTGGAAAAAGAAATGACTCCGGAGAAATTTGCCGAGGCGCAGAAAATTGATACTTCCGAATGGCATCGCGAACTCGTTATGCAGGATGAACTGTTCATCAAACTCTACAGCCAACTACCGAAGGAGCTGGTGTTCCAACGCGAACTGCTCATCGCACGGTTGTAGCGATTAGCAAAGTCGCTCATCTGCCCGCAGCGTCCACGCCGATGGATGCGGTTTCATTCCAATGCGCGGGTAATAATCCACGGCCTTGGGCGCGGAGAGCAAAATGAGGTTCGCCGGACCACCGAGTTCCTGCGTGCGACGGATCAGCTCCCGACCGATGCCCTGTTTCTGATGCGACAACCGCACCGCCAAATCGGACAGATATGTGGCGTAACTGAAATCACTCACGCTGCGCGCGATGCCGACAAGTAGTTCGCCATTCCAGGCGGTCACAACGAGGTTTGCGTTGGCCAGCATGAGGCGCATCCGCTCGCGATCATCCACCGGACGCCGCTCGCCCAGCGTCGAGGTGCGATACAATTCAATGACCACATCAAGGTCAAGGGCGTTGCCGATGCGGTAAGAAATCATGCTCACCCTAGCAAACTTTTTGCCTTCGCCAGCGCCTCGTCCAACTTGCTCGCGTCCTTGCCGCCGCCGCGCGCGTTGTCCGGCTTGCCGCCGCCTTTGCCGCCGACGATGGGCGCGATGGTCTGGATGATCTTGCCGGCTTGCACCTTCGCGGTGAATTCCGGCGAGACGTTGGCGATGAGCGTCACGCTGCCATTCTGATAACCGCCGACCACGACGACACCGTTGAATTTCGCCTTCACCGCGTCCACGATGGCTTGCAGATAATCGCCGTCCGAATCGGGGAATTGTTGCGTGATGAGCGGGATGCCGTTCACTTCCGTCGCACGCGTGAGCAACCACGCGGCTGTTTGCGCCGCGTTGCGCATAATCGCCGTCCGCAAGGACTTCTCCAATTCCTTCTGGTGCGCGAGCAGGGCTTCGACTTTCTTTTCCAACTCGCCGACGGGTGAATTGATTTTACCCGCGATGCTGCGGATGAGTTGCAACTGCTCGTTCGCCAAGCCGTAAGCGGTCATACCGGCCACAGCTTCGATACGACGAACGCCAGCAGCCACGGCGGCTTCGCTGACGATGCGGAACAAACCGATCTCGCCGGTCGCGCGCGTGTGCGTGCCGCCGCAGAGTTCCATGCTGTAACCGTCGAGCTTGTTTGCCGAGCCGCCGATCTGGACGACGCGGACGGTGTCGCCGTATTTATCGCCGAAGAATTGCATCACGTCTTTGCGGTTTTTCACGTCGGCGTGCGCGACTTCCGTCCACGAGACGCCGGCGTTTTCGAGGATGCGTTCGTTGACGAGCTTCTCGATGTCGGCGACCTGCGCGGGCGTGAGCGGCGCGCTGTTGAAATCGAAGGTCAACTTGTCGGGGCCGACGAAGGAACCTTTCTGCGACGCTTCCTTGCTGGCGACTTCGTGCAACGCCCAGTGCAGCAAATGCGTGACGGTGTGGTGGCGTTGAATTGCATCGCGGCGGGATTTTTCAACCGCGAGCGTGATGACCGCGCCGACTGCGGGAGCATCGCCACCTTCGACGAAGTGCAGGAAGGTGTTGCCACTCTTCTGCGCGTTGGTGACGCGCCAGAGCTGGCCGCTGCCGGTCAACTCGCCGGTGTCGCCGACCTGACCGCCCATCTCAGCGTAGCACGCCGATGAATCGAGGATGACGGCGGTCTTATCTTTGAGCGAAACAACTTCCACAACTTTGGCTTGAACCGACAAGTCGTCGTAGCCGACGAACTTCGTGGGCGTGGTGGTTTCGATTTGCGAGAGCGAAATGACTTCCTTCTTCTGCGCGGCGCGGGCGCGGGCGCGCTGTTCTTCCATCAACAAATTGAATTCAGCAACATCAACTGCGTAACCCCGCTCACGAGCCATCAATTCGGTTAAGTCCAAGGGGAAGCCGTAGGTATCATAAAGTGTAAAGGCAAACTCACCGGGAAATTTCACCGGTCCAGTAGATGGGCTCGGTTTGCCGTTTACCAAAACAGGACCGGTGCGCTTAATTGCGTCCACCATTCCTTCAAAACGCTCGATGCCATTATCCAACGTCTTGTTAAACGCCTCTTCTTCGATGCGGATGACGTCTTGAACGTGTTTCTTCTTGGCGCGGATTTCGGGGAAGATGTCGCCAAAATTATCGGCTACGACGTCCACGAGTTTGTAGAAGAACGGTTCACGGAAACCGAGCGTGCGGCCGTAGCGCACAGCGCGGCGCAGGATGCGGCGGAGGACGTAGTTGCGGTCGTTGTTGCCGGGCTGGATGCCGTCGGCGATGGAAAAGCTGAGCGTGCGGATGTGGTCGGCGATGACACGGAACGCGACGTCAATCTTCTCCTGCTCGGTGTCGCCCGTGCTGCCCGCTTTCGGGAGCGTGGATCCGTATTTTTTGCCGCTCAATTTTTCGATGGCGTCGAAAATCGGGCGGAAGATGTCGGTCTCGTAGTTTGAAATCGTGGTGCCGAAGTTTTTGAATCCGTGCGTGCATTGCAGGATGCTCGCGACGCGCTCGAAACCCATGCCGGTGTCCACGTGCTTGGCGGGCAGCGGCGAAAACGTGCCGTCGGGATTCGCGTTGAACTGGATGAAGACGAGGTTCCAGATCTCTATGCACTCGGAGCTGCCCTTGTTGACGAGCGCGCCCTTGGTGTCGCCATTCTGCGTGAGGTCCACATGGAGTTCGGAGCACGGGCCGCATGGGCCGGTGTCGCCCATCATCCAGAAATTATCCTTCTTGTTGCCGTTGACGATGTGGATGGCGGGGTCAAGGCCGACGCTGCGAAATTTTTCCGCCCAAAAACTCCACGCTTCTTGATCGAATTCGCTGGGGTCGTTTTTCGTTTTGTCAGGATTGTAAACTGTCGCGTAAAGCCGTTGCGGCGGAAATTTCCAGATGCCGACGACGAGTTCCCACGCCCATTCGATGGCTTCCTTCTTGAAATAATCGCCGAAGCTCCAGTTGCCGAGCATCTCGAAAAAGGTGTGGTGATAGGTGTCGAGGCCGACGTCGTCGAGGTCGTTGTGCTTGCCGCCGGCGCGAATGCACTTCTGGGTGTCCGCCGCGCGACCGGGCGCGTAGGGACACTTGGTCTGGCCGAGAAAGATGGGCACGAACTGGTTCATGCCGGCGTTGGTGAACAAAAGGTTCGGCGAGTCCGGCATGAGGCTGGACGACGGGACGATGGTGTGTTGCTTCGACTTGAAGAAGTCGAGGAACGACTGGCGGATTTGCGTGCTGGTCATCATGGCAAAATTGAGCGTTGAGGCTAGCGGAACGGGAGCAGACAGGCGAGCCGAAGTTTTACATTGTGCCGGTTGCAAAAGCGCTGAGGTTGAAACATAATCCGAAAGTTATTTTATTTCCATGAGCCAGAAATCCAACGGCGTGGCGTTCCGAGCGAGCCTGTTATACGGGCTGGTCGCGGCCACGTGGATTTCGTTATCTGACTGGTTTCTTAGTGAATTCATCCACAATAAGAATCGGTTAATCGAGCTAGAGACCTACAAAGGCTGGATTTTCGTAGTTTTCACAGCGCTGTTGCTGTTCGTCATCATGCGGCAACTGCTCCGCCGGGAATCCAAAAAAATTGCGGAGTTGAAAAAATCGGAGGCGCTGACACGGCTGCAAAATGAAGCCTTACAAATGATTGCCACCGGAAAACCGCTGGCCGACACGCTGGAAACGCTGCTGCTCGGCATTGAGGCGCAGTCGCCAGAAATGCTGGTCTCGGTTTTGTTGCTGGATGCGGATGGTGTGCATTTGCGGCACGGCGCGGCACCATCGTTGCCGGAAGCTTACATCAAGGCCGTGGATGGCGTGGCCATCGGACCCAAGGTAGGCAGCTGCGGCACGGCGGCTTTCCGGGGTTCGCCCGTGTTTGTCGGTGACATTGCACGCGATCCGTTGTGGACGGATTACAAACAGTTGGCACTCGCGCACAAACTGCGAGCGTGCTGGTCCACACCGATTTTGGACGAGCAAAAAAAAGTGCTCGGCACGTTTGCCATCTATCATCATGAGAAGGGTCTGCCAGAAGATGCGGATGTGCTGCTGATCGAATTGGTCACGCATACGGTGGCCATGGCCATTCTCAAGGAGCGGGCCGAAAAAAATCTGCGCGGGAGTGAGGAGCGTTTCCGCACGCTGGTAGAACAGGCGTCCGACGCGATATTTGTGCATGACACGGAAGGCCGTTTGCTGGACGTGAACCAGAGCGCGTGCGAAAGCTTGGGCTATTCCCGCAAGGAATTATTGCGGATGACGGTGGCGGATTTCGAGCAGGATGTGAAGTTGGTGGATGCGCAAAAAATCTGGCACACCTTGCGCCCCGGCCATTCACAAATTGTGCGCGGGCGGCACCGCCGGAAGAATGGAACCATTTTCCCGGTGGAAGTGAATGTCACGTGCTACGAGATTCAGGGCCGGATGGTGCTGGCGGCCTTGACCCGCAACATCAGCGAACGCAAGGAATACGAGAATCAATTGGCCCAATCCGTTTCGTTGTTACGCGCCACCATTGAGTCCAGCGTGAGCGGATTGCTGGTGGTGGACACGGAAGGAAAAATCACGATTTACAATAACCGGTTTCTCGAAATGTGGCGCATCCCAGCTGAACTCATGGCAGCGGGTGATGATCAGACAATTTTGAAAGTGGTAGTGGATCAGCTCACTGACGCGGAAGGTTTTTTAAAGCGCACCAATGAATTGTATCAGCATCCGGAGGAGGAATCCTACGACACGCTGCGGTTCAAGGATGGCCGGGTTTATGACCGCGTGGCGCGCCCCCAACGGCTGGGCGACAAAATCATCGGCCGCGTCTGGAGCTTTCGCGATGTCACGCAACAGCAAGACGCGGAAAAATCCATGCGCCTGCAAAGCGTTGCGCTGGAAGCTGCCGCCAATGCCATTCTCATTACCGACGCACACGGCCTCATCGAATGGGTCAACCCGGCGTTCACGGCCAGCTCCGGCTATACGCTGGCCGAATGTATCGGAAAAAACCCGAGGGAGCTCGTCCGCTCCGGTAAACATGAGCCAGAATTTTATCGGACGATGTGGCGGACCATACTCGCTGGAAATGTCTGGTATGGCGAAATCACCAACCGCCGCAAGGACGGAAGTTTTTATTTGGAGGAAATGACCATCACGCCCCTGCGGGACGGGCAGAACCAAATCTCCCATTTTGTCGCCATTAAGCAGGACATCACGGAGCGGCGGCAGATGGAGGAGAAGTTGCGCCAGGCCGTGGAGCGCACGGAATTTTACATGGATCGGATGCCGCTGGCCTTCATTGCGTTTGACCGTGATTTCCAAGTGGCGGAATGGAACCCGGCGGCCGAGGAGATTTTCGGCTGGAGCACCGCCGAAGCCTTGGGGCAACACGCTTATAAATTAATTGTGCCACCGGAGATTCAGCCCCATGTGGACCACGTCTGGGAGGAGATTATTCGCAGCGGCAATGTGGCCAGTCATTCCGTAAATGAAAACATCACCAAGCACGGCAAACGCATCACCTGCGAATGGCGCAACACCCCGTGGCGCGATGCCAACGGCCAGATTTGCGGCTGCTTATCCATCGTGGTGGACATCACTGATAAACTGCGCGCGGAAAAAGAACGGCAAAATCTCGAAGCCCAGTTGCGCCAGTCGCAAAAAATGGAAGCTGTCGGACAGCTGTCCGGCGGCATCGCCCACGATTTCAACAACATTCTCACCGTCATCCAAGGCAACGCCGCCCTGCTGCAAGGACTCGACCTGCAGCCGTCAGAAATTCGGGATTGTTCCAATCAAATCGCCCGCGCTGGCGAACGCGCCGCCGGTCTCACGCGCCAGTTGCTCATGTTCGCCCGTAAACAACAAATGCAACTCGTCAACCTTGACCTTAACGAAACGGTGGCGCAAATGACCAAGATGTTGCAGCGCATTCTTGGCGAAGATATCGCGCTGCGTTCAGAGTATTCTCCCGCATTACCGCTCATCCATGCGGACGTCGGCATGATTGAACAAATCATCTTGAACCTCGCCGTCAACGCCCGCGACGCCATGCCCGGCGGCGGACGCTTGAGCATCCGCACTCGCGTGGAAAATTTTAAACCAGTCGGCAGCCCGGAAAATATCGTGGCCCAACCGTGCGTCTGCCTATCCATGACCGATACCGGTAGCGGCATCGCTCCGGAAATTCTCGCGCGCATTTTCGAGCCATTTTTTACGACCAAAGAAGTCGGCAAGGGCACCGGTCTAGGTCTCGCTACTGTCTATGGCATCGTCCAGCAGCACCATGCAAATATCACCGTGCAGAGCGAACTTGGCAAAGGCACAACCTTCAACATTTATTTCCGCATCGTCGCCGAGGCGCGCGCGGAAAAATCCGAAGCCAAGACCAGCCCAGCACTGCCGTGGGGCACCGAGACCATTCTGCTCGTGGAAGATGAATTCCCGTTGCGCACCTTTGTCAGCGATCTGCTGCAACGCTGCGGCTACACCATCTTGGAGGCCGAATCCGGTCCCGCCGCCTTGAAAATCTGGCACGAGCACCGCGACCGCATTCAACTCGTGCTCACCGATATCATCATGCCCGAACACATCAGCGGCATTGAACTGGGCCGACAGTTGAAGGCGGAAAAACCTGATCTCAAGGTCGTTTACACGAGCGGTTACACCGGCAATGTCGAAGGCCGGCAGGCGATGCTCACCGAAGGCGTGAACTTCATCCGCAAACCTTTCAAGCCCGAAGCTATCGCCGAAATTATCCGCAATAAACTGGATGGTAAAACTGTTAAAAAATGAAACGGGGGCAGGCGAACCGGAAGAAATTTAATTAGACGACGCCGCCCGCCGGAACGCAAGCACCAGCTGCAAATAGACGAAAATATATTTTCAAATTTCACTTGAGAAAATCCGCGCGTGGGACGAACTTCTTTTCAGTCAGTTTGATCTTTATTAACAATAATTTCCCTGCCCTGTGCGTGATTCGCAACAGTCCTTGGACCGTAATTAAAACGAACTCGGGATGAGCCGCAGACGGTGGCCGACACGTCGGCATTGCCCGAAAGTTGTAAGCCGCCGGGCGAGTCCCACATATGGCAACATATGTCCGAAGGATACAGTTAGACACGGCAATGGCGGGGTTTCTTTCAAGATTACCGGACTGCTTCGGCAACCCGGCAATCAAAGCCCGCCACCC
>JBAXIY010000086.1:0-11236 GCA_037138135.1 Verrucomicrobiia bacterium
TCATCGCTGAACTGTCAAGCTGAATGTACCCATTTTGAAACATGCCTTAGGCATGTTTCAATCTAGCGTGACAGTTCAGTGTCGAGGCGATGAGGCGATGACTCGATACGAGCGCCTCATCGTCTCGGCGCCTCATCGCAAGACTGTCACGCTGAATGTGCCCATTTTGAAACATGCCTTACCCTCTGAAGACAGAGTAGCGCGGGCGTGTTGGACGCCATGGCCTGCGACCTGTTGCGGCAAATCTGCAATCTAAAATCTGCAATCTGAAACATGCCTGAGATTCAGAAAGGGGCGTGCAGCGTGACTGAGTCACGCCGCACACCCCTTTTCCGATCGTAGACCCCTTAGAGGAGATCTACACCCCTTGAGTTACCGACGAACGAGCGGGAAGTAGGTATGTGTCCCTGGTGCCTGGTTCGGCAGATTCACAGTGCTGTCGATGGTGCCATCACCGTTGGTGTCAATACCCAGAACGACGGTAAGCCCACCGTTGGCGAGGCCAGTGAAGTCCAGGGTCTGGATGGAGCCAGGGGTGAAGCTGATGTTGTTGTTCTGGAAGGTCACCTCACCCGTCGCCGTCACCACGGTGACCACGAGGTTGTAGCTGCCCGTGATGGTACTCGTGCTAGTCAGCTTGACGGTATTCGACACCGTCTGTGCCGTCGCCGTGAACAGCTTCCCTGTGCCGACATCGAACCCATTCACCTGGATCTCCGAGCTTGTGCTGGTACCGTTGTACGACAAGCTCAGATCAACGCTCCGAGTCTGGTTGGCGGTGTAGGCGACCTGTGTCCCATCGGGCGAGACATCCAACGTGTCGTCCGAGGTTGCGTTCAGGGAAAAGTTCGACACACCCACGGCGAAGTTCGGCCCGATCTGAGACAAACCGGCACCCGACGTCTGTGCTAGACCCTGGCTCTGGGCGTCACCAGTCAGATGATAGGTGTACTTATTACCCGTCGGTACGTAGTACTCCGGTTCCTGGTAGGCATCGATTCCACCGGCAATGGGGGCGGCGAAGGCATTCGCGAGCGTGTTCGTAAAGACCTTGGTGTCATAGCCGATACGCTCGGTAGTACCGAACTTGGTGACCAGCACATGCCCACGGCCTTCGTGATGGACGAGGAAATGGGTGGCAGTGGTGTTCCAGGGGGCGGTCGGGGGCAGTGCGTAGGCGGAGATCGAAACTGCGCCGAGCGACTGGCTTGTGGCAGTGCCAGTCCACAGGCGGCCATTGCCCAGATCATAGCTCCAGGTATTGAGGGCCTTGTTCACTTCTACAAAGCGGGTCGAGTCAGTGGGCCAGTTGCTGTCGTACACGAAGATCTTGAAGAGATCGCCGGTCTTATCGACTGCGTAGGGCAGGAGCGAGTGACCGGAGGTGCGATCAGCGTTGTAGACAAGCAGCGTAGTCGGGCTGATTGTTGTTGAGTTCGCTGCCGCAATGACCTGGTCGACCACAACGCTTGGCGTGTTCTTGAGCGCAGTGGCACGGGCAGACGCCACTTCGAACGGCAGTTGCAATACCCAGTATTTGGTGATATTGCTGCGCACGCGTGCGGTGGTGAAGCGCAGGTCGTTGGTGGTGGTGACGGTACCCGTCTGGAAGGTGCCCAGAGTATCGAGGCCCTTAAAGAACCGCAGGGCAGTGGTGGTAAACCCGTCACTGTGACCAATCTGCGTGAGGTTAGTCACATTATTTAGCCATCTGCGTGCGAGCCGATTCACTCGGCAAACAGTGGCGGTCGAACCCGTCCGGCACACGTTGCTATCGCCAAACATGGCGCGGAGATCAGCCACGGTGAAGTCGTTGCTGTTCTGCCCATCACTGCCCCAGTTCGGGAACTGGTAGCGACCGGTAGGCTGAAAGCCCAGGTCGGCCACCCGAGTTGTGACGGGCGTAGGCGTGACAGGTGTGGGCGAAGGCGTGACGGGCGTGGGCGAAGGCGTGACGGGCGTGGGCGTCTGGCCGTAATACAAACCGGCATTGATAGCAAGGACCTGGAGCGACTGAGACGGGCTGAACGACAGCGCCAGATAGGGCACCGACAGTAACCCCAATGCGAGCGACACGACGATAGCGATACGACGATGTGAGTTCTGCATAGACATCCTCTGACTATTCAGGTATGCGCCACCATAATTACCTGTTGTCCAACTGGGGCATGATTTGGTACCCACTGCCCATAGGTACCGTACGATAGCCGTCAGCGAACACCAAGTTCTGGGATGTGACATAGAGTGGTCGTTGCCGTTGCGTTGCGGTAACGACCAGGGGAACCATTTGATCATTGGCGACAAAGAAGCGGTTGACCACTTGTACGTCAACGCGGAAGCCGTCGACGATTTGGTAGTAGCGCATCATATCAGCATCGCCCCATGACGCAAGATAGAGTGTGTGAGGTGGCGCTTCACGGAGACGCTGGCGGGCGAGATCTGCCGGGCCAGTAGCACCTCCAAGATTGGCGACGGGTGCATTCGCGAACAACATCATCACTGGAAGCAACGCTATCAGACGAGCAGAAGTTACGGAGAACTCACGAAAGAGCATGGATATCCCTGCGCCAAGAAACACTGTCCATACTAGGTAGACCGGGAGGAACATCAGGGACGTATCGATTGCACCGTAGGTAATGAAGAAGATAGTATGCGGGATGACGGTTAGGGCCAGCCCCATCGTGAGCATCGGATCACGCCGCCAGACAGACCAGATGCCCCAAATACCTAGCGGTAATCCAACACCAAAAAACGCAACCGTCAGATTGGACAAAAAGGTTAACACTTGATGTCCAAGTGCGAGGTTCAGGTTGGAGAAAAAGAGTTCCTTAAACTGACGCCCAGACATGTAGTCACGCAAGTTAGCAAAATTTGCCAAGTCGACAGGGTGGAAGATTGCTTGTGCATCATAGAAGCCGATATTGATAAATTCCGGGTGGGCCAGCGAGCGTAGTGGGAAATAGAGTATGGGACTTAAGGAAAGAATGCCTACGCCCACCAATGCGAGGACGTGGCGTCCGCGTAAGATGCGCCATTGTGGGGTGATCAAGGCGAGCCATGCCACTCCCGGAGCCCAGAGCAGCGTGGCGGACGAGTTCGCGACTCCGAGGCAGAACACCCCAATAGCTCCGATCAGGGCAACGGGCTGTCCAAGACGCCGCCATCGCGTTAGCAGCAGCAGAACCGCTGCGAGAATCGCCCCCTGAAAGGTGTAGATTTCAGCGACAACGGAGACAGACCAGACCGACACACTGAAAGCGAAGCAGAGTGCGGCGACGACTGCTGGTTCCCAACGATCATAGAATTGCCTACAGAGAAGAGTGAGTGCGCCAACGCTGAAGCAGTTGGCGAGAGCAGAAAAAAGGTTTGTACGGTATCCAACATCGCCAATCGGCAACTGTTGAAATAGGTGGAGTAGCAGAAGATAGGTGGCGTAGCCTGGACTGTGGGCTAAACCGAGTGTGTAGGCTGCTAGCGTAAACTCGGCGCTATCAAGCGTGAAAACTGTGGGAGCGAGGGTGAGCAGGTAGACGACACATGCCACGCCGGCTGAGAGGATCGCGGAGACTATCGGCACCGTATCAAACACCGTCGCAGGATCGTGGCGACGGTGGTGGTGCGCAGTCGCTGGTGATGCCATAGGCGATCTCGCATACGTGATTAACGGATGAGTGTACAGATTCCGTACAAAAATCCTACTGTCCAACAAAAAACAAGACATCGCTGAGCATTCGGGCAGTATACCATATGTGCTTATGGGAGTATACGGTATAATGGGCATGCGCTTGATATATTACTGTTTGCGGCGTTCGGAGGAGGCGTTTCAGCGCACATGCGGCTGAGTCCGCCACGTAAATGGCAGACTTTGAGGTGGAGGGAGTGGGGATCGCAATGACTAACCCGCCCTCTAAAGGACAAGTTCGACAGATATTCATCCTCGCAACACACCCGCTGGCTCCGCTTGTCTATGGGCTTATCACGTTCGTAGTTTACCTCGTTATCGCCTGCGGGTGGTTTTCTCCTGATGCAATCTGGTCGCCCGACGAAGGAGCGAAATTGCTCCAGATGTCCAATTTACGACTAGAGAGCGGGCGACTCAGTACGGATATTCCCTACAGCGGCATTAGCCTCGATCCAGATCTGCGCTTTGCCGGTATGCAACTCCTCCACGTGCGCGGCCACGCACTTTCTTTTGGGCGCTTGCCGATCTTCCCGCTGCTGACCTTGCCCTTCTATCAGATGCTTGGAATCTATGGGCTCTACCTTATCCCGGCGTGTGGTGGAGCCGCGATCTGTGTCTTGAGCTGCTATCTGATCGCTCCCGCAAACCGCAGCATAATCCTGTGGCTCTTGATCAGCCTCGGAAGTCCGGTGCTGATCTACGCGGTGATGTTCTGGGAACATACCCTGGCGAGCAGTTTGATCCTGGCTGGTAGTTGGCTCGTGCTGAATCTGCGTCCCCTTCGCCGAACCTGGCCCGATCTGCTACGGTGGACGGGGACGAGCGTGATCTTTGCCCTGGCGATTTATATCCGCCCAGACACAATTCTCTTTTGTGGGGCGCTGCTCGCGGCGACATGGCTGCTGGTCACTGAGCGTCGCTGGGGGATTGTATGGTCGGGGGCGATTCTGATCCTGCTGCTGCTGCCCTACGTCCCTCTGCACCAAATCATGTTTGGGGGGCAGTCGCTCCCCGACAACGCCTCGCATATCTACGTCCCGTTCGCCTACATCCGCTCAGCGCAGTTCCAGGCTATCCCCGATCTGCTGATTGGGCCGGGTTCTCACGGGCAGCTTAGCTCTGGCTGGCTGGGCAATGTGTGGGCGGCTGCCGCAGTTCTGGCCATCATCTGTGGATTCCTCGACCCCGACTCTCGACTGGTCGGACACATCCTTACGGCATGCTGGCTGATCTGCGCCTTGGCCACGTCCGTCTTTTGGTTCATGCCGGGCTACTACCGCTCGGGTCACGGATTACTCTTTACCACTCCCTGGGCGCTGATTGGCCTCAGCCAGACCCGTGCAATCTGGCGATCTGGCGACCAACGTGTGAGGATCTTCCTGCTTACCACGCTTGGTGGGCTGGCGGCCTACGCCTTCGCCATTCTTGTGGTGCGTGGGGACAGTCCGAACGGTGGGCCGGAGTGGGGGGCACGCTTTGCCCTCACTTTTTATCCACTACTCGCGATCCTTGGGCTGTGGCGAGGGGGATATCAGCGTCTCTCAATTTTTGGGCAGGCCGTCGGGATTGCGCTGGTGATCATTGGGTTCGGTATGCACGCCCGTGGTATCCACGTCCTCAAGGCTGATCGGAACTTCTCGCTCGATGTCAATCAAGCGATTCTCGCTGCCCCATCTCGTGCATTGGTTACCAATCAAGATTGGTTACCCCTTAACGCCGCCCCGATCTTTGGACAGAAGGACTGGTTTGTCATTTCGACCGACACGTCGCTCCACGATTGGGCGCAGCTCGCTCGCGCCCACGGCGTCGGTGAGGCCACGCTGGTGGCTGATCAGAACAATGCGGTCGTGCTGCTGGCAGCCCTCGCTGCGCAAGGGTATGAACCGGTGAGTACCCGTTCCCTGTTTCCGTTGGTGTTCACCGATGTGCGTATCCGTCCCTGAATCTACGGCCAACGCCCGGCCCAGGAAAGCTGTCCTATGGCGGTAAACCAACACCCAGACTGTGCCACACCGCAGGTTTCGGTGATTATCCCCAATACAAACTCGGCGCTGATTGGGACGATCCTTGATCGGCTCAGGCTCCAGACGGCTGGCAGCGCGCTATTGGAGATTTTGGTGGTCGGCAGTGATCAGCCGGGGTTGGTGCGGGAAGATTCGCAGGTGCGATTCATCCCGATGACTCACCCGACCCACGCTTCCGACAAGCGGAATCGCGGTATGGCAGAGGCGCGTGGCGAGATTTTTCTGTTTCTCGACGATGATTGTCTGCCCGCACACGATCTGGTTGCACGCCACCTCGCATGCCACCTCGCCGGTGAACAGATTGTCGGGGGGGCCGTGGACTTCGCGAGCCGACCATACATCCAGCTCGCCGATAACCTTTCGGCCTTTCATGATTTACTGCCCTGCACGCCTAGCGGTCCACGGTCGTATCTTTGCACCGCGAACCTCAGTATCCGGCGGCAGGCCGCCCTGTGCTGCGGGCCGATGGAGAGTCGTCGCAGCCGGGCCGAGGATCTTGATTGGACGCTGCGGCTGCGCGCTTTGGGCTACCGGCTCTTCTTTGAACCTCTGGCCGTCATTGATCATCAGCCCGCACGTACTACCCTATCGACCGTCTGGCGACACTGGGTTGATGATGCCCCTTTTACGCTGGTGGTACGGCTGCGGCACGCCCAGCAGCTTGGCACGCCCGAGATGGCACGGTATCGCTGGCCCTATCTGGTACTCGCGCCGCTGATTGCAGCTTGGGCCACAGCACGTACCTTTAGCCACCCGCATGCTCGTTACTATTACTGGCATACCCTGCCACTGATTTATTGGACAAAACTGGCTTGGTGTTGGGGTGCATTTAGCCGTTTCCCGCTAGTGCTACAGCAATCAAGCACATGGGCTTAGAGAGGTATGCGCCATGACTCATCCGCAGGTCGCGATTGTCGTTATCAACTGGAAGCTGAAAGAGACGACGCTTGAGTGTATTCGCTCGGTCGAACGGAGCGGCACACCCTGCCGGGTGCTGGTGGTGGATAATGGTTCCGGTGATGGCTCGGTAGAGTACTTCGCCGAACACGCTCCGGACGCCGAGATTATCGCGCTCCCAAAGAATGTTGGCTTTGGTCGGGCCTGCAATATTGCCATTCGGCGTGTGCTGATTGACCCGACAAGTGAATATATCCTGCTCCTCAACAACGATGCGATCATCGAACCAGAGACGCTACCGGCGCTGCTGGCGGCGGCGGCGGCCGCTCCGCAGGTCGGAATTTTTGGCCCGAAGATTTACTACCACGACCGCCCCGATACCTTCTGGTATGCCGGGTCGCGCCGTCGGCGCTGGGTTTTTGCGGCAGCGGACACGGGGCGCGGTCAGCGGGATACGGGTCAGTTCGAGCAGCGCTGCGAGGTCGATTATATTTTTGGTGCGGCCATGCTCATCCGACGACAAGTGTTCGAAACCGTCGGGATGTTTGATGAGCAGTTCTTTCTCTATCTCGAAGATCTCGATCTCTGCCTGATGACTCAGCGCAGCGGGTTCCCACTCCACTTTGTGCCCCAGGCACGGGTCTGGCATAGTGTGTCGGCGAGTACCCACGATCACCTCGGGATACGCCGTTACCATATGGTGCGCAGTACGATCCTCTTTCTGAAAAAGCACACGACGGCATGGACGTTCACTCCTACGCTGCTCTTTTGGCCGCTGGTGGGACTCCACTTTCTGCTCAACGATGTTCTCGCGGGGCATGTTGGGGTGATGCGGCTCTACTTTAGCGGACTGTTCCATGGCATGCTCCCGGCCAAGCCCGATCAATCTGGGGGCGATAACCTGAAAACTAGCCAGATAACCTCGGATTGACTATCGCTACTGGCACGAAAAATCAGGTTGTGACCGGCACGCTCACACGACACACACTCACGCTGAGTGGCTACAATCTGGCGGCACGTGTCGTCGGCTTCGCTGGCGTGGTGCTGATGACGCGGATCCTCGGGGTGGCGGAGTATGGTCGCTTGGCGGTGGCCTACGCTTATTGGGGACTCTTCGCCCTGGTTGCGGAGGCGGGCCTGGAGGTGACGATCATCCGTGAGGTCGGCGCGGCCCACGCCCAGGTTACACAGTATATTGGGAACGCGATGCTGCTGCGCGGGGTCTACTGCGCGGGGCTGTACCTGCTTGCATTGGCCATCCTTCCCATGCTGGACTACGATCCGCATACCGCCGACCTCGCACGCATGGCGCTGCTCATGCTTTTCTGCTCACCCTTGGTATTGACCCGCACGGTCATGCTGGTTGGCCTTGAAATCCCTGTGGTGGCCCGGCTCGACATGATCGCCCAATTGCTGACGGTGGTCGCAGTGGTGATGGCCCTCGGCACCGGCGGGCAGGCAATGCAGATCCTTCAGTGGCAGCTTGGCGCAACCTTGCTGGCCCAAGTTGGCTACATCCAGGCAGCCTGGCGGCGCTTGCCGACACCACGGACGTTCCATATCGACTGGCATCTCTGGCGTTTGTTGATCCGCCACGCTATGCCAATTCTGATCACGAGCTTGCTCACCCAGGCCCAGATCCACACCACACGCCTGATCATTGCCTACATGCTCCAGCCTAACGATGTGGCGATCTATAGCGTGGCTAACAATCTGACATTGAGCGTCAATATGCTGTCGTCGCTCTATTTTAGCGTGGCCTACCCGCACTTGATCCGTCAGGCCAATGTGAGCCCGCAGGCATATGAGCGGCTGGCCCGCAACAGCTTCCGGCTCATGTTGACCATGGCGATGCCACTATCGTTGCTGATCGCACTCAGTAGTTCGGCCTTGATCGTGATCTACGCGGGGGCGAACTTTCTCGCAGCCGCACCGCTGCTGACCGTCATGGCCTTCAGTATTGTCGGCTATTTTATGAGTGCGACACTCTACCACCTACTCCTGGCAGCGGGACAGCAGCGCATCTTGCCCTGGGTCGCCCTGGTTCTTGCCGGTGTGCAGACCGGGCTGCTTGTGCTGCTCCTGCCGCGAGTGGGGGGGATCGGTGCTGTAGTCGCAACTCTGGCGATGTACGGCGTCTCTCTGTTGATCTACCTGGCGATTCCGACCAGCCGCTCGTCAGTACTACTCGGGCTGCGTGAAGTTGTCCGCCCCGCCCTGGCCACACTTCTGGTGGCGGCATGGGCGCTGCTGGCGCAGCCTCGGCCGCTGCTGCTGTGGGTGATCGGCCCGATCATTTACGGACTCACCCTTGCGGCGCTCTACGGGCCAGCGACGATGCGCCAGGTGTGGCAGAAGATCAGGGTCAGCCTTCCCTACTATCACCCATGAGCCAATACCTTTCACATAAGGAATCTGCCACCGCTCAGCCCTCACCCCCCAGCCCCCTCTCCCTGAACGGGAGAGGGGGGGTATTCCTCGTCAGGAAGCGATATACTCCCCTCTCCCCTTGAGGGAGAGGGGCAGGGGGTGAGGGTGCGAGATTGGCTTATGTGAAAGGTATTGGCCCATGAGCGACACACACATTCCAGAAGATCACTTGCTTTTTAGTGTGATCATCCCAAGCTATAACCAACGTGCCCACCTGCGCGAAGCTCTACGCTGTATCCGCAAGCAAGATCTCGCGTCCCACTTCTACGAGGTCATCGTGGTGGATGACGGGTCACGCGATGGCAGCGCCGAGGATCTGCACGCCCTGGCCGAGCGCGGACAACTCCGCTATCTGAGCCAGCCCAACGGAGGCCCCGGCTCCGCCCGCAACGCAGGTGCGGCCCTGGCCCGTGGTACGGTGCTGGTCTTCACCGACGCCGATTGCCGACCCGAACCCGCATGGCTGTCTCAGCTTCAGCGCAGCTACGCGGTGCCTGAGCTGCCCGTGGCGGTGGGTGGGGCGATCCACAATGTTATTGAGGGCCACTGGCTCTACCGGCTCGCCGCCATCCAGGAGTTGCACCAAGCTAACGCGGGTACGCCGCCCACGTTTCTCGACACCGCCAACGCCTCCTTCCGCCGCGATATATTTCTTCAGATCGGTGGATTTACTACCAATGTGCCACTGATTACCGGCGACGATGTAGACTTAGGGCAGCGGATCATTGCCGCTGGGTATCAGCTTGAGTACAATCCCCAGGCGGTTGTTTGGCATATTGGCCGCCACTCGCTGCGGGCGATCTTTGCGCAGGCGTGGACACGCGGCAAGAGCGACGGCGTGTTGTTGAGCATACACCCCGACATTGTCGCTGGCCCGCCGAGCCGGGGTGTGCGCCGTCTGATCCGCCGGGTGGTTGAGTGGCTGGGGGCAATGGCCCAAACCACCCCACCCCGCATTCGCCCGCTTGCACATGCGACGAGCGGGGCACTGCGTATCGCTATGCTCTGCATACCAGAGGTCGAGTATTATGCCCGCCACGCCGTCCCGCGCCAGCGGGCGATGGCCCGTGCGCTCACCCGCACTCCCGCTCAACAGGCGCTCTATCTGGGTCTGATCTGGGCTTGGTACTTCTTCAGCCTGATCGGTCGTGTGGTTGGCTGCTTCCGCTTCCTGCGCGACTCGTCCGGGGGCCACCGATGATCACGGTACCCACACCTGATGTCAGTGTGATCTTGCCTACCTATAATCGCGCCGCCCTGCTTGATCGGGCGATCATCAGTGTTCTGGAGCAGACGGCCCACAACATCGAGCTGATCGTGGTGGACGACGCATCCGATGACGAGACCACGCAGGTGCTGCGCAGCTATACCGACCCCCGACTGATCACGTTGCGTCATCCCGTGCGCCGGGGGGCGGCGGCGGCACGCAACAGCGGGATCAGGATCAGCCGGGGCGACATGATCGCGTTTCAGGATAGCGATGACTGGTGGGAACCGCAAAAGCTGGCTCGCCAGATCGCGTATTTGCGCGCCTCCCCGCCCCGTGTCGCGGTCGTCTACTGTCGGTTCCGTCACATTGGGCCAGGACACAACATCGTCAGACCGTCACTGACGCGGGTGCTTGCCAGCCAACTGGCGGTGCCAGGCCGCCAGCTTCAGGGCGATCTGTCCGCCGCGCTGGTGCGCGGGAACTTCATTACGACACAGACCGCGCTGATTCGGCGGGAGTGTCTCCTCACGGTGGGTGGCTTCGACGAACAGTTGTCGCGCTTTCAGGACTGGGATCTCTGGCTGCGGATCGCCCAGCAATACCAATTCGCCTACCTGACCGCGCCGCTCGTTACCACCTACGTTGCTCCCGCACGGATCTCGGACGATGCCGGCGCATTAGAGACGGCCTTTGCGCGGCTGGTATCCAAGCACGCGGGATCGCTCCCGTATGGGTACGAGATCGTAGCGCAGCAACGCTACGCCCTGGGACTAGCGACGTGGCGGCGGGCTGGGGCGCGGCAGAGCCTCGGAATGATCCTGCGCGCAATTGCCCTCAGTCCGGCGACCAGCGTCTACTGGGTGGCCGCCGCCCGCGCTTTGCTGAGCAGCAGCCTGCCTCATCTCGCGATCACCCCGCCAACGGACTATACTGGTTGAGGAATCGCAGAATCGCAGAATCGCAGAATCGCAGAATCGCAGAATCGCAGAATCG
>JBAXIY010000087.1:0-11147 GCA_037138135.1 Verrucomicrobiia bacterium
GCGCCGTTCGTCAGCACATAATCGCCGATGGACAACTCGTCGTCCGCCAGCGCTTCCCGAATCCGCTCGTCAAACCCTTCGTAATGACCCGTGACGAACAGCAAATCTTTTTCCTGCGCCAATTCCTGCGCAATTTTCTGGTCGAACTTTCTGCCAGCGGGCGAAAGCAAAATCACTTTCGTCCCTTCGCGCTTTAAACTTTCCACCGCTTCAAAAATCGGTTGCGGTTTCAGCAACATTCCCGGCCCGCCGCCGAACGGATGGTCATCCACCGTTTTATGTTTGTCGTGCGTCCAGTCGCGCAACTGGTGGATTTTCAAGTCCAGCAAGCCCGACTTGCGCGCCCGCATGATGATACTTTCATCCAGCGGTCCGGCGAACATCGCCGGAAACAAGGTCAGCACGTCAATCTTCATCCGTGCCTCAAATTCAATTCACTTTCCGTCTTCCACAATCTCCACCGAACAGCGCAAACCTTTCTTCGCGCTACCGGCTTGCAACAACGAACGGATCGCGTTGATCGTCACGCCTTGCCGACCGATGATCTTGCCGACATCCGCCGCGTCCAGACGCAATTCGTAAACTGTCGCGCCCGCGCGTTCCACCGGGGTGACCGTCACCGCACCGGGGTTTTGCACGAGTCCTTTGACGACGTATTCGAGGAACTCCTGCATGACACCAAAAAATTAAGCCGCGACCGGAGCCGCTTTGGCCGCCTTCTTGATGAAGCTGGCCACAGTATCGCTCGGCTGCGCACCTTTGCTGACCCAGTATTGGGCGCGGTCCAGCTTGAGCGTGAAATTTTCACCCTGCTTGAGCGGCTGGTAAGTGCCGATTTCCTCGATGCACTTGCCGTCGCGGGGGCTGCGGCTGTCAGCGACAACAATACGGAACACCGGCGTGTTTTTCGTGCCGATGCGTTTCATGCGGATTTTTACAGACATAAATTTATTAAAAGGACGCGGAGACTATCAGTTGGAACGGCTTTTGCAAGCCCGATTTTGAAAAGAAAATCAGTTGTCGTCAGGTCAAAATTAGGGTTGGACGTATGGAGTAATTGGCATTTGAATTTTGGAATGTTGCCAAACAAAAAACAATCGGCTTGGATTATTCAATGGAAAAAGGGTCGTCGTAATTCGACTCAGTTGAATTTACAACCGCATATTTTACCCTGGCGCTGGGGCACTGAAAAAGTTTTTGATTATATGCGATGTATTTATTGGAATTCTCCGCTAACGACACCATATGGGACGTTGCTTAACATTAATCAAATGAAGCCCCAAGGAATCTTTCAAACTAATCAAGGGCCAAGATTGTTTTATGGGGATTCAACGCGTTTGGTGGCTTGGCATGTTAAAGATTTAAGTTTTGAAATAATCAACAAGAATAAAATGGCTATGAAATGGACTGCTCCAGCAGGCCTAAATCTTGACCAAACACCATTTGGTGAATCTCGCCATCATCGGTTTGAGTTTGATGTGGTTTTGTGATTCAAATTAGCTAACGATATGAAAATGAAATCGTGTTTAGCGGCTTCTCTGATGTTTGTTTTCTTTACTGGCGTTCAACTACACGCCCACGCCCAGCAAACAGCTGGCGGTCAGGAGTCATTTGAAGTCATTAAGACAAAAGCTGAAAATGGTGATGCTGATGCTCAATTAAATCTTGGTCTTTATTATGCCCACGACAAAGGTGGAGCTAAAGATATGACGGAAGCGGTAAAATGGTATCGCAAGGCAGCCGAACAGAATAACGCAAAAGCCCAATTTGAACTGGGGTTTTGTTACTCTGATGGACAAGGTGTAAAAAAGAGTCCCGACGAGGCTGTCAAATGGTATCGAAAATCGGCGTTGCAAGGAAATGCTTTCGCTCAAGGGAGTCTAGGGGCGATGTATTTCGATGGTGCGGATGTAAAAAGAGACTATTACGAAGCTTTTAAGTGGTTTAGGAAAGCAGCGGAGCAAGGAATTGATTACGCACAATTATATCTTGGGTGTATCTATTCCAAAGGAATGGGCGCAACAGAAAAAGACGATGTTCAAGCTGCCAAATGGCTGACTAGAGCTGCAAAACAAGGCAATTCTCAAGCCCAAGGAGTTCTTGGAGAGTGTTATCTAAATGGCGAAGGTGTTGCCCAAGATTATATCGAAGCCTACAAGTGGTTTAATCTTTCTGCTGCCCATAAAGATTTGCAAAACACACAAGGAATATCAGCTCAAGAAAGAAGTTCCCTGATCCAATTAATGACATCTGCTCAAATTGCGGAAGGTCAGCGCCGCGCCGCCGCATTCGTTCCAAGAAAAGAAATACCCGGTTTAAGTTCAGACAATTCTAATCCACCTGAAACTTCCATGGGCAGCGGCACAGGCTTTTTCATCACGGACGATGGTTATTTAATTTCCAATTATCATGTGGTCAAGGATGCGGCGAAAGTTCGTCTTGTCACGAGCGCCGGAACGATTGATGCAAAAGTTGTTCAAGTGGATGCGGCCAATGATTTGGCCTTGTTAAAAACAGACGGGAAATTTTCTCCGCTGCCAATTGCCGCGAGCCGGTCGGCGCATCTGGGCGGCACGGTGGTGACGATTGGTTTTCCCGACCCATCGTTGCAAGGATTTTCACCCAAACTCGCCAAGGGGGAAATCGCGTCGTTGTCGGGCGCAGGTGATGACCCGCGCTATTTTCAAATCAGCGTGCCGGTGCAGCCGGGCAATTCGGGTGGAGCGCTGGTAGATGAACATGGCAACGTCATCGGCATCGTGTCGGCCAAGCTGGATGCGTCGGCGGCGCTGGCGGCAAGCGGGCAACTGCCGGAGAATGTGAATTACGCGGTCAAGAGCAGTTTACTTTTGAGCTTCCTCGAATCCGCGCCGGACGTCGCAAGCAAACTCAAAGAGCCAAACACGAAGGATGAAAAATTTGAGGACGTGGTAAAGTCGGCGCAGGACGCGGCGGTGTTGGTGCTGGTGTATTGATTTTCAACCGCGAACCATGCGAAATACGCGAACAAGAGATTTTTTCTGGACGGTTTTATTTTCGCGTGGTTCGCGTCTTTCGCGGTTCATTCCGCACTTGAAACTATCCACCTTCAACCTGAAACTAAATCCGTGAGCCGGCCTTACGAAGAAATCCTCGACGGCGCGACGCTGCCGCGTTCTGCGCCCGGCGACCGCCACGAACAAATCTGCCGCCGCCTGCACCGCGAACTCGCCGTCAGCGTCAACGGCCTCGCCACCACGCAATTGCTGCCGCCGCGCGCGCGGGTCCAGATTTCCCGAACCTCGACGCTTTGCCCCGACCTCGCGCTCGTGACCGCCGCCAGCGGCAAACTCTTTCTCGCCATCGAAATCGTCAGCCGCGACGATCATCACGCCGACACGGTGTTGAAAAAGGAATTCTACGAAAAAATCCGCGTGCCGCGCCTGTGGATGGTGGACCCGCGCTACGACAACGTGGAAATCTATCACAGCTTTGAATTCGGCCTGAAACTGCACGGCATCCTCGCCGGCCGCGAAGTGCTGACGGAAAAGTTGATCCCGCAATTTCAGCTCACCGTGGCAGACTTGTTTGCGGCGTGAAAAATTATTTGCATTAACCGGATTCCCGAGGCAGTGTCTCGTGCAAGTCACCAAAACAAAAAAAATTATGAAATCATTGAAATTATCCCTCGCGCTCATCGCCGGACTCGCGTTCGCGGGTGCGGCCTTCACGGCCTTGGCCGACGACGCCACGACCGTCACCATCACCGGCAACATGGTTTGCGGCAAATGCACGATGCACGAAACCAAATCTTGCCAGAACGTCATTCAGGTCGAAAAGGACGGCAAGACCGTCAATTATTACCTGACCAAAAATGAAACCAGCGATGCCATGCACGAAGATATTTGCCACGGCGAAACGGAAAAAGTCACCGCCACCGGCACGGTCACGGAAAAAGACGGTAAAGAAATCCTGACGGCCACGAAGCTGGAAAAAGCGAAGTAAGCTTCCGGTAAAATTGTTCCCCGCCCAACCGCCGTCGGAATTTATTTCTGGCGGCGGTTGAACTTTACGCAGTCCGCATATTTCACACCGCTGCCGCCGAAGATGTCCAGCGCGGAGCCGATAGTCAGATCTACTTTACCTTGTCCCAGCTTCGTGACGGATTCCAAATCGGCGAGCGAGTTCGCGCCGCCGGCGTAAGTCATGGGAATCGGCGACCACGCGCCGAGTTTCGCGACCAGTTCGCCGTCAATGCCGCGACACAAACCTTCCACGTCCACGGCGTGGATCAGAAATTCATCGCAGTAAGTGGAAAACTTTTTGAGCGTCTTCGCGTTCACGACGAGTTCCGTGAATTTTTGCCAGCGGTCGGTGACGACGAAATATTCTTCGCCGCGTTTACGGCAGCTCAAATCGAGCACGAGTTTTTCTTTGCCGATGGCTTGGACAAGTTCGTCTAGCCGCGCCCAATCCACGCGACCCTCACGGAAGACCCAGCTAGTTACGATGACGTGCGATGCCCCGTCATCAAGCCAGCCGCGCGCGTTGTCCACGTTGATGCCGCCGCCGATTTGCAGTCCACCGGGAAAAGCTTTCAACGCCGCGCGTGCTTCACTTTCATTGCCAGCGCCAAGCATGATGACGTGACCGCCGCGCAAATCATCGCGCCGGTAAAGCTCGGCGAACCACGCGGCGGACTGCTCGGAGACGAAGTTGGTGCGCGCGCCGGCATCGCTGAGCGTGCCGCCGACGATTTGCTTTACTTTACCTTCATGCAGGTCAATGCACGGACGAAACATCCGTCCAAGCTAGATTCACGCCGCCAAAATTCACACTAAAAAATTTGACGAATCTTGGGCGTCGGCGAAACTTACCCGCGTTCCGCAGTGAAAAAGTTGTTCCAAAAATTTCACGCGCATCGCCAAGGGCTTTTAGTTCTCGCTTTGCTCGGCGGCCTTGTGTTCAACGCCGTTGCCAAAATAAATCTTCCCGTTGCCAGCCAGAAAAACTTCGGTCTCACCAATCGTCCCGCCGTCGGCGCGTTTCTCAATGGCGTCATGCCCGAAGTCGCGCCCGGCATTTCCGGCAACTGGTCGGCGGTCGTCGCGTTCACGAATCTTTTTTTCACGAACAGCGTCGGGCTCACGCATGTTCCTGATTCCAACCAACTCTGCGTGTGGGAACGCGAAGGCCGCGTGTGGACGTTTGATAATGCTGCCGGCGTCGCGGAAAAGAAACTCGTCCTCGACATCCACGATCAATGTCAGGGCTGGGACGATTCCGGTTTGCTCGGCGTGGCGTTTCATCCCGGCTTCGCGACGAATCACTTCATGTTCGTCTATTACACGTGGGTCAAGCCCGGCACGGTCGCCGGTTCGCCGACGTCACGACCTGTGCCCAATTTGCCCGACACCTACCACGACCGTCTCGAACGCTACACGCTCGATGCGAACGGCGTTGCGATTCCCGATTCGGTAAAAACCTTCGTGGACCTCACGAATCAAACTGTCTGGCATCACGGCGGTGGAATGTTTTTTCATCCGACGAATGGTTTTTTGTATTGGACGGATGGCGATAATTCCGTCGGCGACAACGACCAGATCATCAACAAGAGTCTTTATTCCGGCGTCTTTCGCATTGATGTGGATTGTCGCGGCGGAAACATCAGCCACGCGCCGCCACGCCAGCCGACCGCCGGCTTCACGGCAAATTATTTTGTCCCGAACGATAATCCCTTCGTCGGTCAGTCGAATGTATTGGAGGAATTCTTTTGTCTTGGCCTGCGTAGTCCGCATCGCATGACGATTGATCCGCCGACCGGCAAGATTTTCATCGGCGACGTCGGCGAAAGTTCGCGCGAGGAAATTGACGTCATCGAACCGGGCGAAACTGCGCTGAATTTCCAGTGGAACCGCTGCGAAGGTAATCTCGGCAAGCTGACCGCGCCTTACCTCGGCATCAGTCGCGAGCCGCTGCTAGATTATCCGCACACCGATGGCCGCGCGGTCATCGGTGGTTACGTTTATCGCGGCCAGGAATTCGCGAAGGATCTCGGCGGTAAATATATTTTCGGCGACAACGTCATGCGCACAGTCTGGGCGCTCGACGAGACCGCCACGCCCGTCAAGAAAACACTGCTCTGTGTCATGCCTCGAGGCGGCGGCCCGAACGCCGGCACGGATTACACTGGCCTTTCTTCCTTCGGCACGGATGCGAATGGCGAACTTTACTTTTGCCAGATGAGCAGCATCGGCGGGCAAATCTATAAACTCCAGCGTGGCGGTCCGCCGCCGCCCGTCAAAGTTTTACCTAAGCTTATTTCGCAGACGGGCGTTTTTGCCAATCTCACTAATCTTACACCGGCAAACTTTCTTTTGCCTTACGCGGTCAATGCTCCGCTCTGGTCGGACGGCGCGGTGAAGACCCGCTGGTTCACGCTGCCGACCAATTCCGCCATCGGTTTTTCCGCGAATGGCGAATGGACTTTCCCCGTCGGCTCCGTGTTTGTGAAACACTTTGACTTGCCCTTGGACGACACGAATCCACAAATCCTCCGCCGCCTTGAAACGCGCATCATGGTGCGCGACACGAATAATTACGTTTACGGCGCGAGCTACAAATGGCGCGCGGATAATAGCGATGCAGACTTGGTGACAACGGGAATCACCGAACCAATTGAAATTAAAACTACGACGGGCACGCGCACGCAAAACTGGTTTTACCCCGGACGACAAGATTGTTTGACGTGTCACACGATTGCCTCCGGCGGCGTGCTGGGTCTCAACACGCGCCAGCTCAATGGCAGCTACACCTATCCGAACGGCGTCACGGCGAATCAACTCCACACGCTTGGGCACATCGGACTATTCGATGCCGCGTTTGACGACCGGAAAATCTTTCGCTATCCCAAACTCGTCAATATCACGAACGCCAGCGCCGCCCTTCAGCTCCGCGTCCGCTCGTATCTCGACGCCAATTGCTCCATGTGCCATCGCCCCGGCGGTGCGGGCGCGTTCTTTGATGCGCGCTTTGACACGCCGCTTGCGAAACAAAATCTCATCAACGGCGCGGTCGCCAATCAACTCGGCATCGCCGGCGCGAAAGTGATTGTTCCCGGCGACACGAATAAATCCATTCTGTTCTATCGCGTCAGTCGCGTGGGCGAAAACCAGATGCCGCCGCTCGGCAAGAATGTCGTGGACGACAAAGCCGTTGCCGTCATCGGCAAATGGATTACCACCCTGCACGCCAATGCGCCCACCTTGCCCAAAGGCTGGAGCGATGCCGACATCGGCAACGTCGGTGTGAGCGGCGACGCGAGTTTTCTCAACGGTGGCTACAACCTCCTCGCCTCCGGCAGCGACCTCTGGGATACAGCTGATTCTTTCCACTTTGCCAGCAAGCTCTTGACCGGCGATGGCCAAATCATTGCGCATATCAGCTCCCTGCAATACACGGATCCGTGGGCCAAAGCGGGTGTGATGTTCCGCGAGGATAATTCACCCGGTGCGAAATATGTTGCGATGATCATCACCGCGCAAAATAGTTCCGTTTACCAATGGCGACCGATTGCCGATGCGGGCACTCACAATACCGATGGCGCGTCCACCAGCATTGCCAGTTGGGTGCGGCTGACGCGCGTTGGCAACACCTTTACGGGCGAAATTTCCGTGGACGGCCAAACTTGGGAGCAAGTAGCCCGCGTTGCCATTCCGATGAACAAGACTGTTTCCGTTGGCCTAGCCTTAAGCGCCCACAACAATTCGGCGCTGAATTCCACGCTATTCGATCATGTCACGATTTCGGCCGCGCATTAAAATCAATCCGGATCGCCCGCATCGGCTTTCAGGTTGTAAATACACTTGAACCAACGAGCCTAATCGCCAAGCTATCCGCGTGACGACCGACGCCAAAATTCTTTCCGCCTTGCGCGCCAACCTTGATGGCGTTTCCGGTGCGGCGCTGGCCGATCAATTGGCAATCAGCCGCGCGGCGATTTGGTCGCGCATCGAGGAATTGCGTCAGGCTGGTTACGAAATTGAAGCTGGCCCGCATTTTGGTTATCGCCTCATCGGTTCGCCGGACGCGCTGCACGCGGACGATTTGCTGGCGCGTTTGGGGAAAACCAAAGTGATCGGCCGCGATATCCGCGTGTTTGAAGAAACGACTTCAACCAACGACGTCATTGAAAAATTGGCGCGCGATGGTGTGAAAGAAGGCGTCGTCGTTTTCGCCGAATCGCAAACGAAAGGTCGCGGTCGGCTCGGAAGAAAATGGATGTCGCCGACGCACAAAGGACTTTGGTTTTCCATTTTGTTGCGACCGGAATTGTCGCCGCAGGAAACGACGCAGTTGACCGTGGCTTCGGCCACGGCGTTGCGTCGCGCGATAAAAAATGTTGCCGGCATTTCCGCCGAAATAAAGTGGCCGAACGATTTGCTCATCGACGGAAAAAAAGTCGTGGGCATCCTGACGGAGATGAGTGCGGAAGTGGATCGCGTGCGGCACGTCATTCTCGGTATCGGCGTGGACGTGAATCAGGACGCAGCGGAATTTCCGCCGGATTTGCGCAAGATTGCTACGTCGTTGAAGGCCGAATCTGGCGAAGAAATTTGTCGTGCAGAACTCGCGACGGAAATTTTGCGGCAATTGGATTTTGATTATGCCCGGATTTGTAGCGGCAAGTTTGCGCAGGTGGCGGATGAATGGGAAACCGGTTGCCTGACGATTGGAAAAAATGTCTCGGTGCAGATGGGTTCGCGGCAGATTCGTGGTTGTGCGGAAGCGCTGGACGATGACGGCGCGCTGCTCGTCCGCACGGAACACGGCCATCTGGAGCGCATCATCGGCGGCGACGTCACTTTGGAAAAATGATTTTATTATTCGACATCGGCAACACGCACACGCACATCGGCCTGGCTGATGAAAAGCGCGTGTTGAAACAAACCGACATCTCCACGCTGACGTGGTTCGGCGGCGGCGCGGCGGCGCTGGTGAAAAAATTCACGGGTAAAAATATTATTACCGGTGCCATTTTGTGCAGCGTGGTTCCGCGCGCGACACCGCTCGTAAAGAAATTTGTTCGCACCGCTTGGAAAGTAAATGCGCTCGAATTGAATCCAACCACGATTCGCGGTGTGGGCATTGATTATCCGAAGCCGAACTCGATTGGCCCGGATCGTTTGGCGAATGCGGTGGCAGCGAAAAATTGTTTCGGCGCGCCGGTGGTGGTGGTGGATTTCGGCACGGCGGTCACGTTTGATGTGGTGAACGCAAAAGGCAATTACGTCGGCGGTATCATCGCGCCGGGGCTGGCGGCGATGACGAATTATCTGCACGAAAAGACCGCGCTGCTCCCGAAGATTGAAATTCGCGAGGTCAAATCGGTGGTCGGCAAAAGCACCGAGCACGCGATGTTGGTCGGCGCGGTGCATGGGTATCGCGGTTTGATTCGCGGACTCATTGGCGAATTGAAGGACGAGCTGAAGATCAAGCAATTGCCGGTCGTGGCGACGGGTGGTTATGCAAAATTGATCGCGGCGAAGCTGCCGGAGATTTCTGCGGTCGCGCCGGATTTGACGCTCGAAGGTTTACGGTTGGTCTGGCTGGCGAATTTTGCGGCTGAACTCAGCGATTGAGTCCGGCGTTTCTTCGCGTAGTATCTACGGCTCTATGGCAAGCAGTCGCCGACAATACCCGTTTCATTTGATCGAACCCAAGTGGCAGCAAACCTGGGAGCAACAACAGGCTTTCCGCGCCTTCAATCCCGGCGAGGTGCTTCCGCACGGGCACCCGTTCGCCAAACGCCATGGGCTTGAAGGCAAAACTGCCACGGCCTCAAATCTTCCGGGCAAGTTCTACATCCTCGACATGTTTCCGTATCCCAGCGGCGCGGGCTTGCACGTCGGGCATCCAGAGGGCTACACGGCCACGGATATTCTCGCTCGCTATCGTCGTGCGGTCGGCTTCAATGTGCTGCATCCGATGGGCTGGGATTCCTTCGGCCTGCCCGCCGAGCAATACGCCGTCAAGACCGGCCAGCATCCGCGCGTGACGACCGAGGCGAACATCGCCAACTTCACGCGCCAGATCAAAAGCCTCGGCTTCAGCTACGACTGGTCGCGCGAACTCGCCACGACCGACGTGGAATATTTCAAGTGGACGCAGTGGATTTTCCTGAAGCTCTACAATTCGTGGTTCAATCCGGAAACGAACAAGGCGGAGTCCGTTGATACGCTGAAATTCCCCACCAATTGCACGACGGAAGAACAGAAGCGCGCCTACCGCGATTCCAAACGACTTGCCTACGTCAGCGAAGCGCCGGTGAACTGGTGCCCTGAACTCGGCACGGTGCTGGCCAACGAGGAAGTCATTGACGGCAAGAGCGAAGTCGGCGGCTTTCCGGTCATCCGCAAGCCGATGCGCCAATGGATGCTCCGCATCACCGCCTACGCCGAGAAACTGCTCGCCGACCTCGACACGATTGACTGGAGCGATTCGCTCAAGGAAATGCAGCGGAACTGGATCGGCCGCAGCGAAGGCGCGGAAGTAGATTTTCAAGTTTCTGACTCCAGTGAAAAAATCCGCGTTTTCACCACGCGTCCCGACACCTTGTTTGGTGCGACTTACATGGTGCTTGCGCCAGAAAGTAAGATTGTAAATTCAATCGCTCCAAATAATTGGCCAGACAATACTCCTTTCAATTGGCGTGGTTACGATCTGGCAGCGGGCGGCTGTGCTAGACCGATTGATGCAATCGAACTTTATCGGGCGAAAACTAGTGCGAAAAGTGATTTAGAGAGAACGCTCGATGACAAAACAAAAAGAAAGACTGGCGTCTTTACTGGCGCTTACGCCATCAATCCCGTCAATGGAGAACAGCTTCCGATCTGGATTGCCGACTATGTCCTCGCCAGTTACGGCACCGGTGCCATCATGGCCGTGCCCGCGCATGACACGCGCGATTTTGAATTTGCGATGGACTTCGGATTGGAAATCAGAGGTGTAGTTCGACCGACAAATCCTGACCCATCACAAAATCATTATTTGCCGTTCGTAGAAGAAGGCACTGCATTTAATTCTGATTTTCTCAATGACCTGCCCACGCCCGAAGCCAAAAAGAAAATCACCGCCTGGCTTGAAGAAAAAGGTCTCGGCAAGAAGAC
>JBAXIY010000088.1:0-11106 GCA_037138135.1 Verrucomicrobiia bacterium
CACCGGCGTTGGTCACGGCAACGAGAAGTTTGCCCAAAGCGCGGCCGATTTTTTATGGCGGAAGGGAGCGAAGTTTCGCGGACGCGCGTAAATTATTTTGCGTCCGGCGCTTTGGCCTTCGTCCGGCTCGGCGGTTCGAGGTAGCGGAAGGGATTGCTGGTGGTGGTGGTTTTCATGCCGGGTCAGCGATACACTTCTCGGCGGTGGCGCACACGGTTGACACGCACGATGCGGATTTCGTCGCCAATTTCATAAATCACGCGGTAGTCGCCCACGCGGATGCGCCAGTCGTGCCGGCTGCCGGCCAGCTTGCGACAGCCGGAGGGACGAGGATTTGCCGCCAGCGCCTGAATGGCCGTGATGACGCGGCCATGGATCACGGACGAGAGCCGGGCAAGGTCTTTCTCGGCGGCACGTTCAAGCAGGACGCGATACATGGTCACTTGCGGTGGCGCGCGGCGAGATACTCTTCCAGCGGACGGTAATGGAGCGGACGGCTGCGGGCGCGCTTGAGCCAGGCCAAGTCCGACGCGTCTTCCACCCGCTCCAAAAGTTCTTCGTAGTCTTTTATGGCGATGATGACGGAGACGGGTTTGCCTTTGCGGGTCACGATTTCTGGTTCGGGCAAGGTTGCGTTCATGATTGGTAATTTATTTTTCCACCGGCGCGGCCTTCGTCCGGCTGGGCGGTTCGAGGTAGCGGAAGGGGTTATTCGGATTGTCGGTGGAGTAGGCGAAGGCGTCGCGGTGATCGAGGAAGCTTTTCACAAGTTCCACGGGAATGGCAAAGCCGAGGCCTTCGCCGAAAGTGATTTTCATGTTGGTCACGCCGACGACTTCGCCGGCGAGGTTGAAGAGCGGGCCGCCGCTGTTGCCGGGATTGATCTGCGTGCTGGTCTGCAAATACAGATTGCCCTCCATCTGCCGCGTCTTGGTGCTGACAATGCCTTGCGTGACGGTGCGTTCCAGTCCGAGCGGACTACCGATGGCGAAGACGCCGTCGCCCACGTTTAGCGCGTCCGCGCTGCCGAGCGTGACGGGTTTGAACTTCGGCGCGTCTTTATCCTCAATGTGCAGGAGTGCGAGGTCGTGAAATTTGTTGATGGCGATAATTTTTACCTGTTTGTAGGTCTCGCGGTCGAGCTGGCCGTTTTTCTGCTGGTAAACTTCCACGGAAATTTCCGTTTCACCCTCGATGACGTGGAAATTGGTGATGAGATAGCCGTCTTCGTTCAGGAAGAAGCCGGAACCGAGGCCGCCAGGGGTCTTGACCTGCACCACGGCTTCGCCGATTTGTTTGACGAGGGAACTCACGTCGCGGGCGGCGGAAGTTTTGGTGGTGGCCGCATAAAATTGTCCGGTCGCAGCGGGGGCAGGGGACGTTGCGGCGCCGGTGGTCGGGGTGACTTTGGTAACGCTCACGATAGCGCTACGCGGTATTACCAGTGCGGTGTAACCCACGTCCACGATCAGTGCGTCCGATTTCTCGGTAAGTATTTTCCCGGTGATGGCAGAGGCGTCCTTGAGTTGAATGTTGTCGGCCAACGCGAATTGCGCGCCGCAACCGAGCAGCGCTGCGCAGGCGAGATGTTTTTTCAACGACATGGGGCGACGATAGACCACAGGCTTGGATTTGACAAGCGGACTGGCGTTCAATCTTATGCGTCCTAATCCTAATCTTAATCGTAATCCGTCTTGGGCGATTAAGATTAGGATTACGATTAAGAGATTACACATTGAGGGAAATCTTTTCATTTGCCTCCACTTCCGGCACACTGCCCAACCGTGATTGATACCCAAGCCAAGCTCGCTGAATTTCTGCCCGTCATGCAGGCCGCCGCGTGGCTCGCGATTGATACCGAGGCGGACAGTTTGCACGCCTATCCGGAAAAGGTTTGTCTCATTCAAATCAGCACCACCGCCGGCGACCGACTTGTAGATCCGCTGGCAAAAATGGAGCTTACGCCATTTCTCGACGCACTGGTCGGCCGCGAACTAATTTTTCACGCCGCTGACTACGATTTACGGTTGCTCAAGAAACACCACGATTTTGTTCCCACGGAAATCTTTGACACGATGCTCGCCGCGCGGTTGCTCGGCGAAAAACAATTCGGTCTCGGTGCGCTCGTGGAAAAATTTCTCGGCATCAAGCTCGACAAAGGTCCGCAGAAAGCCGATTGGGCGCAACGCCCGCTCACGCCGCGTATGGAGGAATACGCCCGCAACGACACGCGTTTTCTTAAGACACTCGAAGAAAAACTTCGCGCTGAACTGACGGCCAAAGGCCGGTTGGCGTGGCATTCGGAAAGTTGTGCGCGGCTCATCGTGGAAAGTTCCCTGCCGCCGGTGATTGATCCCGACGATGTCTGGCGTATCAAAGGCAGCACGTTTCTGGAAAGCCCCGCGCTCGCCGTCCTGCGCGAACTCTGGCATTGGCGCGAAACCGAAGCCATTACCGCGAGCCGACCACCGTTTTTTGTTTTGTCGCACGAAACGATGATTGCGCTGTCCGCCGCCGTCGCCGAGCAGCAACCGTTCGAGCAAATGATTCCGCCGCGCATGCATCCGCGCCGCCGCGAACATCTCCTTGCCGCCATCCGCGCTGCGCAGGCCGTGCCGCCGGCGCAGTTTCCCGAAAAAATCCGACACCATTCCAAGCGTCCAACCGAGGCGGAATTTAAACGTTTTCGCGAACTGGAAAAAATCCGCGACCACCACGCGCATGACCTTGGCTTGGATCCCACACTGATTGCGCCCAAGTCTGTGCTGGGTGATTTGGCCCGTGACTGGGACAAGCACGCGCTGGACTTAATGAACTGGCAGCGGGACTTGTTGAAATAGTTATCTTACCTTCTCAAACGCGAACCCCTTCAAGTATTCCGTTTCGGGAATCATCGGGATGATCGGATGGTCGGGCGATTGCGCATAAGTCGCCACGCGGCGTAGAATGTGGCGCGTGTCGTAGGCCGCCGAGAGTAGCGAATCTTGAAATAATTCCGTGCTGACGTGGTGCGAACAGCAGAACGTCGCCAACGTGCCGCCGGGTTTCAGCAATTTTAACGCGCGCAGATGGATTTCTTTGTAGCCACGCAACGCATCCGGCACGGAGGCGCGGTTGCGCGTGAACGACGGCGGATCAAGAATAATTAAATCAAAACGCGGGATGACGCGTTCGTGTGGTTTCACAGCGGTGTTCAGCTTGAGCCAATCGAACACATTTACCGTCTCGAACGAACATTTGTCCGCCAAGCCGTTTTCCTTCGCATTTCGTTCGGAGGCAGCGATGGCATCCGCGCTTTGGTCGAGCAGATGAACGTGCGCGGCACCTGCGCGCGCCGCGTGCAAACCGAAACCGCCAAGAAAACTAAAGCAGTCCAGCACTTGTCCGCCTTTAGCAAACTGCGAGACGGCTTGATAATTCACCTGCTGGTCGAGATACATTCCGGTTTTATGCCCGCCAATCAAATCGGTTTCAAATTTCAATCCGTTCAGGCCGACAGCGACCGGCCCGTTTTGTTCGCCGAACAACATGCCGTTGGATTCGGTCAGGCCTTCAAATTTGCGCGAGGCGACGTCGCTACGTTCGGCGATGGCGCGGGGCGAGAAAATGTTTTGGAGCGCGGTAATTATGTGCGCCTTGCGGAGTTCCATGCCGAGCGCGGAAATCTGCACGACGAGCACATCTTCGTATTTGTCCACGATAAGGCCGCTCAAGAAATCGCTCTCGGCATTGACGACGCGGAAGGAAGTTGCCTTCGGCAAATGACGCTGGCGCACGGCTAGCGCGGCGCGAATGCGTTCTTCAAAGAAGGCTTCGTTGGGGATAATCCGTTCTGGCGCGAGCAGTCGGACGTTGATTTTGGATTTAGAATTGTAAAAGCCCGTGCCAAGCAATCGTTGGCGGTGATCTTTGACTTGAACAAGGTCGCCGTCGGCGGCGGGCGAACTCAAGCGCAGCACTTCGTTGTTATAAATCCAAGGATGACCAGCGACGATGCGATCGGCCTCGCCGGGCCGGAGCAGAACAGTTGGAAGCGTATCAATGATTGTAGACATAGGCGCAGGTTGGCAGGCTAGAGCGGGGCGTGAAAGTAAATTTATTACTAATGATGTGAATTATTTACTTGAATTATCGTCGGAACCGGCCGATAAGAGTTTAAAGCCTATGAAAACCGAATTCCCCATCAGCTCTTTGCTGCACCAAAAAACGTCCAAGCTTTGGAGCGTTTCACCCGATACCACAGTCTTCGACGCCATCCGATTGATGGCGGAAAAAAACATTGGCGCTCTGCCTGTGCTGACGACTGGGCGGCTAATGGGAATATTTACGGAACGCGATTACACGCGCAAGGTGGCGTTAATGGGCAAAACTTCCAAAGAGACGTGCGTTCGTGAGGTAATCGCCCGCGAAATCACAACGGTGACGCCAGACGATTCGGTGGAAGAGTGTATGCGGTTGATGACGGAAAAAAGGGTGCGTCACCTACCCGTCGTCGAAGGAACAAGCGTGGTTGGGATTATTTCAATTGGCGATCTAGTCAATTGGATAATCTCCGCCCAGAACGCAACTATCGAACAAATGGAGCAATACATTGCTGGGGGAATTTCGTCCTGACAGCCAAAAGAATCTACTTGGCGATCGAATCGATTATCGCGTCACGCGTGGCGGCGTTTTGTTGGGCGGAGTTTAACGCAGCTGCCGTCTTTCCCATCGGGGTTGCTGGAGCCGCCACGGTTTGAGTGGTAACATTAGTAATAATTTCTCCGTCGGCGTTAGTAACAATTTCCAAAGTGGTAACAGTTGTTGCAGCCGTGAGGGCGGAACTATGCTTGGGAATAATCAGATCTTTGATTTGATCACGGTAGTTATAAAGTGCGGCCAGAATACCGACGGCGAGAAGGCACAAAAACGCACTCTGCACACGGCTAATAATTCTAGCGCGTTTTTCCGCACGAGCTTGCTGTTTTAATTCAGCCTCGTGCTGGCCGACAATTTTATTCATGGCGTTTTCGAATGAATTATCTTTCATAATTATTTTAAGCGCGGTTTATATGCCAGCCGCGTTCGTGAAAGTCAAACGTCAACGCATTAAACTGATAGAAGAGCAAGCGGAACTACTTACCAACAACTTCGTTTACTTCCTGTTCGTAGGTCAAAGCATTCTTGCGAAGCTCAGAAGATTCGTCTTTTTTTTGGACATGACTCGCTACCATTTTGATTTTTTGGGCAGTAATCCGCGCTATTTCTTCACGATGAGCCAAAACAAATGCCACAATAATTGCCCCGAGAAGAAAAACCGCCATCCGCCGTAAGCCGTTGTAGACCTTTCTCCGAAACAGTTCTTTGCTATGTGTGCGCTCAGCTCGATTAAATCGAGCGCCAACCTGCGCTCGACGATGCAATTCTGCATCGCCAATCGCTGGTGTTGTATCCATTGCTAACTTCACGCCTGTAAACACGCAGCTTTCGTGCCAGTGGCCACCGAATAGGCTTAAAACTTTAATGGCTGCGCTGATAATCATCAATTCGCCACCTCAAAAATGGTGAGCAGCATTTTGTCGTTGCCTTGTTGCGCAATGGCCAGTAGGCATCGAAATCTTTTTCCAATTTTTGCAATTCGCGGACGCCGCGCCGCGCCATCGCTTCAGCCCGCGATCTTTTCCCGGCGGAAACCGCCTGTTGCCACAGCATGAACTGGCATGATTGAATTGCCATTCGCGCCGCCAAATCCAGTTCCAACGCCAGTATCTTTGCGGACTGGGATTTTGGTTTGGCGCAAGATAAGGTTGCCCGCTGTTTCTGAATCACCTTAAGAGCTGCCCGAATTTTTTTTTCCGGAATTTTAGTAAACCATTTAAATCCGTTTCGACCAAACAGTTCACGATCAGCCGGCCTGGGGGCGGCGATGACCGTGCCGAGCGGTGTTTCGTTGGGAATTTTCACACCCAGTTTTTGATGGGCAAAACCGAGCCTGAATCCAGCTTCCACAATTTTTCCTGTCGGGTCTGCAAACACATCGCGACTCAAGACGGCGAGTAATTCATTTTCATTGAGCGCGTTTGCGTTCCACGCCAGCGCCGCGCCGGCGGCGAACAACGGCCAGCTCACCGCGAGCGGCTGCGGATGTCCGCCGTCGCCCCAATCGGTGTTGAGAAAACCAATCGCGCCAAACTTCTTCCCCGCTTTTGCTGCCGACCGGAGATTGGCGAGCGCGTTGTCGTGCTTGCCGACGATGGTTTGCCACGTTGAAGTGCCAGGGCAAACGTAAAACGGAATTTTTGCCTTGGCGAATTGCGCAGCTTCCTTTGCAAACGGGTGATTCGCCTCATAGCCCCAGTTCAATGCGATGATGTTTTTCGGCAGCGCACGAATGAGCAACGGATGTTTCAAAATGATGTCGCCCCAGAACATCATCGTTTTGCCACGCGCGGAAACTTCGTGATGAATTTTTTTAAGAAAACCAAGATAGACGTGGCCTCGGCCTTTCGTGGCGCAGAGTTTTTTGCTTTGGCCTTTGCCCAAATCCCAAGTCTCATCGCAACCGACGTTGAAGAATTCGCTGGAAAAGTTCGGCAGCAGTTCATCATATAATCCGCGCAGAAAGGGCAGGGTGCCAGGATGGTTCGGCGCGAGCATGGTCGGGCGGCGCAGAAAGTCTTTCGTCTCGGAAAGAAACGGCTCGGAGATTTCGCCGAGTTTTTTCAGCTTTGGGTCTTCGAGAAACTGGCGCAGGTGGCCGAAAGAATTTTGATTCGGCACGAGGTCAATGCCAAGTTCGCGGCAGCGCGCGTCGAGAATTCGGATTTCCTTCGCCGTCAACGCACCCCAGTCTTGCCAGACAGATTTGAATTTTTTGTAGGCGAAAGTGTGTTCGGTGTAAAGCTGCAGCTCATTGATTTTAAAAGCGGAAAGTTTCTCCGCGAGATCGAGCAAGGTTTCCAGCTTCGGGACACGACCGCGCGAGATATCGAGCATTACGCCGCGCCGTGCGAAGTCTGGCCAGTCGCGGATTTTCAGGCGCGGTAACCTGTGACCGTATTCGCGAATTAACTGGCGCAGTGTTAACTGTGCTGCACGCGCACCGGGTAATTCACGGAAAGAAATTAAAATTCCGCTTTTCGAAATCTTCAGCGTGTAACCTTCGGGATGATTGGGCGCTGATTGGCTGCGGACAAGTTTGATGGCACTTGGCCAAAACGGTTTTTTCGGCAAAAGAAAAATCCCCGGTCGCCTTATTAGCGAACGGGGATTGGGGAGCAGATTCATCTGCAAATTACTTTGCCGCAATCATCCCGCTTTGGCGGGCGAAATTGAACAGCCCGCCGGCATCCACCACGGGGCGGACATCGCCGAGCGCTTTGAATTTATAGACCTTGCCGGTTTCCTTGACCGTGACGGTCGCGGCGTCAAGATCCACGGTCACGACGTCGCCGGTTTTGAGAATGTCGCAAAGGCGGTCGGCGGATTCGCACGGATAGAGTTCGCCGGTGGCGACGCAGTTGCGGAAGAAGATGCGCGCGAAACTTTCCGCGAGGACGATTTCGCAATTCGCCGAACCCATCGCGATTGGCGCATGTTCGCGGGAGCTGCCGCAGCCGAAATTTTTGCCGGCAACGACGATTGGGTATTCGCTGTCGAGCTGGCCTTCCGTGACGTAGCGGGTTTTGTAAAGTGAATCAGGCAGGCCGGCGAGGGCGTGGCTGCCGAGCTTTTCATATTCCTCGGCGATGGTCGGCACAAGGTTCAAAAACTGGGCCGAGATGATCTGGTCGGTGTCAATGTTGTCGCGCACCACGTAAACCGGACCGGTGAAAACAGATTTCGTCATGCCCTGAATGTGGCGTTTGCGGACGAAATTTTCAATCAGATTTCCATCGTGGGTTTGGCTGGCGGCGGCGTTGGCGTGGCGTTTTCCGCCCGTTTGCGCAGCGCAATGACCGCGGCGGTGCAGCCCGTCCACGTCGGCAGCATATCGGCCACGGGAATCAATTCCACCACGAAGGTCGGCAGCAGGAGTATGTGAAAGCCTAGAATCTGCATGATTAATATCATCGCCATGGTGTCTATGATTTGGTCGGAGAACGCCCAACCAAGCGGTCCGAGAAGAAGTTGTAGTCCGTCCGCACCGACGGCAACGGCGAGCGCAGCGAACATCCGCGTGCGCGTTAGTGGCGGGACGCGAAATAGAGAATGGAGCTTTTCTCGAAAATTCATCCGGCAGGATTAAAACCAATCGGCTTGCCGCGATAAAGCTTGTTTCTTAAAGTGTCGCCGTGCTCGACATCAAATTGATCCGCGAAAAAACTGATTTTGTCCGCCAGCGCCTCGCCACACGCGGGGCCGGGGATGAGGCAAAGATTGACGAACTGCTCAAGCTGGACGAAGCGCGCCGCAAAGCTTTGGCAGAAGTGGAAACACTAAAATCTCTTCGCAACAAGGTTTCCAAGGAAATCGGTGCGTTGATGGGACAAAAGAAACTTGCCGAAGCCGAAGCGAAAAAATCTGAAACGAAAGATTTGGGCGACAAGATTGCCGCGCTGGAAAAACAGGTTGCGGAAAGCGAAACAGCGCGCGACGCGCTGATGCTGCAGTTGCCAAATCTCCCGCACGAATCGGTCGTCGTTGGTAAAACGGCGGAAGAGAATCCCGAAGTGCGCGTGCACGGCGCGAAGGTGAATCACGACTTTAAGTTGAAATCGCACGTGGATTTGTGTGCGTCGCTGAAGCTCGTGGATTTTGAACGGGCGGCGAAATTATCCGGCAGCGGATTTTTGCTCTACACGAATTGGGGCGCGCGACTGGAACGGGCGCTGATTTCCTTTCTGCTCGATTTGCACATCACTCAGCATGACTACACCGAAGTGTCACCACCATTCATGGTAGGTGAGCAGTGCATGGTGGGTGTAGGGCAGTTTCCAAAATTCAAAGACCAATATTACGGAGTGGCCGAAGGTGGTCGCGCGGAGGAGTTGGGAAAACTTTATTTGATTCCGACGGCAGAGACGCCGGTGGCGAATATTCACCGCGAAGAAATTCTGGCGGAAAAACAATTGCCGATCCGTTACTGCGCTTACACGCCGTGTTTCCGTGGCGAGGCGGGCGCGGCGGGTGTCGGAACGCGTGGGATGATCCGCGTGCATCAATTCGATAAGGTTGAGCTGATTAAAATCGTCAAACCGGAAAACAGCTACGACGAACTGGAGCAAATGGTCGCAAACGCCGAAAAAGTTTTGCAAATGCTTGACTTGCATTATCGTGTCATCATGTTGTGCACCGGTGACATGGGATTTGGCAGTGCCAAGACTTATGACATTGAGGTTTGGGCACCAGGGCAGGGGAGTTACCTTGAAGTTTCAAGCTGCTCAAACTGTGAAGATTTCCAGTCACGCCGTATGAACATGAGGTTCAAGACCGAGAACGGTGAAAATAAATTTCCGCACATTCTCAATGGGAGCGGCACAGCGCTGGCGCGGTTGTTCGTGGCGTTGATCGAAACGCACCAGCAGGCTGACGGCAGCGTGAAGATTCCTGAAGCGCTGCAACCGTATTTGAAAACCGACCGAATTTCGGCTTAATTTAAAATGAAAATCCTACTCGCTAGCAGCGAGGTTTTTCCGTTTTCCAAAACGGGCGGGCTGGCGGATATGGTTGGGGCGCTGGCGCGGGCTTTGGCCAACGAAGGTCATGAGGCGCGGGTGGTAACGCCACTGTATCGCGGCATTCGTGAAAAATTTTCCGCCCTGCGCAAGGTGGCATGGGATTTTGACCTGCCATTGGGATTGCAACAGGTCCAGGCCGAATTATGGGAGCTGGACGTAGCACGCGGTCTGAAGATTTATTTCATTGATCAACCTGGTTTTTTTGATCGCACTGGCATTTATCAGGAAAATCACTTTAGTTACGCTGACAATGCCGAACGCTACATTTTTTTCTCAAAGTGCGTAGTCCATCTGGCGCGCTATCTGCCGTGGCAGCCCGACGTAGTGCATGTGCATGACTGGCAGGTTGGTTTGGTTCCAGCCCTAATGCTCCATCAGAGAAACATGGGGTGGGGGAATCCGCCACCAACCTGCCTGACCATTCACAATCTTGCGTATCAAGGTGTATTTCCTCGAGAAAAGTTTTCGCTGACGAATCTGTCGGAAAGTTTTTTTCACACTGGCGGTGCGGAATTTTTCGGGCTGCTAAATTGTCTAAAGGCGGGAATTGCCTTTGCTGACATCATTACCACAGTGAGTCCGCGTTATGCCCGAGAGATCACTACGGAAGAATATGGCTGCGGCTTGGACGGACTACTGCGCCAACGGAAAAAAGATTTGGCTGGCATTCTAAATGGCGTGGACTATGGCGAGTGGAATACAACGAAAAACCCAAATTTATTAAAAACCTATTCAATCGGTCGCATGGCCGGAAAGAAGGCGAACAAGTTGGAACTACAAAAGTTTCTCGGCCTGCCTATTGACGCATCTGTTCCACTCTTCGGGACCATTTCGCGACTGGCAGAACAAAAGGGCGTGGATATTCAATTAGGGGCGTTGGCGGAAATGTTAAACACCAAGATGCAATTTATCTTGCTTGGCAGCGGTTCGCCGGAATATGAACGTGGTTACAGAGATCTGGCGCGTCAATTTCCTGATAAGGTTGCAGTCCGATTTGGCTATGATGAGACATTGGCGCATCAAATTGAGGCAGGCTGTGACTATTTTTTGATGCCATCGCGTTTCGAGCCTTGCGGTTTGAATCAGTTGTATAGCTTGCGATACGGAACTATCCCAATCGTCCGTGCGACCGGCGGCCTGGATGACAGTGTTGTAGATTGGACGCAAAACCCGAGGTTGGCTACAGGCATCAAATTTACTGAATATTCATCGCGCTCGTTAGCCAAGTCGATACGTAAAGCGTTGGTGTTATTTGGCCAAGCCAAGTTATTTCAAGGCTGCCAACGCAATGCGATGGCAGCTGATTTTTCTTGGGAACAGACAGTTCATAACTATTTAAATGTATATGATAAATGCAAAACTGAATCCGAGCTTAACCCGCCACAAATATAGTAGATATAACAAACATTGTGCATCAATATATAATGTGTGTGTTGACAACTAAACT
>JBAXIY010000089.1:0-10817 GCA_037138135.1 Verrucomicrobiia bacterium
CTGCCGCCGATGACACCGCAAGTCCGCGCCACCATCCGCAAAGTCTGGGCGACAAAATAAGCCTAAAATTGAATGAAGAAACTCGAGCACAACTTCAAAGTCGCCGTAGTTTTAACGATGCTCTGCCTTTCGGCACACGGCCAGAATTGGAATTTAGCCACGGCACCCGCCAGCGTCTGGATTAGCATGGCTGGGTCGCAGAATGGTAGTAATCTTTTGGCCGCCACATATAGCGATCCTTCATTTTCCAGCCCTGGCGTCATTTATGCCTCTACCAATAGTGGCCAGACCTGGCAACCGACCAGTGCTCCCAGCAACTTCTGGTTTTCGGTAGCCGCCTCGTCCGATGGCCAGCGCCTGGTCGCCGGGGCATATAGCGATCCAACGTTCGCAGCCGGTCAAATTTTTATCTCCACCAACGGCGGTCAGAGTTGGGCGGCGAGCAGCGCCCCGGCAAAAAACTGGCAGGCCGTGGTTTCATCGGCAAACGGTGTGATTTTGGCTGGAGCCACTGCCAATGACGGCATATATATTTCCTCCAACTCCGGTGTGGATTGGGTTCAGTCCGACGCTCCGGCCGATAACTGGCAGGCTCTGGCTGTTTCCGCCAACGGAAGCAAAATGTATGCGACTACGCCCAGCGGATTTTATATTTCCACCAACTCCGGTTTAACTTGGAATCTTTCTTCCACGGCACCAGCCAAGTGTTACTCGGTGGCTTGTTCGTTGGATGGCAATCAGGTGTTTGCCGGCATCGTCGGCGCACATTTTGGCGACACCGACGTCGGCATCTACACTTCTACCAACAGCGGCGCGACCTGGAGTCAGACCACTGCCCCGACGGACATCTTTCAAAATTATCAATGTCTGGCCATAGGCACCAACGGCACAGTTTTGGCAGGCGCATATAGCAGTGATAACCTTGGGCAGGTATATTTATCAACCGATGATGGATCCACTTGGAAGCCACAAAACGCTCCTACGAATAGTTGGGGCTGCGTATATTGTTCCGCTGACGGCAGCATCCTGATAGCTGGCGAGTTCAACGGTTCCATTTATTCCGCAGTTAATTCACCGCCCACACCAAGACCGATTCTGACGATTAAGCTTATCGCCAATCAAATTCTGCTTTCCTGGCCGGTTGCGCCCGCCGGTTTCCAACTTCAAACAACCAGTGTCCTGAACCCGCCTATCAATTGGACGAATGTGTCCAGCGGCATCACCCAATCAGGCACCAACTACTATTTTACCAACAACCTCACCCCCCCCAGCGCTTATTTTCAGTTGGTGAAACCCTGAACTCAACGAAAAGGTGTTTGGTTTTGAGGCAGCCCGGCAAATGTTTAGGCACTTCATCGCCTGTTCGGAGCCGAGTGTCGTTGACTTATTTTTCAGATAATGGGAAGGTGCTTTCGTTACGGTCTGGTTTTAAAAGCGTGTTGGTATGTGGATTGCTGAATTATACTTAAAACAAACGACCGGTTAAACTATGCCACCCCAAAAACAACACCCAAGGACTCGCTGCCAATCTGGCTTTGGGCTAATCGAAATTTTGATTTCAATCGGCATATTGGTCACGGTTTTTTCAGGCATAATTTACGGGTATGTTCAGGCCAACCGGATGTCAGAGTGGAGCAGCATGTCACTCGCGGCCCAATCCTACGCTTCCGAGGGCGCCGAACAGGTGCGGGCCGGCAACTGGAGTCCGCGGGCTTGGCCGCCCGTAGATCAAACCTCGCTGACTAATTACTCTTTCAAGGACATCATGGACGTTCCCATCAAAGGCGATCCGACCAATACGGATTTTTCTTTTTTTGTGACGAATTACATTGCCGTCACCAGCTATTCCGCAAACCCGCCGGTTCGCCAAATCCGCTGTGACTGCGTTTGGATTTTCCCCCTGACCGGTAAATTGCAAACCAACACGGTCATTTTGCTTCGAGCTGGCGACCAATGAAAACCGTTAATTTCCAACTTGAGTCGAAACGTCAAATTACCCGCTCTGGTTTTACGCTGGTGGAGATGATGGTTACGGCTGCTATTTTCACCTTGCTCATCGGCGCAATGGTCAGCGTGCAGATTTTTGGTTTGCGGGTCTATACTTTGGCGGGCACAAAAATTACCGCCACTACCCTTGGCCGGGAAACGCTCAACGACATACGTGACCGCATTCGCTCTTGCAAAACCATCTATGTCGGCACTTACAGCAACGGCACTTTTACCAGCATTCCCATCGGGCAGAACCAAATTGGCAATGCGGTTCAAATTTTTGCCGCGACCAACACGCCGGTTTCACAGACCACAGTTTTTTACATGGATCCGACTAAGAATTGTATCTATATGGTCAGCAATAACGTGGCTTCGATTGAAGCGAATTACATGACCAATTACTACTGTTTTCAGGCCGAAGATTTTAAGCAAACCATTTTGACCAATTATCAGAACAACCCGGTGATCTGCGTGACCATGCAGTTTTACCAGTGGGAATACCCCATTGGCTATATTGGCTCCACCGCCATTAATGCCTACGATTTTTATCGGCTGCGCACCCGCATTAGTCGTCGCGCCAAAGATTGATTTTGTTATGCAAACCGCCAGATCTCTCACCCAGCCCGCTCGCAGCGGTTATATCCTGATTGTTACGCTTGCGTTTCTCTCGGTCGCCTTGATTTCATTTGCCAGCTTGATGTATTGGGTCAACACCAATTCAAAAATCACCAACCGCAACATTCTTTTCAACCAATCGCAAGCGGCGGCCGAATCGGCGACGGAAACGGTGATGGCCGCGATGATCCGCGATTTTTTCAACCAAAGCCTTAACCCAGTGGCCACCTATACGAGTTCGACTAATCTCCCCAGTCAACTTAACTGGCCCATGACTTTTCAATTCGCGAACACTAATGGAAATAACAACACGACCTATGTAAATATTGGCCCGACGAACTGGACCACCCTGCCCTCACAGTTCATTGGTTTGCAAGGTTTGGGACAATTTTGTGACATAATCTCCCAAGCCACGCCGCTGAACGTCGGGGAAAACCTTTCGGCCAAGATTTATCAACAGGTCTGGTTTGGGGCTATTCCAATTTTCCAGTTCGCAATTTTTTACAATATGGACTTGGAAATTAATCCGGGTGCTTCCATGAATATCAATGGGCGGGTTCATTCTAATAATAATATTTACGCGACTGGCAGCGGCTCGGGCACGCCGCTGATTTTTTCCGACATCGTTGAAGCCGCCCAACAAGTTTATACGACTCCTGATCCGCTTGATCCCAACAACACGGCGCGTAGCGGCAATGTGACGTTTACCATTTCCACCAACAACCCCATGTCTGGCACGGCTTCTCTCACTCTACCCATCGGCACCAACAATAATCCAGCTACCGTCATCGGCATGCTAGATATTCCCCCGGCAGGCACGGTGGCTGCCTCTCCCAACGGACAGTCTTATCCCTATAATCAAGCGGATATCATCATCACGAACGGTCCTGATGGCACTAACCTCTATGCTTTTTATCAGAATCTTAACAACGCCACGCAGCAAACGCTGATTCCAAAGGATGTGACCAACATCTATGTTTCCGGCACCTCATATTTTACGAACCCTGTCACCCACACGGTCACTTCCAATCCCATCTATACCACCAATACATATTACTCGTTCGCCACCAACGTGGCTTTCTATGATTACCGCGAAGCGAACACCGTAAAAGCGATTCAGTTGGACGTTGCTAAATTCGGCAAATGGCTGACCACCAATTCGACGGCCGCTACTTATCAAAGTCAGAACACCTCGGGCAGCACCTCCAAGGGACATGCCATCGACGGCATTTACGTGTATAACGGCGTGCCTTCGAGCAGCACAGTTCTTCCGGCGGTCCGCTTGATTAACGGATCGCAATTGCCGTCCCCCGGACTAACGGTGGCCACACCCTTTCCCATTTATGTCCAAGGTGATTATAACACCACGACGGATGGCACCCACTTTTCTAAAACTTTAGGGGATACGACCAACACTTACCCCGCTGGACTCATGGGCGACGCCATTACCATCTTATCCGCCAAGTGGCTTGACACCTACACTTCGGCCACCAGTTTGGGTTCACGCCAAAAGCCTACCGCTATCACGATTAATGCCGCATGCCTGGAGGGAATTGTCCCGTCGGACGGATCCCACTACAGTGGCGGCGTGGAAAACTTCCTTCGCTTACTCGAAGACTGGAGCGGTGTGAACATCACTTATAATGGCTCCATCGTGGTGCTCTTCGACAGCCAGTATGCCTCCAGTCCATGGCCTGGCACTAGCGTTGTCTATAACGCGCCCTCGCGAACTTGGGGTTTTGACTTGAACTTTAAGCAGCAGGGCAAATTGCCGCCGATGACGCCGCAGTTACGGGCGATTTACCGCTCCCTTTGGTCATCAAAATAATAACGCCATAAAAACGCCTCTAATAAATTAATAGATATTTGCGCAAATCTGGCCCAACAACTGGCGCAGCAATTGCTTAAAACAGCCCGAAGTATTTACGGCTTGCAAACACACTCGATAAAATTATAAAAATAGCTATGGGTTTCACACTGCCATTCCTGAACGGAGGCTTAAGGAAAAAGCGTAACCAATTCATTGCCGTCGATTTGGGCAGTCGCACCACCAAAGCAGTTTTATTGGAACGGCGCGGCGACCTGCTCGCGTTGTTGAGCTACGCATTGCTGGACGCTCCCCTCTTCGAAAAAAAAATCTCGGCCGAATTGCTTGCGGACCATCTGCACGCCGCCGCTTTAGCTTTGGGCGGCAATACCAAATACATTTCCATGGCCGTCGGCTTGGCGGATTCGGTGGTGCGTCAGGTGGAGATGCCGCAGATTCCTGTGGACGACATGCGCACCATCTTGCGGATGAATCATAAAAATTATCTCCAGCAGGATTTGCCCAATCACGCGTTTGATTGCTATATCGTTCCGCCCCGTGGTCCAAAAGTCGAAACCAAAAAAACCGAAGCGCCTCGCGTGACTGATCTTGGTGCTCCTATCAAACTTAAAGTAATGGCGTCGGCGGCAAAACAGCAATTAGTGGACGATTTCATTCGCGCCGCGGGCATGGCCGGTTTGACCGCCGACGCGCTGGTGCCCTCGCTCATCTGTCCCATCAATGCTTTTGAAAGGTCGTTGCCCGAAGTTTACGCGCAGGAAACCGTAGCGCTGGTTGATATCGGCTTCAAGCACACCTCCGTCTGTGTGCTGGATCGGGGCGAGTTGGCCACCGTCCGCACGGTAAATATCGGCGGGGATCAATTGACGATTGGTTTGGGCGAGGCGATGAGCATCAGTTACGCGGAGGCCGAGGGCATCAAGGTGGGCATGGCGACGGAAGTGGAATCAGCCCTGCAATCACAAGTATTGCCGTTGGGTCGGGAAATTCGGGCGTCCTTGGATTTCTTCGAACATCAGAATGACCGCCCCGTCACTGAAGTTTATTTGAGCGGCGGTTCGACGCGCTCGGAAATGATCATTCAAATGCTGCACTCGGAATTGCTGGCCGAGTGTAAAACTTGGAATCCGACTTCTTTCTTGCAGCTGGCTTTGTCCGGCCAGCAAGCGGTGGAAATCGACCATGTTGGACCGCAATTGACGGTGGCCATCGGGACGGCACTGGCTGCTTACTAGTCATCATCAATACTATGCCCATACGAATAAATTTATTGAACGAGGCGCTGGCGGCGGAAGATTTGCGGCGGCGCGATCCCGTCAAGCGTTCGATTTACATTGGTGTTTTTCTCGTGGCCTTATCGCTCGTCTGGTTCAGCTCGGGCTGGCTGGAACACAAATTGACGCAGCAGAAGAAGAGTCAGTTGGAAATCGAAATTGATGCACACAAGAATGAATTCGCCGTGGTGCAGGCCAACGTAAAAAAAATTGCGGACAGCCAGCGTCGTTTAAATTCCCTGCTCTTGGTGAACACCAACCGCTTGTTGATTGGCACCCTGATGAACGCGCTGCAAAAGATTTATGTGCCCAATGTGCAATTACTGCGGGTCAGGCTGGATCAAACCTTCACCTACAAAGAGGGCACTGCGGATGTAACCAATTCTTACGGCGTATCCGCCGGTCGCCCGGCTACCAGCACCCAGCGGATTCTTCTGACCATCGATGCCAAGGACTCCAGCCCCAATGCGGGTGATCAGGTAAACACCTATAAGGAATCCTTCGCCAAGCAGGAATATTTCAAATCCAGCTTGGATCGGACCAATGGAGTAAAACTATCTTCCCTGTCTTCCCCGCAGACGGGCTGGGGCGGCAAACCCTTTGTCCTTTTTACTCTGGAATGCCGGTTCACGGATAAAATCCGCTTTAACCAATGAAACGACTCCCCCCTCATAAACGTAACAAGTTGATTCTCGTCATCGTGATCACGCTGGCGGTGGTCGGACTGGTATATTTTTTCCTGATTGATCCCCAAAATGAGGGAAATAAAAAACTGGCCGCCGACACCAATGTGAAGGCGAGCGAATTGTTACAAATCAAAAAGCTCATCAAGCAGGCCGATGCTACAGCGGTTACTGCGGGAGATATTACCACATTATTGAACCACGCCGAAGAAGACACCGCCGCTGGGGACGTTTTTGCCTGGACTTACGACACCATGCGCCAGTTCAAGGTCAACCGGCACATTGAAATCACCACCATCGGCCAGCCGGTCCAATCCGATGTGGACATCATTCCCAACTTTCCCTACAAACAGATTCGCTTTCAAATCGTAGGGAACGGTTATTTCCACGACCTCGGCAAATTCGTTTCCGATTTGGAAAACAAGTTTCCCCACATGCGTATCGTCAACATCACGATTGACACCACGCTGGGCTCCGAAACGGTGAATGAAAAGCTTTCGTTCCGCATGGAAGTTGCCGCGCTCGTTAAACCAACCACCTAACGTCATGAGAATATTTGATTCATTTTGGACATTCCTCGCCGTGCTGTTGTTGTTGGCGCTGACCACCGGGGCGCACGCGCAAAACAAGGCATCAACTGGCGTGGGAAAAACCCTCTCCATATTCGTCCTGCCAATGAATGCGGCTGATGGCCGCGATCCGTTTTTCCCTGAATCCACTCGCGCCATGGAAGCCGAAGCTGCCAACACTCATACCGTGGAAATTACCGCGATAAAAGTGCCAGGCGTTTCCGGCACGCCCGGGCATTATCTGGCCATTATCAACACCCACACCTTCTCCGTGGGCGAGGAAGGCGACATTAAGACCGCTTCCGGCACGGTGCATATTCGCTGTCTGGCCATCCAACCGAGCGGGGTCACGGTGGAAATTAACGGCAAGATTCACCGCATTGCGGTGACGTCCGAATAAATAATAATCGTTGCCAAAATTATCCGAATCAACATAATTGCCTTTAAGGAGCAAAATCAGCCAAATCCAATGATTACCAATCCAATTCACGCTATGAAAAAAACCTGTTTTACCCTGCTCGTCGGGCTGGCCTGTGCGCTCACCACTGAAGCGCAAACCAATGACACCACCGCGTCCGTGCCAGCCGATACTAACAGCGCGTCGGTTGCCGTCCTCACTGATACCAACGCGATGCCGACGCCGGCGCCCGTGGCCGTAGAGACGGCACCCGTAGCGGATACTAACCCTCCCGCCATGGTGGCCATGGGTATCCCTCAAATTAAATTTTCCGATGTGCCCATCACCACCGCCATTGAGAATCTGGCGCGCTTGGCCGGCATTAATTATATGCTCGACCCCAAGATTGGATATGGTCTGGCTGACGCCAACGGTCAAATCAAAGTCGAACCGACGCTATCTATTCGCTGGGAAAACATCACCGCCGAAAACGCGCTGTTGGCCTTGCTGGACAATTACGGTCTGCAATTGATTCACGATAAGAAGACCGGCATTGACCGCATCACCTTGAAAGACCCGACGGCGCCGCCGCCGTTGTTTACCAAGGTTATCCAGTTGAAATATGCCAGCGTTTCCAATTTGCTAGATTCCGCCCAATCAGTTTTGACCGACAAACGCAGCAAAGTCTTGACTGATTCGCGCAGCAGCCAGTTGGTGGTGGTCGGCACCGATCCCGAACAGCAAGCGGTTGAAACTTTGGTAGCTCAGCTCGACAAACCCACGCGGCAGGTCTTGATTGAAACCCGACTAGTGGAAATTTCCTCCAATCCGCGGACGCAAAAAGGTGTGGACTGGTCCGGCACCCTTCAGGCGCAACAAGTCACTTTTGGCAACGGAAATTCCTCGGGCGCCTTCACCACCACGTTTCCGGGCACTGGCGGTGTTAATGGTTCGGGCAATCCGGTTTCCGGCGGCACCGGCTCATCTAGCACGGTTGGAACCGTAGTCAATCAAGTTGGTAATGGCGGGTTTTCCTGGAATACTCAAAGCGGCACTACTCCAAACATTGGCTTCCTCAACGCCAGCGGCATGAGTGCGGTGCTTTCCTTTTTGAATTCGTCCGCGGATGCGCAAATCATGTCCACCCCGCGTATTGTTACCCTCGATAACGAAGTGGCTCATCTTTCAGTCACGCGTGGCTACCCCATTTTCAACGTTCAAGGCGGCAGCGCAAACAATGCAGGCGGTTCGTCCGTCACCTACTCTAACGTTGGCACCATGATTGATGTGACTCCCAGAATTTCAGCCAATGATTACATTTGGCTTAAAGTCATACCTACCGTTTCAAGTTTCTTCGGCAATTTTTCACAAACTACGGCTGGTGGCACTTCAACCGCAGGCAACCCTCAGGGAACTCAAGTCCTGACGGCGCCGGTATTTGATACCCGCACATTGATGACTCAAGTATTGATTCCCAACTCCAACACTTTGGTCTTGGGTGGCTTGGTGCAAGACAACCCGAAAGGCACCTACACCAAGGTTCCGGTGCTGGGTGACATTCCCGGACTAGGATTCATGTTCCGTAGCGAAGATAAGGAACTGAACAAGGACAACCTGCTGATATTTATCACCCCGACGATTGTTAAAGACAACGACTTTCAAACTTCCAAATCGGGAGATTTCTTAAATAGTAAACCCATTACGTTAAAGCAGACCATGAACCCCAGCAAAAGCTGGGACGGTGCCCAAACCATGGGTAACTGGACTGACCCAGTGACCCCTGATACTAAGTAAGTAATTTGAAAAAACCATCTAACCGCATTATGAATGCCATAACTTTCGGCCCATGCTTTCAATACTGGAGGCGGTGTTGCTCCTGTGCGCTGACGGCAATTATCATGGTCATCAGTGCGAACAGCTTTGCGCAGTCCACCGTCACCACCCTCGCCAATACTTATAATAAAGCCGGAGCCGGCAAACCGAGTGCGCTTGGCGTAGGCGTGTCAACGATTGCTGCAAAATTTAATTTTCCGGCCGGTATCGCTATTGATCCGTCTGGCACTTACATGTTTGTAGCTGACTACAACAATAGTGCCATTCGATATGTTTACGGCGTGGGTGACAAATCCTCGAGCACTACCTTCAATATCTATAACAACAAGAGTGGCATCAATCACCCCATCGGGATGGCCATGGACTCCTCCAACATTGTTTATGTTTTGAACTATGGCACTAAAGGCAAAAATGGCAGCCTGATGGTTTTCAGCGGTGCAGTGGTTATTGATTATGCCTATATCCCTTCCATAACTACCAGGGCGACCAATTTAATTAACGCCGCCGGCATCGCGTTGGATTACCTGAATAATGCCTACATCACCGTTCAAGGCAATTCCGTCATGCGCGTCAGCCCGCTTGGCGTCACCACCATAGTTGGTGTTATCACCAATGCTAAAACTTCGCTGACTGGCATTGCTTATACCGGAAACGGCAAACTCGCCATTTCCGATGCTGGCAACAATGGCATCTGGCTTATGGATCTGGCCAACACTAACCTGTTTAGTAACGCAACCCGTTTGACCGGCTTTCATGGGGCAAATGATATTCTCGGGCCAGCTGCCTTTGCTGCCTTTAATCATCCCCAAGGTATTGTTCAAGCTGGGAATGGCGTCTTGGTGGTGGCCGATTATAATAATAATCAGGTCAAATCAGTTACTACCAACGGTTATGTCTCTCGCCTGTTTGGTGTGCCATCCCTCTACTGGAAAACCGTGCCAAAACTTGTCACCAAAGGCTGGAATGACGGCACCATGAATCCTGTAGTTTTCTTAGACACCGTCCAATCGCGACTGCCCTACGGTCTGGCGATTGATGCCAGCGGCAATATTTACGACACCGAAGATTACTACGACCTGCTGCGTGCAGCCACTGGAACAGGATTACTGCCACCACCCTTGCCGCCCCCTTTACCTCCTATTTTAAGCATAGATGCTACCTATGGCTTGGTTAATTTGGCTTGGTCAACCGTTACCACCGCCACCAATTACAATGTAAAACGATCAACTACCAGCGGTAGCGAAACCACCATTTTCAGCACCCCAAATACTAATTACACGGATACGAACGTGTTGGATGGAATAACTTATTACTATGCGGTATCGGCAGTTAACACGACTGGCGAAGGCCAAAACTCGGCGGAGGTAAGCGGTATGCCGCTTTTTTCACCAACCCCGACCAACTTAATTGTCACCGCAACCAACTATGGAACCATCAGTCTAGCTTGGGCGCCATCAACGGGAGCTACAAGTTACAATCTAAAACGGTCAACCTCCTCGGGCGGGCCATATACCAACATTGTCAACACAGCTTCACTAATTTACACCGACACCGGATTAGATAACGGGGCAACTTATTACTATGTAGTTTCAGCCGTAAATGCAGGAGGTGAAAACCCGACAAATTCAT
>JBAXIY010000090.1:0-10676 GCA_037138135.1 Verrucomicrobiia bacterium
TTATGTATTTCGGCGTTGATTATTATCCGGAGCAATGGGTCTTCCCCTTTGGTGGCACCGCAGAAAATCCCGAGGCGCAATGGGAACGCGATGCGGAACTTATGGCGTCCGCGGGCTTCAACATCGTCCGCATCGGCGAATTTTCCTGGGGTCTCTGCGAAACGGCGGATGGTCAATTTGATTTCGGCTGGCTTCAGCGCGTGATGGATGTGCTGGGCAAACACAAAATCCAAGTCATTCTCGGAACGCCCACCGCCGCTCCGCCCGCGTGGCTCACGCAGGCGCATCCGGAGATTTTACCCGTGGACGAAACGGGCTGCGTCAAACACGGCGGCACGCGCCGCGCGGCCTGCCTGAACAGCGATGTCTATTGGAATTATTCCAAGCGGCTCGTGGAAAAAATGGCGCGCGCGCTGGGCGATCATCCGCAACTCGTCGCGTGGCAGATTGACAACAGTCTCGGCGGGCATTTCACGGAATCCTCCTTCAACGATGACACGCGGCGCGACTGGCATCTGTGGCTCGAAGCGAAATACGAAACCATCGAACGTCTGAACGAACTCATGGGTTTGCGCCATTGGGGCCAAATCGTTTCCGCTTGGAATCAGGTGCCAATGCCGATGGCCGCACCGACGGTTCACAATCCTGCGCTCGTCCTGAACTGGAACCGTTTTTGCAGCGACACGATTGTGCAGTTCGTCAAGATGCAGGCCGACGTGCTGCGCGAAATCACGCCCGAGCGGCCGGTGACGACCAATCTCCGCGCGCTGCGCCATCGCTTTGATCATTTCGATCTCGCGGCGGAACTGGATTTTGTCGCCATCGAAAACACGGCGTCGATTAAGGCCAAGCCGGCGGAAATCGCTTGTGAAATTGACATGCTCCGCTCGCTCAAAAAAACCAACGTGCGCACGCCCGATGGAGACAGCGGCTTCTGGGTGATGGAACAAAAGGCCGGCAACGTGAGCTGGCAGGATGTGAATTCGCTCGTGCGTCCGGGCGTTTTGCGGATGTTCGCCTACCAGCTGATTTCGCGCGGCGCGAATGCCATTTTATTTTTCCGCTGGCGGCAACCGCGCGTCGGCACGGAAATTTTCCACGGCGCCGTCCTGCCGCACAATCTCGCGGGCAGCCGCCGCGTGTTTGATGAGATTGCCCATCTCGGCGAGGAACTCAAGGTGCTCGCGCCCGCGCTCAAGGACACCAAAGTTTCCGCCGATGTCTGCATTCTTTTTTCGCATGACAGCGAATGGGTTTTGGCGCAGCCGAACCAGCCGACGAAGCTATTTAACCTGCGTGAACACATCCAGCTCATCTACAATTCGCTGCATGATCGAAACGTCCTAGTTGATTTCGCGCGGCCGAACGAAGATTTGGCAAAATATAAAATCGTGTTCGCGCCGTCGCTGCATTTGCTTTCCGACGGCGAGGCAGACCGGCTGAAACTTTACGTCCAGAACGGCGGGACGCTCATCAGCACGTTTAACACCGGCTTGGTGAATGAAAACAATATCGCGCCGGACAACGGCTACCCGCATGACCTGACGGATTTGTTCGGCCTCGAAGTGCAGGAATTCGACATGTTGCCCGCCGGCGAGGACAATCACCTCACCTTCAAAGGCGCGTTTCAAACGAGCCACATGCACCCGGCGCGCGTCTGGTGCGACATCATTGAACCGAAGGGCTGCCAGATTCTCGCGACGTTCGGCAAAGATTTTTACGCCGGTAAACCGGCCATCACGATGAACACGTTCGGCCTTGGCAAGGCGATTTACATCGGCACGCAAAGTCACCAGCATTTTTATCACGACCTAGTGGCTTGGTTGCGCCAGATGAGCGGACTGCATCCGCTCTTGAAAGTGCCGGAGAACATTGAGGTTTCCATGCGCGAAAAAGAAGGTTCTCGCGTCTATTTTCTGCTGAACCATCAGGCTTCACCCGTGCGCATCCAATTCTACAAACCGATGCACGATTTTCTCACCGGCCAGAACATCGTGGGCAATTACGACCTGCCGCCACACGGCGTCCTCGTGATAGATGAGCATCCTGACGTGGCAAAGATGGCCAGTTAAAAGAAGCCTTGTGAGGATGGTGGGCACTGAGGGATTCGAACCCCCGACCTTCTCCGTGTAAAGGAGCAGCGCTACCACTGCGCCAAGCGCCCGAAACCAAAATGGTGCCAGCGAGTGGAATCGAACCACTGACCTCGGGCTTATGAGTCCCACGCTCTAACCAACTGAGCTACGCTGGCAACCAAACGGCCAATCATTTTGCGGACATTTTGCCGAGTGTCAAACTGGGAATTGCGCGAATCTGCTGCCCTACGCTTTTTCGCCGCCGGGAATTTCTTTCCGCGACTGAACGACCAAATCCACGAGGCCGTATTTCTTCGCTTCCTCGGCGCTCATGAAATTATCGCGGTCGCAGTCTTTTTCTACCTGCGCGACCGTCTGGCCGGTGTGCTTGGAGAGAATCCCATTCAGCGTGTTCTTCAGCTTTAGCATGTGTTTGACGCGGATTTCCACATCGCTCGCCTGACCTTCGGCGCCGCCCAGCACTTGATGGATCATGATGTTGGCATTCGGCAGCGCGAACCGTTTGCCTTTCGTGCCGGCGCACAGCAGCACCGCACCCATGCTGGCCGCCTGCCCGATGCAATACGTGTTTATGTCGCACGTCATGTATTGCATCGTGTCGTAAATCGCCAGCCCCGCCGACACGCTGCCGCCGGGCGAGTTGATGTAAAAATGCACATCCTTCTTCGGATCGGTCATCTGCAGAAATAGTAATTGGGCGACAATGACGTTGGCGATGCCGTCGTCCACGGGCGTGCCGAGAAAGATGATACGGTCAACGAGCAACCGGGAAAAAATGTCAAATTGACGCTCGCCGCGCGCGGTTTGCTCAATGACGGTCGGATACGGAATAATCGAATTTTGCATGGAGAAACAACTACCCCATTTTTGCGCCAAGTAAAGGCGGGAAGTTTCAAACACGGGCGACGGAAATGGCTTCGGATTGTGGCTGCCGGCTAAAGCGTTGCCGCACGCGTTCGAGGTAAAGATAAACTACCGGCGTGATATAGAGCGTGAGGCATTGCGACACCAGCAGTCCACCCACAACGGCAAGGCCAAGCGCCCGGCGTGATTCGCCGCCGGCACCGAGGCCAAGCGCGATGGGCAAGGTGGCCGCGAGCGCACACATCGTGGTCATCATGATCGGCCGGAACCGGAGCAGGCAGCCTTCGTGAATCGCCTCGGCAGCGGGTTTGCCACGCTGTTGCGCGTCGATGGCAAAATCAATGATCATGATCGCATTCTTTTTCACGATGCCCACCAACATGATCAGGCCAACGAAACCGTAAATGTTCAAATCGATGCCGAATAGCATCAGCGTGATCAATGCGCCAAAACCCGCCGACGGCAGACCGGACAGAATCGTGAGCGGATGGATAAAGCTTTCATAAAGGATGCCGAGAATGATGTAGATGACCAGAATGGAAACAATCAGCAACACCAACAAACCCTGCGATGAGGATTGAAACACCTGCGCCGAACCTTGGAAACTTCCCGTAATTGTCGCGGGCAAATGCAAATCTTCCTCGACTTTTTTTACCCGGTCCACGGCTGTGCCGAGCGAAACACCGGGAGCGAGGTTGAAGGAAATGGTGACGGCGGGTAATTGTCCCACGTGTGAAATACTCATCGGGCCAAGACTGCGTGTGAGTCTGGCGACGGCGCTGAGTGGAATGAGCTTGTTGACGCCATTCGTGCCCGTATTCGAACTGGTGATATAAAGCTGCGCGAGCGCTGCCGGTTCGCGCTGAAATTGGGGTTGCACTTCAAAAATCACCCAATACTCGGCGGCGTCTCCATAAATCGTGGAGGCCTGACGCGAACCGTAGGCGTTATAGAGAGCGTCCTCAATCTGCCGGGGCGTGACACCCAAAGCGGCGGCTTTATCGCGGTCGATCTCCACATTGACCTGCGGACAGGCGATTTGGAGATCGGAAGTCACGTCCTGAAAGCCGGGCTGTTCGGCGATTTTTTTAGTCAGAATCGGAGTCCAATGAAACAGCTCTTTGGTGTCGGTGTCCTGCAGACTGAATTGATACAAAGCCTTCGTGAGCTTGCCGCCCACACGGATGAGCGGTGGATTCTGCATATAGACGTTCAAGCCAGGCAACTGGGACAGCTTCACGCGGAGTTCTTGAATGATTTCGTTCACGTTCAACTGGCGTTCAGAACGATCCTTCAAACGCATGAACATCCGGCCTTGATTCACCGTGGAGGAAGAAGCGCTACTGGCGCCCAGAAAGGAACCAAAGCCGGCCACGTTTGGATCTTCACCCACGATTTTGGCGGCGGCCTGCTGCTGTGCTTTCATGGCATCAAATGAAATATCCTGAGCCGCCTCGGTGATGGCAAAAATCTGGCCGGTGTCCTCGTCCGGAAAAAACCCTTTGGGAATGGCTTTAAACAGAAACAAGGTGGCCACCAAAATCACCGCCGAAAACGTCAACGTCATGCGGTTGTGGCGCATCGCGAATTGCAGAGAACGGTCATAACCCGAACGCACCGCGTCAAAAAACTTTTCAAAGGCATTGTAAAGCCACCCGTGTTTCCGGCCGTGTTGCGCGTGGACAAAACGGCTGCACATCATCGGCGTCAACGTCAGCGAGACGAAGCCAGAAACCAGCACCGCCACGACAATCGTCACGGCAAACTCATGCAGGAGGCGGCCGAGCAATCCGCTCATGAACAGCACGGGAATAAAAACCGCCGATAACGACAGCGTCATGGAGATGATCGTAAAACTGATTTCCTTGGCCCCGTTGAGCGCGGCCTGCATTGGCGGTTCGCCCATTTCCATGTGGCGCACGATGTTTTCGAGCATGACGATGGCGTCGTCCACCACGAAGCCAACGCACAAGGTCAGCGACATCAGCGAGAGATTATCAAGGCTGTAACCCAGCAGTGCCATCGCCCCAAACGTGCCAATGATGGACATGGGGAGCGCCAGACTGGGAATGATTGTGGCCGAAATATTCCGCAAAAAAATGAAGATGACCATCACGACCAGCGCAACGGTCAGTAATAAAGTGTGTTCGACATCCGAAACCGATTTCCGAATGGATTGCGAACGATCAAAGAGCACATCCAGATTCACAGACGCCGGAATCCGCTCGCGGAACTGCGGCAACAGCCGGCGGATGTTGTCCACGACCGCCACCGTGTTGGCACCCGGCTGGCGTTGCACCGCCAAAATCATGGCGCGGGTGTTGTTAAACCAAGCGGCCGCCTTGTCGTTCTGCACACTGTCAAGCACGTTGCCCAATTCCTGCAAGCGCACCGGATGGCCATTGCGATAGGCTACAATCATCGGCCGAAAGTCCGCGGCCTTGTCCAACTGGCCGCTGGCCTGCACCGTGAAGGCCTGTTGTTTGCCGAAAAGTGTGCCGAGCGGCTGGTTCACATTGCCCGCCTCCACCGCCTGTTCAACCTGATCAATGCCCAGTCCGAAGGCCGCCAGCTTGTTCGGATCCACTTGCACGCGCACGGCGTAAGGCTGCAATCCAAAAACGCTCACTTGGGCGACACCGTTGATTTGGGAAATTTGCTCGGCCAGAATGTTTTCCGCGTAGTCATCCACCACCGAAAGCGGCAACGTGGACGAGGACATCGCGATGTAAATGACTGGCTGATCCGCCGGATTGACCTTGCTGTAAGTCGGCGGCGCGGGCAAGTTCGGCGGTAGTTGCTTGGCCGCCTTGGCGATCGCCGCCTGCACGTCCGCCGCCGCCGCGTCAATGCTCCGGTCGAGCGAAAATTGAATCGTGATTTGCGCGCTGCCTTGCGAACTGGACGACGTCATCGAATCCACGCCCGCGATGGTAGAGAATTGTTTTTCGAGCGGCGTCGCCACCGCCGAAGCCATCACTTCGGGGCTGGCTCCGGGCAGGTTCGCCGAAACCGAGATCGTGGGAAAATCCACGCTGGGCAAGTCGCTCACCGGCAGTTGCCAGAAACCTACCAGACCAAACAGCAAAATGCCGAACATGACCAACGTGGTCATCACCGGCCGACGGATAAACAGGGCGGACACGTTCATCTGGGGAAAAGGCAGAAATATGAATGCAGAATGAAGCAACCAACCGCGCCGCTCATTGGAACAATGATGGTTTCTTCTGCCTTCATCATTTGCTTTTGATGCTCACGGTCGCGCCAGGCACGAGGCGCAATTGCCCGTCCGTCACCACGGTTTCACCACCGCGCACACCTGTTTCCACCACCGTTTGGTTTTGATAGGTGATGCCGGTCGTGACCGGCCGCGCCTCCACCTTCGGCGTGGCGGCATTGGTCGGATTCGCCAACACGACGTAAATAAATTGCCCATTTTGGCCGGTCTGCACCGCCTGCGACGGCACCACGATAGCGTTGGTCAATTCTGAAAGCGTCAACATCACATTCACGAATTGCCCCGGCCAGAGCGACTCATCGACGTTGGGAAAAGTTGCTTTGAGCAAGATGGTGCCGGTCGTTTGATCCACGCTGTTGTCAACGAAAGTCAATTCTCCATGCGGCGGCGGACCGATCATATTTTGAAACATCGCCGACACCGACAACCCGCCCTTGGTCATTTCCCGTTTGATTTGCGGCAGATATTGTTCGGGCACAGCGAACGCGACGTAAATCGGATGAATCTGGTTGATAGTCAGCAACACGTCATCCGGCGATTTGACGACGTTACCTTCGTGAAATTGCAGACTGCCGGTGCGACCGTCAACCGGCGCGCGGATTTCGCAATATTCCAGATTCAGTTCGTCCGTCTGCACGGTCGCCGTAAGCGTATCCCGGGCCGCCTTGCTGGTATCAAACTCATCCTGTGAAACCAGTTTCTGTTCGAATAATTTTTGTTCGCGGTCAAATTGGATTTCGGCATTTTTCAACTGTGCTTGATCGCGCGCCAGCGCCGCCTGCGCCGGACGCGGATCAATCGTGAACAGCAAGTCGCCCTTTTTGACCTCCTGCCCTTCCTGAAAATGCACCGCCTTTATGTTACCGCCGATTTGCGGGCGAATCGTTACACTGGAAACCGGCAGGACATGGCCGACCGGTGGTGGATCAATTAAAACCGGCAGATTGGTGACGGCGGCACTGGCCACCAACACTGGAACTGCGGCCCCGGTTGTGGTGGGTTTGCTGCGGGAACAACCCGGAACGAAAACCAACCCCAAGCCAAGCAGCTGAATAATGATAAGGGTTTTCACGTCTGTTTCACTTGGCCGCTTTTTTACCGGCAACGGGCAGCGGACGAAATGCCGAAGCAAGGCATTTCAGAAAGCGGGCATAGTCCCGCTGGAAAACCGGATCCGTGGCGGATTTTCCAGTAATCATCCGCGTCAATTGCCGGAAAGCTACGGGGAAAATTGTCAACGAGGCCATCGCCAAATGAAAATGCTCCGGTTCAATTTCCGCCATAATTTTTTGCCCCGTCTGTTGCTGCCGAATCAGGGCGTTCGTCTCGCTTGCCCGCTGCGAGCGATCAGTTTCATTCACCACCCGCTCGCCCTTGGTTTGCAATGATTCCCAAGCCAGCAACCGCACCCAGTCGGCATCTTGGTGGTTTTGCTCAAATAACAGTGGCAACCCATCGATTAAATCTGATGAATAAGAATTAAACCGCTCCACCCGGCGAGTGATTTTATCGCGCAACATATCGCGGAATAGTCCTTCTTTGTGACCGAAGTAATGGTAGAGCATCCGCTTGTTAATTTTTGCGCGGCGGGCAATCGCGCCGACACGCGCCCCGGCAAAACCACGCGCGGCAAATTCCTGCAGGGCCGCATCCAAAATCCGGCGCCGGGTGCGTTCAGGATCACGCACGGCAACCTTCGTGACTTTTTTCCGCAGACGCGGCATCCGAATTAAGTAACTAAAAGGTTACTAACTGGCAAGCGATAAGTTTCGGTCAAGCCGGCGGGGGCGACTTGTCGGGGCGGTTCAGCGCCTCGATCTCGCGCATCATTTTTTCGGCAGCCTCTTGGGATAGGCTGTGCGACACGGAAATACCAAACTGCTTTTTCAAATATTCGTCTAGTCGCAACCACTGGCCTTGAAATTTAACCTGCCCCGTCCACGCACAGACAGTGACAAACTCCTGCAGTTTTTCGAGCCGCAAGAGGATGACCAATACCATGACCAAGGCCATCGCCACCGCCACGATTAAAACCAGCGACATCAGTTGGTTGGAAACCACATCATCTTCGGCTGCCTGCTGATGCTTGCTCAACGCCTGCTGCTGCTGCTCATGCGCTTCAAATAACACGCGCCGCATATGCTCCAGCTTGACCTTGCCGCGCTCCGTAAGTGTCACCACCGAGGCATTGGTCGGCATCTGGCCAGCTGGAAAAACTGTTGCGGGATCAAAAACTAGTTCTTCTTCCACCATTTTTTCCAGCGTGGCTAGGTTGCGTTGCTGCAAAGGGTCATTGCTCGTGAGTTTTTTTAAATCTCCGAGATCATCATGAATGGCCTGCATCGCGTGTTGGTAAGGCTCAAGATACTCCGGACGCCCGGTCAGAAAAAAACCGCGCTGGTTGGCCTCGGCATCCACAATCTGCGCCTGTGTCTGCTCAAACATGTCGAGCACCTTATAGGTGTGCATGACATAGTTGAAGGAATTGTTGAACTGACCGCCGGTCTGATGCACCAGCCACGTCATCGCCAGCAACGCCAGCATCGGCAATGACAAGCCCAGCCAGAAGAGGACTTTTTTAGTTATTCTTGTCGGCAGCATCCCGAGGAAGATAAACCAAGTTTCCGCCCTGTCAAAGCGTAGCTTTTTCCCGGTGCCAGCCCGTCGCCTGCTCGTAGGCGTGGGCGAGGCGCAAAAGGGATTCTTCACCAAATGGCTTGCCCAGCAGTTGCAGCCCGATGGGCAACTTCGGATTTTTGGTGAAGCCGCACGGAATGCTGATGCCGCAAATCCCCGCGAGATTGCAGGAGATCGTGAAGATGTCGGACAAATACATTTGCAGCGGATCGCCGGATTTTTCGCCCGCCTTGAACGCTGCCGTCGGCGTCGTCGGCGTCACAATCGCGTCCACTTTTTCAAACGCCTTGAGAAAATCGTTACGGATGAGCGTGCGGACTTTTTGGGCGTGCAAATAATACGCATCGTGATAACCGCTGCTCAAAACGTAAGTGCCAAGAATAATTCTGCGTTTCACTTCTGCGCCAAAACCCGCGCCGCGCGTTTTGGAATACAGTTCAAGCGGGTCGTTGCCTTCAACGCGCGCACCGTAACGAATGCCGTCGAAGCGCGCCAAGTTTGCCGACGCTTCAGCCGTCGCGATGATGTAATACGTCGCCACCGCGTAATCCGTGTGCGGCAAAGAAATTTCCACAATCTCCGCGCCGAGTTTTTCATACTGTTTCACGGCGGCATCCACGGCGGCCTTCACTTCCGCATCGAGCCCGCCGATCATGTATTCCTTCGGCAACCCGAGTTTCATGCCTTTGATGTTGCCATCCAAAGCCGCTGCGTAATTTGGCACCGGCTCCGGCACGCTCGTGGAATCGCGCGGGTCAACGCCGCTCATCGCGCCCAATAAAATTGCCGAGTCGCGCACGTCTTTCGTGAACGGCCCGATTTGATCCAGCGAACTCGCAAACGCCACCAAGCCGTAGCGCGAAATGCGTCCGTAAGTCGGTTTCAAGCCGACGCAGCCGCACAGCGCCGCCGGTTGGCGAATCGAGCCGCCGGTGTCCGTGCCCAAACTCGCAATGCACTCGTCCGCCGCGACCGCCGCCGCCGAACCGCCGGAGGAGCCGCCGGGAATTCTGGTCGTATCCCACGGATTGCGCGTGAGGCCGAACGCGGAATTTTCCGTCGAGCTGCCCATCGCAAATTCGTCCATGTTCAAGCGGCCAAAAACAATTGCGCCCGCCGCTTTCAATTTTTCAATCGCCGTCGCGTCGTAAGTCGAAGTGAAGTTGCCGAGAATTTTTGAAGCGCAATTCAACGGCTGGTTTTTTACGGCGAGCACGTCTTTGATCGCAATCGGCACACCGAGCAGAGAATTTTTTGCGCCGCTGGCAATCAATTTGTCCGCCGCATCCGCCTGCGCGAGCGCATCCGCTGCGTTGTAGCTGATGAAGGCATGGATTTTTCCATCCACGCGCGCAATTTGGTCGAGACACGCCTGCGTCGCTTCGCGGGCGGAAACTTCGCGTTTGGTCAGTTTGGTCGTGAGTTCGGAAATCGTGAGTTGGTTCAACATGGGAGAAAATTTCACGCAAAGGCGCAAAGGCGCGAAGAGTTTTTCTTCCTTTGCGAGTTTGGCGGCTTTGCGTGAGAAATCAGTTTCATTCCACAACTTTGGGGACGATGAAAAGTCCATTGGCCTGACGCGGCGCGTTGCGGAGCGCGTCTTCGGTTGCCAGCGATTCGCGCACCTCATCGGCGCGCGTTACATTGACCATCGGCACGGCATGGGCGGTTGGCTCGACGCCGGAGACGTCGAGTTCGCGCAATTTTTCGATGTAGCCGAGGATGCTGCCGAGTTGCGCGCCGAGTTGTTTTTCCTCGTCGGGCGTAAGCGCGAGCCGCGCGAGGTGCGCGACGTATTTCACATCAATTTCAGCCGATGCCATGAAACGAGTTTCAAGTTT
>JBAXIY010000091.1:0-10377 GCA_037138135.1 Verrucomicrobiia bacterium
TCGGCCTCGGCATGAAACTCGCGCAAGTGGCGTTAAATTACGGCGCGGACGACATCCACGGCACGATCATTGAGGAACATATTTTCCACATGGCTGGTGCCACCTCGCCGCAATTGCAGACCGAGGCGGAAATGATCAAAGCTATCCGCGAAACCGGCCTCACGCCCGTGCAGCGCAATACTTTTTACGAGCCGATTAAAGTTCTGGACGCCGCGCCAGACGCCGCGCAGACGGAAAATTCCGCGCACTCGAAAGTATTGGAAGACAATCTGGCGACGGCTTGAGGAACCAGTCGCGCGCGTCGGTTTAAACAAATTTCTTCAGCACTGCGCCGAGTCGTTTAATTCCCTCGCGAATACCAGCCTCGCTCGCGCTGCCGAAACTCAGACGCATTTCGTGATCCGGTTTGCGCCGGGCTGAATCGTCCGCGTAACAGAGTTCGCCGGGAACGTAGAGGACATCGGCTTTCAGCGCACCTTGAAACACCTTGGATTTCACGCCGGTGGCGATGGCTTTTGGCAGCCGCGCCCAGAAATAAAGTCCGCCACCGGCTTCCCAAATTTCTACGTTGGCTGGAAAATGTTCCGCCAGCGCCCGCTTCATCACGACCGCCTTGCGCGCGTAGTTTTTCTGAAGCTTGGCCACATGTTGGTCATAAAGTCCGGTGGCCAGCGCGCGGGTCAGCACTTGTTGGAGCAAATGCGCCGTGCCAAAATCGTGGTTGCCCTTGATGCGCAAAACGGCGGTGTAAACCGGCTCCGGCAAAATACCAAAACCCACGCGCACGCCGGTGGCGAACGGCTTGCTGTAAGTGCCAGCGTAAATCACCCGCTCCTTCGCGCCGGGCAAGGTGAGCGCGGTCGGTGGCGTGGTGGTAGGGCGGAGCGGCGGCTCCGCCCGGCTGACCGGCAGGTCAGCCCTACCGGGAAATGACAGTTCGCGATAGGCCGCGTCTTCGACCAGATACAGCGGATGTCCGGCGGCGCGCTCGAATTTTTTTAACAGCTTCAGCACCGCGCGCTTTTTGGCGAGGCTCGTCGTCGCACCCGTCGGATTTTGAAAATAGGTGACAAGATAAAGCGCTTTCACCCGCCGCAGTTCACCGGATTTTTTGAGTTGCGTCAGAACTTTTTCGAGATGAACCAGATCAACGCCATCGCGTTCAAGCTTCACGCCGCGCGCGCGAATACCGCGACTTTGCAGAATGCTCAAGAACACAAAATAGGTCGGGTCTTCGACCAGCACGAGGTCGCCTTCGTCGCACAGCGCCTCCAGCGTCATGTAGAGAAACTGCTGCGAGCCGCCGGTGATGATGACGCGTTCCGGCGAATGCGCGCGGTCGCGACCGCCGTCGAGTCTTTGCAAATGGGTGGCGGTGAGCTGACGCAAATCACTTTCGCCAGCGGTCGTGCCGTATTGCAGCGCCGGCTGGCCAGTCTTGGGCGAACGTAAAATATCGTTGAGTAACCGACGCGAAATTTCGACCGGCAACGTGGCGTTGTCGGTGAAGCCGGCGGCGAGCGAAATGAGCTTGGGCCGCGCCAGCGCGGTTTTCATCAACCACGAAATAGAGGGCGGCGCGGTGCGCTGGCCGAGGGCGGACATTGCGGTTTTCATTTGCAGAAAACTAACATTACCAGACCTGCGCGAACTGTGGCAAGCAAACCAACCATCAGCCACGAGTCGCCGCCTCGACTTCACACCAAGTTGGGCTAAGCTGTTTCCGTGAGTTTTGTTGCTGAATTCAATTCGTTACCGCTGGCCGCGCTCGTCAAAAAGTCGCTCGCCACCAGCGCCGCCGTTGCCCGCGAAGCTGCGGGCAAAGATAAATTTTCTCTGGCCGATTTCGCCGCGCTGATTTCGCCCGCCGCTTCGGAAAATCTGGAATCGCTGTGCCGCCGCGCGCAGTTGATGACCCAGCAGCGGTTCGGCAAGGTCATCCGACTGTTCGCGCCACTCTACCTTTCCAACGAGTGCATCAACAACTGCTCCTACTGTGGCTTCTCGCGCGACAACCCTATTCTCCGCGTCACGCTCTCGCTCGACGAAGTGCGGCGCGAGGCAGCGGAATTGAAAGCACAGGGCTTCCGCAACCTGCTGCTCGTCGCGGGTGAACATCCGAAATTTGTTTCCAACGGCTACATGCGCGATTGCATCGCCGCGCTGCACGCCGACTGGCCGAGCATCTCACTCGAAGTCGGGCCGATGGAAGTAGAAGATTATCGACCGCTCGTCGCCGCCGGTTCCGACGGCCTGATTGTGTATCAGGAAACTTACGACCGCGCCGTCTATGCGGAAATGCACACGGCCGGACCGAAGCGAAATTTCGACTGGCGGCTCGAAACCCCCGAGCGTGCCTACGCCGCCGGCTTCCGTCGGCTCGGCATCAGCCCGCTCTACGGACTGGCGGACTGGCGGTTTGAAGCGTTGAGCGTCGCTGCGCACGCGGATTATCTGCTGCGCAACTGCTGGAAAGCCGCCATCACGATTTCGCTGCCGCGCCTGCGGCCGTGCGCGGGCGAGTTCGAGCCGCTCACGCACTTGAGCGACCGCGAACTGGTGCAACTCGTCTGCGCGTTCCGGCTGATGTTTCCCGACGTGGGCATCGTGCTCTCGACGCGCGAAAATTCCAAACTGCGCGACGGGCTGATTCCGCTCGGCGTGACGATGATGAGCGCTGGCGCGCGCACGGAACCCGGTGGCTACACCGGCGCGGGGAAAGAAAAAATCCATCACACCGAACGCGGCATCATCAAGGAACTGGCTTCCGGTTCCAGCGAATGGGCGGCGCAGCCGGAACGCGCGACGAATGCGACGGGGCAATTTCAAATCGCGGACGAACGCCCGCCGCACGAGGTGGCGGCGCAAATCCGCAACCTCGGCTACGAGCCGGTGTGGAAGGATTGGGACGCGGCGCTGACGGCATAACGAGCAAATGAAAACTGACAAAACACAATTACAAGTCAGCAATAGATTTATTGTGATGCTTGTAATTGCAATTGGATTGGGATTTTTTGTAATGGTGCTTCCTGCAATGCTTTCAGGAAAAATACGAGGAAACGAAGCAGCAATGAATTTTTGTCGATGTGAGTTGAAGGTCTGGAAGAACTCGTCAAATAAAGGCAATCGGTTCGATTATATCTCTCTTCCGACCGAGGAGAAGCATCGGGCTATTGCTTTTGGTTCTTATTTTAACGCATGGTTACAAACTAATTTCTCTTGGTCGGCTTCTTCTAATCGCGAAATCGTCATTGTTTGTGGCAGAGAATTTAACAATGTGCCAAAATCTCGTTGGACTTTTTTTCTTAAGTATCCAGCGCACGCGGTTGGCTATTCTGACGGCACAGTCGGTTTGATTTCACCAACTGAATTTACCAATCTGAATTTGAATGGGTTCGTTTCCGCAGAAAGCGTGGTGACAAATCCAGAATGGAATCCGGTCAAATAACGTGCGGCTCATTGCTTTCATTTTCTTTTTTCTTGCCTCGGTTCTCGCCGTCAACGCCGAGACGAATTTTACCTGCGTGGTCTGTGGCAAGACGCCGTTGACCGGCCGCATCTGGATGTCCAAATGGGGCGCGGTCTGCGACGATTGCTACAAACTGGAGAACCATTGCTCGCTCTGCGGCCTGCCCATCGGTAAAGATTTCGTCAAGACCGGCGACGGACGCTTTATTTGCAAGTTTGACAAGACGAACGCCGTGCTGACCGCCACCAGCGCACAGGAAGTTTTTGCCGATACGCGCCGCGAAATGATCGAGCAATTCGGCCGCGGCTTCGTGCTGAATTTCCCAGACGTGACGGTAAATTTGTTCGACGTGGATTACTGGTCGGAGAAAGGCCGCGAGGATGGCCTGCATAAATTTGGTTTTTCCTACACGCGCAAGACCCGCGCCGGCGATTGCACGCATGAAGTCGTTTTGTTGAGCGGACGTTTGCGCGCCGAACTGGCGGCGACGGCTGCGCATGAATATACGCATTTGTGGATCAACGAAAACCGTCCGCCGGAACACGCTATTGATGGCGACACGACGGAGGCCATTTGCGAATTGGCGGCTTACAAGCTGATGCAAGCGCAGGCGCAGGCGGAACAGTTGGAAAATATTCTCACCAATCCTTACACGCACGGTGCAATCAAGAAGCTCGTCGCGCTCGAACAGGAAAACGGCATTGGCTATATCCTAAACTGGGTGAAAAACGGCACGACGGCCACATTCGAAACGGATGCCAGCGCGCTGGCTACCCCGGCGAAAAGACCGTCGCTGACGTTCACGAATATGCCTGCGCCATTGCCGGTGGCATTAAAATTGGGCGGACTGATGTTGGCGGGTGAGCAGCGCCGCGCCATCGTGAGCGGCGTGTCGTTTGCGCCGGGCGAAACGAAAAGTGTGAAGCTAAAAAACCGCACAGTCCAAGTCCGCTGCCGCGAAATTAATAATGACAACGTGGTGCTGGAGGTGGACGGATGGGCGGAGCCGCTCACACTGAAAATCGGCGAAGAAAAGTTTGCGCCATGATCACTTTCTAAAAATCAAAGGGCCGCGACCAATTGGCTCATGGCGGATTCCTGCCGACGGATGGATTCAAATAATTTGAATTGCGCGCGGCAGCGGTCGAGGTTTTCGCCTTCGCGTTGCACCTTGAAATAATTGTCGCCGGAAAGAAAGTCCGAGAGGAAGCGCAGGCCGAGTTCAAACGTGATGAGCTGGCCGGAAATCGGTAGCAGATTTTTTTCCGCCGGCGTCAGAAAATCTGCCGCCGCCAGATAGCCGCGCAGCAACGCCTCAAACACCGGGAACTGCATCTCCACTTTCGCAAGATCGCGCTCATTCTCCGCCGCCGGATTAGTCATCGAGCGCACCATGTCGCCGAAATCATAGAGCGCGAGTCCGGGCATGACGGTGTCCAGATCGATTACGCAAACACCTTCGCCGGTCGTTTCGTCGAGCAGCACGTTGTTGAGCTTGGTATCGTTGTGCGTGACGCGCTCCGGCAGATCGGCGTCGAGCAGCGCGCCGCAAATAGCCTGATGCCGCAAGGCGAATTCAATTTCCGGTTTCGCCGCTGCCGCCCGATTGCAGGCGTCGGCGGCAACGGCCTTTTCCAGTGCGCTGAAGCGTTTGGGCGTGTGATGAAAATCAGGAATCGTTTCGTGCAAACGGGGCGCGGGCAGATCGGCCAGTTGTTTTTGGAATGCTCCGAACGCTTTGGCCGCCGCAAAAGCCTGCGCGGGCGACTCGACCACATCCACCGCGCGCGTCCGCTCGATGAACGGGAAAACGCGCCACCAGTTTCCGTCGGTGTCGCAATAAAATGATTTTCCATCTCGCGCGGGCACGAGGGCGAGCGTGCGGGAATTATTTTCCACCAGATGCGTCGTGACGCGCCGGATGTTTTCCATGACGGCGGCGGGATTTTGGAAAACGGACGTGTTGAGCCGCTGCAAGATAAACCGGCTGTGGTCAAAAGTAAGCCGGTAAGTATGGTTGATGTGGCCGCTGCCAAACGGTTCGGCGTGGAGCAATTCTCCCGTCAGTTGAAACTGGCCGGCGAGAGCGCGGACATCGGGCAGCAAATTCATGCGGCAAATGTTCCGAACTCAATGACCGCCGTGACAGCCACCCCCGCAACAACCACCAACGCGCCCGACCCCGGATTTTTTGCTCGCGTTTGTATTGTTGCCGGCACCGGCGGAGGCGAAGGTGGAAAATTTCTTATCGAGCCGCGAGGAACCGCAGTGGGGACACTTCGTGCCGCGCCACTCGGCGGAGCGGACGAGGATTTCGGAATCGCGTTCGCACTGGGCGCAATGGAATTCGTAGATTGGCATGGCGCAAAAATAGTCCGCGTGGCGGGAATGTTCAAGCGCGGTGAAAAACGGTGGCCGTCCACCTAGATTTCACCAAGGCCGCGCGCCTTTGAGTTTCTTTTTGGCGAGCGGGTCTTTTTCGCGGGCATTGCCAGCGCGCACTTCGATGCGGAACGGCGGCTCGATTTCCGGCGGTAACGGCGCGGGCGGTGTCGGCGGTTCTTCGCTCACCGCCGGGCCGGCGTCCACAATTTTGCCGATGACGGCCAGCAATTCCGTCCGGCCATGGCCGGTTTCGGACGAGCACTGGTAAATTTCCGGCAACTGCTCGAACCAACCGGCGATTTGCGCTTTGAACGCCGCGATGTTCGCCGCCACAGATTCAGGCGTGCCGCGATCCGTTTTGGTGAAGACGATGACGAACGGCAGCGCGTGGCTGGCGAGCCATTGCACAAATTCCAGATCAATCGGCTGCGGCTCCAATCCGGAATCAATCAGCAGAAACGTGCAGCAGAGGTTCGGTCGATGTTTGATGTAGTTCGCCGCCGCGCGGTTGAATTGCGAGACGTGCTTACGCGAACCTTCCGCGTAACCGTAGCCGGGCAAATCCACGAGCCGCCATGTTTTGCCCATCGAAAAAAAATTGATGAGCTTGGTAAAGCCCGGCGTGGGCGAGACCCGCGCTAGCCGCTCGACGCCCGCGAGCGTATTTAGCAGTGACGACTTGCCGACATTCGAGCGGCCGATGAAGGCGAACTCCGGCAATGATTCGTCCGGACACGCGGCCAAGTCGGGCGCGCTGCATTCAAAAATGGCGGATGAAAGATTCACGATGAAAAACCGTTGGCGGATTGTCGCAGTAATTCCGGCTTACGGACACCACGAATTTTTCCAAGGTCACGGCGAGAGGAAGGCAAAGGCCGGCAGATTTCGCAGCACGGTGAATACCAGCCCTGCGGCCAGCAGCGGCCAGAGAAATTTCACCGGGAAAAATTCGCCGTTCACGCGGCCGTAAAATTTATTCCGCCCGAACCACGCGCCGCGCGCCGCTAGCGCGCCCAGCACCAGAACAAACAGAGCGTTATCGCGCAGTGCGGCGGAAAAATTTCCGTGGAGCAGCGCATAAAGGGCGCGAGTCATGCCGCAACCGGGACAATTCAAGCCGGTGAGCCGGTGAAACTGACAGACGGGATAAAACCGGTGCGTGGCGGGATTAATGAAAAAAACAGCGGTGAGAATCCCCAATACGACGGCGGCCAAAATGATGCCCGCGAACCGCGCGTTGGCGGGGGCGATTTTGGGCGGAACCGGATTCATTTAGATGGCGCCAAAATGCCAAGCGAAGTTGGCGGGTGTGTTCACGAGTTGGAAAATGCCGCAGCCAAAGGTGAACAGCAAACTCGCCGCCGAACAGATCAGCCCCGCGAGCGCCAGCCCCCAGCCGTCCTGTTTTTGCACCTGCGCGTTGATTTGGACGAGTGCGATGATGGAAAAGATCAGGCCGAGAATGTTGAACGGACAGCCGCAGCAGCACGCACAGGAAATGATGCCGCAGATCAAGCCAGCGGTGGCAAATCCGTTGGTGCCTCGGGTAGGCAGCGCGCCGATTTTTGGCGGCGCCATCACCGGTGGTGGCCCAGAAAAATGCGGCGCGAACTCCGGCAACAAACCGAGAAAAGTCCATTCCATCGCACCATCGCCCAACACGGCGGTGCGGTTTTCGACGCGGCCTTGCGCGATCCATTCGCGGACTTGCGCTGCCGTGACTGGCCCGTAGGTTTTACCGTCGTTGCCGATAATTTTATACATGGTTCAATGGTGTTTTTAATTTTTCAGCGCCCACAAAAGTAATCCTGCCGCTAGAATTGTCCAGATTACCCACAGCCATTTTCGCCGCTGCGGTTTTGGCGGCGGTGCGGGCGGCTGGAAGGCCTCGGTAAATTCGGGCAGCGTTTCCAGAAACACCCAGTCGCGCGAATCTGGTGGTTTTACCGGGGTCTTGCGTTCCAGACGGCGCTCCATAATCCACTTGCGGATTTGGTCGTCGGAGACTGGCCCGTATTCTTGACCGTCCTCGCCCATCACTTTGTAATCTGGTAGCGAAATCATTCTTCGTCAGAACTGTGGCCGCGGGTGCCAATATCAGCGCACACGCCGCGTTTGGCAGCGGCAATAAATCCCAACATAATTTTCGCCCCCGCGCTGGTGAAATTATTCTCTGCCTCGACGACCGCATCGCGAAATAATTTTCCACTGCGAAACAGGGCGTGATAGAGTTTTTTTAATTCCAGCCGTTCCGCCGCCGAAAAACCGGCGCGGCGCAAGCCAATCGTATTCAAACCGCAAATTCCATTGTCGCCGCGGGCCACCGTGAACGGCGGTAAATCTTTGCTGACGGCGGAGCCGCCTTGCATGATGGCCAGCGTGCCGACGCGAGTGAACTGGTGCACAAGGCAATTTCCGGAAATAAACGCGCGGTCTTGCACCGTCGCATGGCCGCCAAGCAAAACGCCGTTGGCGAGAATGGCATGGCTGCCGACCACGCAATTGTGCGCGACGTGGGCGCCGGCCATGAATAAATTATTGGCACCAATCACGGTTGCCTCCGCCGTTTTATTGGAGCGATGGACGGTGACGTGTTCGCGGAAAACATTGTTATCGCCAATGTCCACGCGTGTCGGTTCGCCCTGATATTTCAAATCCTGCGGCGCATCGCCGATAACGCAGCCAGCATGAAACTTATTTCCGCTGCCAATTTTAGTGACGCCTGTCAGATAAACCTGCGGCCCAACCACGCACCCGTCGCCCAATTCCACATCCGCATCAATCACCGTATATGCGCCGACGCGAATATTTGCGCCAAGTTTTGCCGATGGATGAATGATAGCCGTGGGATGAATCATTACCGCCACAGCTAAACACAGATGAACACAGATGAAAACGGTTTTTTGAAACGCTCGCCGTGCGCGAAGATGCTTTGTGCCTTTGCATCTTCGCTGTTAAATTGAATTTGAAATGACCGGCGTCGCCACATCTGAATCAAGCCCGCAATCCGCAATCCGCCATCCACAATTGCCGGAACTCCTCGCGCCTGCCGGCGATTGGGAGTGTGCTAAAGCCGCCGTTGAGAACGGCGCGGACGCAATTTACTTCGGGCTGGATAAATTCAACGCTCGGATGCGCGCACACAATTTTACCGAAGCCGACTTGCCGAAGCTCATGGAATTTCTCCACCGACGCGGCGTCAAAGGCTACGTCACGTTCAACACACTGGTTTTTCAAAATGAAATTGCCGATGCGGAAAATTATCTGCACTCGATTATTTCTGCCGGTGTAGACGCCGCAATTGTGCAAGACGTGGGTATTTGCAAATTGATTCGCTCGATCTCACTAGATTTTCCGATTCATGCCTCGACACAGATGACGATTTCCAGCGCGGCAGGAATTGAATTCGCCCGTAACCTTGGCTGCAACCTTGCCGTTCTCGCGCGCGAATGTTCCATCGCGGAAATCGAGAAGATGAATGCGGCGCTCGGTTCAGAAAAATTTGAATTGCCGCTGGAAGTTTTTGTCCACGGCGCGTTGTGCGTGGCGTATTCCGGCCAATGTTTGACGAGCGAATCACTCGGTGGCCGCAGCGCTAATCGCGGTGAATGTGCGCAGGCGTGCCGGATGCCTTACGATTTGATTTCCGACGGCGCGCAAGTTCCCCTCGGCGACAAAAGATATTTATTGAGCCCGCAAGATTTAGCTGGCCTCGAAGTTTTGCCGGAACTCGTGCGTGCTGGCGTCGCCTCGCTGAAAATCGAAGGCCGGCTCAAATCACCCGAATATGTGGCGAGCATCACCCGCGTTTACCGGCAGGCGTTAGACAGAATTAGCCACAGAGGCACAGAGACACAGAGCAATGACCAAAACAAAACCTCTGAGTCTCTGCGTCTCTGTGGCCAATCCGAAAAATACGAATTGGAGATGAGTTTCTCGCGTGGTCTTTTCACCGGCTGGTTCGCTGGCAACGATAATCAAAAACTCGTCCACGCGCGCTTCGGCAAAAAACGCGGCGTCTTTCTTGGCGAAGTAAAAAAAATTGTCCGTGACGGCGTCATCATAAATCTTGCCGCTCCGGTAAAACTCGGCGACGGTATTGTTTTCGATGCGGGCAAACCGGACGAAAAAGAAGAGGGCGGACGCATTTATGAAATTCAGGAACCGCGTTTCAAAGTCGCTGGTGAGAAACTCACCGAACTGCGATTCGGCTACGGCAGCATTGATTTTTTGCGCGTCCACGTCGGCGATAAAATTTGGAAGACCAACGATCCCGAACTCGACAAGCGTCTGCGCCAAAGTTTCGCCGGCGACACACCAAAATTTCAGCGCCCGATTCAAATCGAAGTTCACGGTCTCGTCGGCAAACCGCTCACGCTCATCGCACGCGACGAAGAGGGGCACGTCGCCAAAGTCGAATCTACGATGCCGCTGGCGAAAGCGGAAAAAGTTCCGCTTACCGAGGAAAAATTACGGGAACAACTCGGTCGCCTCGGCGGCACACCGTTCAAGCTGGGCGAACT
>JBAXIY010000092.1:0-10219 GCA_037138135.1 Verrucomicrobiia bacterium
GACCCGACGCGCCCGACCATCGGCGCCACCGACCGGGAAAAATATCCCCAGATGAACCGTATCCCCGACCTGCTCGGTTGGAACATTTATCCGGGCTGGTATGGCGGTTCCAAGTCGTTGGAAAACTTTGGCACCTGGTTGGATCAACGTCGTTACGCCAGCCGCAGCGGTGGTTTCTGTGTGAGCGAATACGGAGCGGGTGCGAACCCGGCGCAGCATGAGGAAAACGCCCGGCAGCCAAAGACCAACGGCCAGTGGCACCCCGAAGAATGGCAGGCGCACGTCCATGAGACAGATTGGGCGGCCATTAAGTCGCGCTCCTTTGTATGGGGCAGCTTCGCGTGGAACATGTTTGATTTCTCGTCGAGTGGACGGCATGAGGGTGATATTCCGGCCATCAATGACAAGGGGTTGGTCACGATTGACCGCCAGATAAAGAAGGACGCCTTTTATTTTTACAAAGCCAATTGGTCGGACGAACCGACGCTTTACATCACCGGCCGGCGATTTACTGACCGGACGAATAATTTGGCTGACGTCAAAGTTTATTCCAATTTACCAAAGCCGACGCTGTGGCTTAACGGAATCAGCATTGGCAGCAGTGACAATCGTGGCGCCGGCGTTTTTATTTGGAAAAGCATCTCGTTGATTCCCGGTGAAAATCAGATTGAAGTGCGCGCCTATGACAAGGAGCACCATGAGATCACTGATAAATGCATCTGGAAATTGACCTCCAGCAATTCCAGCCTGTGATTTTGCAAATTAAAAACCGTTCTGCTTTGTGAAGGCTTTGTTATCATTTTAGTGCACGTTCGCCTGCGCTGTTCAAGGTTCTTTGACGAGCGGCACGGGGCGCACCCAGATGTTGCGGAAGGAAACGGAATTATGGTGGTATTGCAAGGCAATCGGACCGGTCGCGTCGTGGGAAGTGTATTTGCCCACGGTGCGGTGGTTGGTATCGCCACGGATGGCCTGATGGTTCTGCACCACCAAGCCATTGAGAATCACGGTCACGTAGGCTGGCGTCGTCAATTTGCCGTCGGCGTCAAAATGCGGCGTGGTGAAGATAATGTCATAAGTTTCCCATTCGCCGGGGGGACGACAGGCGTTGGCCAACGGCGGGTGCTGACCGTAAATTCCTCCGGTGGTGCCGTCCGGATAAGTTTTGTTGTCAAAGCAATCGAGCACCTGAATTTCATAGCGGCCCATCAAAAACACGCCGCTGTTGCCCCGGCTCTGGCCGCTGTCCGGCGGGGGCGTGGGTTCGCGGAATTCCAGATGCAATTGAATGTCCCCAAATCGATTGGTCGTCACTATGTCACCCTTGGCGGAAACGGCCACACCGTCGGCCACCGTCCATTGCGCCGCGTCGCCAGTCTTTAGATCGCGCCACTGCGATAAATCTTTGCCGTCAAATAACACAATCGCGTCGCTAGGAACAGCCGCGAGTTGGCTGAAGTTGCCAGTCGTCACCACCGGCGGCTGCGGGCGTGCGGGATCATGGACGTGCCACAATCCGTCCGGTTCCATCGGCGTGTCCTGATAACCGCGAACGCCGTTGATCTCGATCTCTTTGGGTTTAGGTTTCTTCGCGGCTTGGGACAGGGCGAGGTTGGTGGCGGCGACTGCAATGGCGGCAGCGAGAATAAGCTTGTTCATGTTGACGATAAGCGGTCGGGCGGTTGCTAAATTAAATTTTTGGGAACTTGGTCCATTTGCCAGACGCGGCGGACTTCACGCAGGTTTCAATGAACGCCACCCCTTCCACGCCGTCATCCACTGTCGGATGATCGAACGAGCCGCGTTTGCCGGCGATGCTGGCGCGGATGGCGGCGACAGCTTCCAGATAAATATTCGCAAACGCCTCGATGAACGCTTCGGGATGACCGAACGGCAGGCGCGTAAATTTTTTCGCCACATCGGAAACGTAGCCGTTGCCGCGCCGGAGAATGCGCGCGGGTTCGCCTTTCGGTATAAATTTCAATTCATTCGGATGCTCCTGTTGCCATGCGAGCGAACCTTTCGTGCCATAGACGCGGATGTTTAAATTATTTTCCTCGCCGCAGGAAATTTGTGAGCAATGTAAAACGCCTTTCGCACCGCCGTGATAACGGATAAGCATGTTCGCGTCATCCTCCAACTTGCGACCGGGGATGAAGCTGGTGAACTCCGCGCACAATTCATCAATCTTCAGGCCGGTGATGTAGCGGCCGAGATTTTCTGCGTGCGTGCCGATATCGCCTACGCAACTACTGGAACCCGCCTTCTTCGGGTCGAGTCGCCACGATGCCTGTTTCTGGCCGTCCGCCTCAATCTTGTCGAGTAACCAGCCCTGTGGATATTCGGCGACGACTTTTAGAATCTTGCCGAGCTTGCCGGTGCGGACGAGTTCGCGTGCTTCTTTGACCATCGGATAGCCGGTGTAGTTATGCGTGAGGGCAAAAACTTTTCCCGACTTACGAACTGCTTCGCGCAAAGCCTTCGCTTCCTTCACCGTCAAGGTCATCGGCTTGTCGCAGACGACGTGGAAGCCGGCTTTGAGAAACGTGGTGGCGACGGGCGCGTGCAGAAAGTTCGGTGTGACGATGGCGACGAAATCGATGCGCTCATCGGCGGGCAAGGCCGCCTCGGCCTTGGCCATTTCGCCGTAGCTGCCATAGACGCGTTTTGGGTTCAGGAATAGTTGCTCGCCCGTCGCCTGCGAATTTTTCGCGTCGGACGAGAACGCGCCCGCGACGAGTTCAATTTGACCGTCGAGATTTGCGGCCATGCGATGCACCGCGCCGATGAAAGCGTTCTGCCCGCCGCCGACCATGCCGTAACGAAGTTTGCGTTTTGTCATAAAATAATTCGAAGAATTGGGAATCTAACAAATTAGGATGCCGGGACAAGCGTGAGTTTTCTCTGGAAAAAACACTGGCATGCTGAATACTTGCCAATCAAATTATAAAATTTAGAGGGACATGAAAGAACCAACCATTATCAGGCGGGCAATGCCATTTCTGGCGCTGGCCGTGCTCGCCGTATTTTCCGGCTGCAAAAAAATTGAGCCAGCAGCCGCCCCGCCCGCGCCGACGGTCGAGGTGGTTTCGGTGGTGAAGCAAGATGTGCCCATTTACAGCGTGGCGGTCGGCACGCTGGAAGCGGACGTGAATGCCACCATTTCCGCGCAGGTGAGCGGTTATTTGGTCAGCCGGAATTACTCGGAAGGCAGCGTGGTGACGAACGGGCAGGTGCTGTTCCAAATTGACGACCGAACTTACAAGGCGGCGTTGGATCAGGCGGAAGCCAAGGCGATCAAGACTTCACAGGATGTGGAGCGTTACACGCCGCTGGCCAAAACGCAGGCCATCAGCCAGCAGGAACTTGACGATGCCATTCAGGCCAATGCCGCCGCCGTGGCCGCAGCAGAAGTCGCCCGGCTGAATTATCAGTTTTGCAAAATCCTTTCGCCCATTGATGGCGTGGCCGGTCTCGCGCAAGCGCAAGTCGGCAATTTGGTCGGTCCTGGTTCCGGCGCCCTGACCACGGTGACGACGGTGGATCCCATCCGCGCTTATTTTTCCCTGTCGCAACAGTTGATGACGCAGATTATGGAACAACGCGTCGCCGCCGGGTTGGCCGCGCATGGGAGTAACAATATTCCGTTGCAACTGACACTGGCGACGGGAACGGTTTATCCGGAGCTGGGCCGCATTCGTTTTTCCGACAACCAGATTGATGTAAAAACCGGCACCATCCGGCTGGTCGGCGAATTTCCGAATCCCGACCGGATTCTGGTGCCTGGAATGTTTGTCCGCGTCCGCGCGCAGATTGGCGTAAACAAAGATGCACTGCTGGTGCCACAGTGCGCCGTTGCGGAAATTCAGGGACGCAAGCTGATCGCCATCGTCGGCGCGGATAACAAGGTGAGCATCCGGCCCATCCTGACCGGCGAAACAGACGGCGAACTGTGGGTCGTGAAAGGGCCGTTGAAAGCCGGCGACCGGGTGGTGGCTGAAGGACTCCAGAAATTGCGCGAGGGCATCATCGTCAATCCGGTGCCGCTCGGTTCGTTGGCCAAGGACGTCGCCGCGCCGAAACTCTAACGCGGCGCTTAAGCATTTTCCGTCATGGCAAAATTTTTCATCAACCGGCCCATCGTCGCGATGGTGATTTCCATCCTGATGGTGATCATCGGTATCGTCGCGATGATTGGCCTGCCCATCGCGCAATTCCCGAACATCGCCGACCCGCAGATTCAGGTGAACGCTACCTATCCGGGTGCCGACGCGATGACCGTGCAGCAGTCCGTGGCCGTGCCGATTGAGCAGCAGATGTCCGGCGTGGACAACATGGAATACATGTATTCGCTCAACGCGAATAACGGCACGATGAAATTGACGGTGGATTTTGGCGTCAAGACCGATCCGAATACCGACCAGATTCTTTCCCAGATGCGGCAGGGTCAGGCGAATTCGCAGTTGCCGAGCGCCGTTAACACGCAGGGCGTCACGGTGCAGAAATCCACCTCCGCGCCGCTGCTGCTATTTGCGCTCACTTCGCCCAACGGCACCTACGACAACATTTTCCTCGCGAACTACGCTTTCATTAACATCAATGACCAGATGACGCGCGTGCCGGGCATCGCGAGCGTTTCCGTTTTTGGCGCCGGCCAATACGCCATACGCCTGTGGGTGCGGCCCGACCGATTGGCACAAATGGGCATCACCGTGCCGGAAATCATCAACGCGGTGCAGGCACAAAACAACGTGAACCCCGCCGGCAAAATTGGCGGCGAACCGATTCCCAAGGGGCAGCAATACACCTATGCCGTGCGCGCGTCGGGCCGGCTGCAGTCGGCGGAGGAATTCGAAAACATCGTGCTCCGCGCCGCGCCCGGTGGCGCGATCGTCCGCGTGAAAGACATCGCGCGGGTCGAACTGGGCGCGCAAAACTACGACATGGTTGGCCGGTTGAACGGCAAGCCCGCCGCGCTCATCGCGCTGTATCAGTTGCCGGATTCCAACGCCGTGGACGCCGCGAAAAAGGCGAAGGCGCTGATGGAAAAACTGAAGCAAAACTTCCCGCCGGACATGGATTACGTCGTGGCGATGGATACCACGCTCGCGGTGACCGAGGGCATGAAAGAAATTGAGCACACGCTGGTAGAAGCAATCTTCCTCGTCCTCATCGTTGTTTTTGTTTTCCTACAAGGTTGGCGCGCAACGTTGATTCCCTTGCTTGCGGTGCCGGTGTCGTTGGTCGGCACGTTCATGTTATTTCCGATGTTCGGCTTCTCCATCAACACGCTCTCGCTCTTCGGACTAGTGCTGGCCATTGGGCTGGTCGTGGACGACGCCATTGTCGTTGTCGAAATCGTCGAGCATCATATCGAGAACGGACTATCGCCGAAAGAAGCGGCTCTGAAAGGCATGCAGGAAGTGACGGGGCCGGTCATTGCGATTGCCATCATTCTCGCGGCAGTGTTTGTGCCGACGGCGTTCATTCCGGGGATCACGGGCCGGTTGTATCAGCAGTTCGCCGTGACGATCGCGGTGTCTGTCATCATCTCGGCGTTCAACGCGCTGACGCTATCGCCGGCGCTGGCGGCGCTGCTCCTGCGGCCTAAGAAAAAAGGCGCCGGCCTGCTCCAGAAATTTTTTGACGGCTTTAACAAATGCTTTGGTTTTGCGACGGACAAATATGTCGGCGCGTGCCGGTTTTTGATTCACAAAAGTTCCATCGCGTTGATCTTGTTAGCCGGCGCAGTGGTGTTGACGGCGTTTATGGGCAAGAAAATCCCCACGAGTTTTTTGCCAGATGAAGATCAAGGCTACATTTTCGGCGGTGTGCAGTTGCCGGATGCGGCTTCGGCCCAACGCAACGACGCGGTGGTCAAGCAGTGCGAAGAGATTTTGAAGAACACTCCCGGTGTTCAGTATTATTCCTCGGTCATCGGCTACAGCATGTTGAGCGGCGTAGTGAACACCTACAGCAGCTTCTTCTTTATCTCGCTGAAAAAATGGGACGAGCGCAAGGCACCGGAGGAAAAATACCGTGCGATCATGATGCACCTCAACCGCGAGTTCAGCAAAATTCCTGGCGCGATCGCGATGGTGTTTCCACCACCGGCGATTCCCGGTGTCGGCACTTCGGGCGGCGTGACGTTCGTGCTCGAAGACCGCGCTGGCAAAGGTTTTGATTACCTCGCGACGAATCTTAAGAAGTTTTTGGAGGAAGCCCAAAAACGGCCGGAACTCGCCCGCGTCTTCACCACGGCTCTGCCGTCCGTGCGGCAGGTCAAGGTGGATGTGGACAACGACCTCGTCTTGCAGCAGGGCGTGAAGTTGCAGGACGTTTACCAGACGATGCAATGCTTCATGGGCGGCGCGTTCGTGAATTATTTCAACCGCTTCGGCCGCCAGTGGCAGGTGTATGTGCAGTCCGAGGGTGATTACCGCACGCAGGCGAAAAACCTCGGCCAGTTCTACGTGCTGAACAACACCAACCAGATGGTGCCGCTCGGCGCCCTGACGAAAATTTCCGAGACGACCGGGCCGGAATTCACGATGCGTTACAATTTGTATCAAGCCGCCCAGATCAACGCTTCGGCCAAACCCGGCGTCAGCTCCGCGCAGGCGATGAAAGCGATGGAAGAAGTTTTCCAAGCAACCCAGCCGGCGGACATGGGTTTTGATTATCTCGGCATGAGCTATCAGGAAAAGAAGGCGCAACAAGGTGTTTCACCAATGGTTATCTTCGCCTTCTCGCTGCTGTGTGTCTTTCTGATTCTCGCCGCGCAATATGAAAGTTGGAGCCTACCGTTCAGTGTGTTACTCGGCACACCTATCGCGGTGTTCGGCGCGTTCGCAGGTCTGATGATCGGACATTTTGAGAACAACGTTTACGCGCAGATCGGTCTTGTGATGCTCATTGGTTTGTCGGCGAAGAACGCGATCCTCATCGTCGAATTCTGTAAAATGGAATACGAGCAAGGCACGCCGCTAATCGAAGCCGCGCTCAAAGGCGCGAAGCTGCGCCTACGCCCGATTTTGATGACAAGCTTCGCGTTCATCCTCGGCTGCGTGCCGCTGGCCAAGGCGAGCGGCGCGGGTGCGTTGTCGCGGCAGGTGATGGGCTTCGCCGTCATCGGCGGCATGTGCGCGGCGAGTTTCCTGGCGATTTTCCTGATTCCGGTCACTTTCTACGTCATCGAAAAATTGGGCGGCGAAAAACACGCGGCGGCAAAACCGGACGGCTCCGCACCGATTGCGGCCGCCGTCGCGAATGGAAAACACTGATATGAACCTGCGTTTTCAGAATTTCCTGTTTTTAGTGGCGCTCGTTGCTTTGGCTGGCTGCGCGGTCGGCCCCAACTACCAGCGGCCGACAATAAAAGCGCCGGCACAATTCCGCTCCACGGAAAACCAGACGACCAATTCATTTGCCGATTTGGGTTGGTGGCAAGTATTTCAGGATCCGCAATTACAAAATCTGATTGGCACCGCGCTCACGAATAACTACGACCTTAAGCATGCCGTGGCACGCGTGGAGCAGGCGCGCAATCAAGCCGCCGCTGCGAACTCGGCATTTTTCCCGCAGATTGGTTACAACGGCGATATCGGACGCGGCCAAAATGCACTTTATAATTCGCCCGCCGGTTTGAACGGCGGGACCGCTAGCTCTGCACAACTCACGCTCGGCCTGGCTTGGGAAATTGATTTTTGGGGTCGCATCCGCCGTTCTAGCGAGGCGGCGCGCGCGCAATATCTGGCCACGGATGCCGCCCGCCGGAGCGTGCAGGTCATGCTGGTTGCCGGAGTGGCCACGGCCTATTTCCAATTGCTCGATCTTGATCAGGAATTGGCGATCCAGCGCGCCGCCACGAACGCTTACGCCGGTAGCTATCGGATTTTCGACGAGCGTTTGAATCAGGGCGTTGCCTCCAAGCTCGAGACCGATCGCGCCGCCGCCGCCCTCGCAAACGCTGCCGCCATCATTCCGCAACTGGAAATCCAAATTGCGACGGCGGAAAACCAGTTGAGTGTTTTGTTGGGCCGTAACCCGGGTTCGATCCCGCGCGGTTCGCTGACGAATCGGACGCAATTGACGCCGGAAATTCCCGCCGGCCTGCCGAGCGAGCTGCTGCGCCGCCGTCCCGACGTAATGAGCGCCGAACAATTACTGATCGCTGCCAACGCGAATATTGGCGTGAGCATTGCGAATTTCTTTCCCCAAATCGGCCTGACGACGTTGCTGGGCCGGGCAAGTCCGGAGCTGTCGTCGTTCACCGGCAGTTCGGGAAATCTGTGGGATCTCGGCGGCACATTGTCCGGCCCGGTTTTTCAGGGTGGCAAACTGCGTGCCGGCTATCGTGCCGCCAAGGCAAAATTTGACGAGTCCAAGGCCGCGTATCAACAAAGCGTGTTGACCGCATTTCAGGAAGTTGCCAATGCCCTGATCGCCCGCCAGAAGCTGGCAGACAAATATGTTTTCGACGGCCAAGCCGTGGCGGCATTGGAATCCTCGGTGGTTCTGGCAACTCAACGATACATGAATGGCAAGTCGAGTTATTACGAAGTGTTGCAGGCGCAGCAGGAGCTTTATCCGACCCAACGCGCGCAGGTGCAAACGCAGGTAGGCGAGTGGCTCGCGGTGGTTCAGCTTTACCAGGCGCTGGGCGGAGGCTGGCAGGCGCCGGCGTCCCCCTGATTGGTTTGGGAATTCCGTCCGTGCGGCAAATTCTTGTCCGCAATATTCATTTCTGCCAAGCTGCTTTCATGCTTGAAACCCTTATCCGCCGCACCCCGCGCCCGCAGGACTTGATTAGAATGTCCACGCAGGAATTGCGCGACACGTTTTCTATTTCCAATCTGTTTGTGCCGGGCGAAATCACTGGCCATTTCACCGATCTTGATCGCCTAGTCGTCGGCGGCGTGATGCCGACCGCAAAAGCGATTGAGTTGCCGAACCACAAAGAGACTGGCCGCGCCTTCTTCCTCGAACGTCGCGAACTTGGTGCCATCAATGTCGGCGGGGCAGGGAAGGTGATTGCCGATGGTCAGACCTTCGCGCTGGAGAAATTGGATTGCGTTTATCTGCCGATGGGAACGAAGTCGGTTTCGTTCAGCAGCGATGATGCGAAAAATCCGGCGAAGTTTTATTTTCTCTCCTGTCCCGCGCACGCGGCGCATCCGGCGCGCATGATGAAATCGTCCGAAGCCGCGCCGGTCAATCTCGGCGCACAGGAAACTTCCAACAAACGGACGATTTATAAATTTATCCATCAAGGCGGCATTCAAAGTTGTCAGCTCGTGATGGGGCTCACCGCACTCGAGCCGGGTAATGTTTGGAATTCATTTCCGTCGCACACCCATTGGCGACGCACGGAGATTTATTTTTACTTCGACCTCGGTGACAAGATTGTCTCGCACTTTTTTGGTGAACCGCAGGAGACGCGCCATGTGTTTTTGCACAACGAGGAAGTGGCGCTCTCGCCGAACTGGTCCATGCACTTTGGCGTCGGCACGGGCAATTACAAATTCATCTGGGGCATGGCGGGCGAGAATCAGATGTTCGACGACATGGACGCGGTGAAACCGCAAGACCTTCGGTGAAAGTTATCATGGAAAAATGCAGTCATCTTTTGGAAGAGAGAGACCATCTTGGAGTTTTTGTTGATTGTAAGTGTGTCAGATGTGGTGAACAAATCTGTGGAAATTATTTCGAACTCAAGGAAGTTTACGAATTTGTTAAACACCCAAGTCCTAAAACCAATCCATTCTCACAGAAAGGCTCAAAGGAAACTGTAATTATTGCGTATGTGATAGGTGGCATTCTGGTGTTGGCCAGTATCGCCGCAACGATTGGAGCAATATGGGAGATATATTTTAACCGTTAGCATTTTTATGCGTTTCAAAAACAAAGTCGTGGTCGTCACCGGAGCAAGCCGTGGCATCGGTCAAGCCATCTGCGTTGCATTCGCTAAAGAAGGCGCAACGGTTGTTGGTGTGGCGCGCAGCGATCTGGCAGACACGGGCGCAGCGGTGCAAGCCGTCGGCGGAAGTTTTGTAGCGCACAACGCCGACCTCGGCACGGGCACGCAAAAAGAATCGCATGATGTCATCGCGCAGGTTCTCGCGAAGGCTGGCAAGATTGATGTGTTGGTGAACAATGCGGGTATCATTCGCCGTGCGCCCGCCAAGGATTTTTCTGAAGCCGACTGGAACGCTGTCAT
>JBAXIY010000093.1:0-10214 GCA_037138135.1 Verrucomicrobiia bacterium
TCCAGCGTTTCCAACTCGATGTCCGGTTGGTAAAACCGGTTGAACAGCACCAATCCATTCGCGCCCGTCTGATCGAGCCGCTTAGCCATGTTGGCGAAGTTGCTAAAGAACGGACTTAATTTCACCGCCACGGGAATCGTCACCTCGGCCTTCACCGCGCGCAGAATGTTGAGGTAGGTTTCCTCAACCATTTCGCCGGTCAAATTCATGTCGGTCGGGATGTAATAAATATTCAGCTCCAACGCGTCCGCGCCTGCGCGCTGAATTTGCTTGGCGTATTCCGTCCAGCCGCCCACGGACGAGCAGTTCAAACTGGCGATTATGGGAACTTTCGTGGACTGCTTGGCCTGCCAGATGTGGCGCAGGTATTCCTCTGGACCGAGGTGGTATTCTTCCGCGTCGGGGAAATACGTCAACGCCTCGGCATAACTTTCTGTGCCGTATTCCAGACGCTGATGCAACTCCAGCCGATCCTGCCGTAACTGTTCCTCGAACAGCGAATGCAGCACAATCGCCGCCGCGCCCGCATCCTCCATACGTTTCAAGTTGTCGATGTTCTCCGAGAGCGGCGACGCCGAAACAACCAGCGGTGAGCGCAGTTTCAAACCGAGATAATGAGTGGTGAGATCCATATGTTTTTAGTTTCAGGGTTGAGCCGGGATTTCCGTCTGCGTGTCGCGGGCGGCCATGAATTGATAAAATTTCCAGCGCTTGTCCGCATCGCACTGCGATTGCTCGAAGAACCGTTTCGCGTCGTCCGGTTTGCTCTTGGTGAGCATCTTGAAACGGTTTTCCGTCATCATGAAATCTTTCACTTTCGATTTCGCCGCGCTGGAATCCACCTGTAACGGATTCTCGCCGCGTTCCGCGCGGCGCGGGTCGTAGCGATACAACAGCCATTGGCCGGACTCAACCGCGAGCTTTTGTTGACGTGCACCGATGCCCGTGTCCAGCGCGATGCCATGCGCGATGCAATGGCTGTAAGCAATGATGAGCGACGGGCCAGGGAAAGATTCCGCCTCTACGAACGCCTTCAAGGTATGCTCGTCCTTCGCGCCCATAGCCACGCTCGCAACGTAAATGTTGCCGTAGCTCATCGCAATCAGTCCCAGATCTTTCTTGCCTGCCGGCTTGCCGCCCGCTGCAAATTTTGCAATCGCTCCGCGCGGCGTCGCCTTGCTCATCTGGCCGCCGGTGTTAGAATAAACTTCCGTGTCCATCACCAGCACATTGACCTTTCGACCGCTAGCCAGCACATGATCCAAGCCGCCGTAGCCGATGTCGTAAGCCCAGCCGTCGCCGCCGACAATCCAAACGCTCTTTTTTACGAGTTGGTCGGCCAAGGGCAACAGCAACTTCGCTTCCGGTGAATTGATGCCCGCCAGTTTTTGTTTCAGCGCCACCACGCGTTCGCGCTGGTCGTAAATACCCGTTTCGTCGCTTTGATTCGCCAGCAGAATTTCGGTGGCAAAATCATCGCCCAATTGCGGCGCGAGTTTTTTCACCAGCTCTTCAGCAAACTGCTTCTGCTTGTCAATCGAGACGCGGAAGCCGAGGCCGAATTCCGCGTTATCTTCGAACAGCGAGTTGCACCACGTCGGCCCGCGCCCTTGCGCGTTCTTGGTGTAAGGCGTCGTCGGCAGATTGCCGCCGTAGATTGACGAGCAGCCCGTCGCATTGGCAATCACCGCGCGGTCGCCGAATAATTGCGTGAGCATTTTGATATACGGCGTCTCGCCGCAACCCGCGCACGCGCCGCTGAACTCAAAGAGCGGCTGCAAAATCTGCTGTTGCCGCAACGTGGCGGTCTTGATTTTGCGCCGGTCAAATTCCGGCAGCGTCAGAAAATAATTCCAGTTGTCGCGCTCCGCCGCGCGTAACGGCGCTTGCGGCCGCATGTTGATGGCCTTGAGTCTGGCCTCGGTTTTGTTCTTGGCCGGGCACACGTCCACGCAGAGCGCGCAACCCGTGCAATCTTCCGCGGCGACTTGCAGCGAGAATTTTAAGCCTTTGAATTCCGGCACGCGGGCGTCCGTGACCTTGAATGTCGCCGGCACATTTTTCAATTCCGCCGCGTCATACACTTTTGCGCGAATCGTCGCGTGCGGGCAGATCGCCACGCACTTGAGGCATTGGATACACGTCTTTTCGTCCCAGACGGGAATTTCAATGGCGAGATTGCGCTTTTCAAACTGCGCGGTGGCAGTCGGAAACGTGCCGTCAATCGGGAAGGCGCTGACTGGTAGTTCATCGCCAAAACCTGACGCCAATTTGCCGAGGACGTCGCGCACGAATTCCGGCGCGTCCGGCGAAATCGGCGGCAGCAACGCGCCCGTGCCGTTCATCTTATTGTTCACCACCGCGACTTCGTGCAGATGCGCCAGCGTGTTGTCCACGGCTTGCAAATTCATCTTCACAACTTCCTCGCCCTTTTTGCCGTAGGTTTTCTTGATGGAATTCTTGATCGCATCAATCGCCTCGTCCTTGAGCAGCACGCCGGACAGCGCGAAGAAGCAGACCTGCATGATGGTGTTGATGCGCCCGCCCATGCCGCTTTCTTTTGCGACTTTGGTGGCGTCGATCACAAACAACTTCGCTTTTTTCGCGAGCAAAGTCTGTTGCACCGGCGTCGGCAACTGGCTCCAGATTTCTTCCTTGCTGTGCGGCGTGTTGAGCAGAAATGTTCCGCCGGGGACGAGACTGCGCAACATTTCGTAGCGTTCGAGGAATCCCGGTAGATGGCAGGCGATGAAATTGGCGCTGGAAATCAGATACGTCGAGCGGATCGGCTGCGGCCCGAAACGCAAGTGTGATACGGTCATGGAACCAGATTTCTTCGAGTCATAAACGAAATAGCCCTGCGCGTAATTGTTCGTTTCCTCGCCGATGATTTTGATAGAATTTTTATTCGCGCCAACGGTCCCGTCCGCGCCGAGCCCGTAAAATAAAGCGCGGACGACATTGGCCGGTTCCGTGGAAAATTCCGGATCAAACGGCAGACTCGAGTTGGAAACATCGTCGTTGATGCCGACGGTGAAATGGTTTTTGGGTGTCTCGCTCGCAAGGTTGTCGAACACCGCTTTGATCATAGCGGGCGTGAATTCTTTGGACGACAAGCCGTAGCGACCGGTGAGAACTTTTGGCAAAACTTTGAGCTGCGAACGGCCGGCGGACATTTCTTCGAGGATCGCCGTGAGACAATCCTGATACAGCGGTTCGCCCGTTGCGCCCGGCTCCTTGGTGCGATCCAGCACCGAAATCTTGCGGACGGATGCCGGCAGCGCCTCGACAAACCGTTTGCCGTCAAACGGACGATAGAGGCGAACTTTGATGACGCCGAGCCGCGCGCCATTGCGGTTCAGATGTTCCACCGTTTCCTCGGCGGCTTCACAACCGGAACCCATCAGCACGATGACGTTTTCGGCATCCGGTGCGCCGTAATAATCGAACAATTTATATTTGCGGCCAGTTTGTTCGGCAAATTCGTCCATGACGCGCTGGACGATATCGGGGCAGGCGGCGTAAAAGTTATTGGCCGCCTCGCGACCTTGGAAAAAAGCGTCAGGATTTTGCGCTGTGCCGCGCAGAATCGGCTGATCCGGCGACATGGCGCGGGCGCGAATTTCCGCGATGATTTTGTCATCAATCAGCGCGCGCAAAACGGATTCGTCGAGCATTTCAATCTTGGAAACTTCGTGCGACGTGCGGAAGCCGTCGAAGAAATGGATGAACGGCAGCCGCGAACGGAACGAGGCCGCCTGCGAAATCAGCGCGAAATCCATCGCCTCCTGCACGGACGCCGCGCCGAGCATCCCCCAGCCGGTCGAGCGACACGCCATGATGTCGCTGTGATCACCAAAAATGGAAAGCGCGTGCGTGGCTACGGTGCGGGCCGTGACGTGAAATACCGTTGGCAGCAGTTCGCCAGCGAACTTGAACATATTCGGTATCATCAGCAGCAAACCTTGCGACGCGGTAAACGTCGTGCTGATGGAACCGGTTTGCAGCATGCCGTGAACCGCACCGACCGCGCCGCCTTCGCTTTGCATTTCGACGATGGCCGGCTGCGTGTTCCAGATGTTTTTTTTGCCTTCCGCCGCCCATTGATCGCACCACTCCGCGATGGGAGATGACGGCGTGATGGGATAAATCGCCATCGCTTCGTTCAAGCGATAAGCAACATGCGCGGCGGCCTCGCAACCGTCAATGGTTTTGAAAACGGGTGTTTTTTTCATGGCGGTTCAATAGTTGTAACTTGCGGTGTAAAGATTGCTGTCCGAGTCGTGGACGACGTTGAAGCCGACCTTCCGGCAGATGTGGTGCATGGCGTGGTTCTCGGCCAGGACCTGTCCGGAAATCCGCGTGAGTTTTTCGGCGCGCCCGATCTCGATGAGGCGGCGCAGCAGTTCGGTGCCGAGGCCTTGCGCGTGCCATTCGTCGCTGACAAGAATCGCGAATTCCGCTTCATTCGTCGCGTGCTGTTTGCTCAACCGGCCAACGCCGAGGATTTTCTTCTCCTCGCCTTTCGGGACTTTCAGCTCAGCAACGAGCGCGATTTCGCGGTCGTAATCATTGAAACAAATACGCGTCATGCGTTCGTGCGCGACGCGTTGCGATAGTTTCAGCGCGGCGAAATAACGGTTGTAAACACTTTCCTCGGACAAGGTCTCGTGAAATTTCACCATCAACGGTTCGTCCTCTGGCTTGATGGGGCGGATGATGGCGGGCGCTTTGTTTTTGAATTTCCACGGCGTGGCGTATTGATTCGGATAGGGCCGGATGGCGGACTTGGGTAACTGGCTTTCCGGCGTCTTGGAATCGTGCAAGACCACGCGGCCGTCGAGCGCGAAGATGCGTTCGGACGAGACGAGCAGGGGATTGATATCGATTTCGGAAATCCACGGTTGCTCGACGACGAGCTGGCTGAAGCGGACGAGCAATTGTTCGAGCGCGTTGATGTCCGTGGCCTTGCGACCGCGCACGCCTTTCAACGCGGTGTAAATCTTGGTGCGTTCCATCATGCGCCGCGCGAGCGTGGCGTTGAGCGGCGGCAAACCGAGCGCGCGGTCTTTGTAAACTTCCACCAACTGGCCGCCGGTGCCGAAGAGCAGAACCGGCCCAAATTGCGGATCAATGCTGCTGCCAATGATGATTTCGTAGCCTTCCAGTTTGATCATCGGCTGCACGGTGACGCCGAGGAAGTGTTCTTTGCCGACTTTTTTGGTCACGGAAGTTTCAATTGCTTTCCATGCCTGACGAACGGCGGAGGCGGTGCGCAGGTTGAGTTGGATCCCGCCCACGTCGGTCTTGTGCGTGATGGTTTCGGAATGCAATTTCAGCACGACGGGGAAGCCGAGCCGCGCGGCTTGCTTCACCGCGTCGCCTTCGGTGGTGGCGATGTGTGTCTCGACGGTCGGGATGCCGTAGGCGGCGAGCAATTTTTTGGATTCAAATTCTGTGAGAATTGTGCGTCCGGACTGGCGGACTTCGTTAATGATGGCGGCGGCTTTGTCGCGGTCAATCTGGCCGCGTTCATCGTCCGGCGCGCTGGCGGGCGTTTCGTAAAGCTGGCGCAAATTTTCCGAGTAGCGCCACATGTAATAAAATGATTTCGCTGCGCGATCCGGATACTTGAAAGTCGGAATGTTCGCCGCGTTTAGGATGTCTTCGCCTTTCGCCACAATGTCCGCGCCCATCCAGCTCGCGATGACTGGTTTGTTCGCAATGTGCGCGTAAGGCTTCAGACATTCGGCGGTCGCGGTCGGATCGGTCATCGCCTGCGGTGTGAGAATGACCAGCAATCCGTCGGTGTTAGGATCGTTCGCCGCGATTTCCACGGCCTTGGCGTATAGCTCGGGCTTGGCATCGCCGATGATGTCCACGGGATTATTATGGCTCCACGTCGGCGGGAGGATGGCGTTGAACGCCGCCATCGTCTCCGGCGAAAGGTCGGCCAGTTGCGCGCCGCTGCCGATGAGCATGTCCGTGGCGATGACGCTCGGACCGCCGGCATTCGTGACGATGGTGAGGCGCGGGCCCTTCGGGCGCGGCTGTTTGCCGAGAACTTCCGCCATGTCGAACAATTCGGAAATCGCCTCCACGCGCAAAACACCTACGCGCTGGAATGCCGCCTGTAAAACTTCGTCACTGCCCGTGAGCGAACCGGTGTGGGACGCGGCGGCTTTGGCGGCGGCTTCCGTGCGCCCGGGCTTGATGACGATGATCGGCTTAGTCAACGCGACTTCGCGCGCGGCAGAAAGAAATGATCGCGCATCGCCGATGGATTCCATGTAAATGACGATGCTCTTCGTGTTCGGATCATCCCCGAGATGGTTGATCAAATCGCCCCAGCCGACATCGAGCATGGAGCCGAGCGAGACGAACGCACTAAAACCGACGTTTTCCTTCAAGCTCCAGTCGAGGATTGCCGTGCAGAGCGCGCCGCTCTGGCTGATGAAACCGACGCTGCCCGGCTTCGCCATGTCCGCCGCAAACGTCGCGTTAAATTTCGCGCCGGGAACCATCACGCCCAAGCAGTTTGGTCCGACGATGCGGATGCCGGCCTTGTTCGCCTCCTCCAAAACCTGACGTTCGAGTTCGACGCCAACCGGGCCGATTTCTTTGAAGCCGGCGGAAATAATAATGACGCCTTTCACGCCCGCCTTGCCGCAATCTTTGACGATGCCGGGCACGGTCGCGGGTGGGGTGATGATGACGGCGAGGTCCGCTTTCTCCGGCACGGCGGTGATGCTGGGATACGCCTTTACGCCGAGCACGGTGTCGCGTTTGGGGTTGACCGGAAAGATTTTACCAGCGAATCCGCCTTTGATCAGATTCTCAAGGATTGTCCGACCGACGCTACCGAGATTTTCTGTCGCGCCGATGACGGCGACGGATTGGGGCGAAAAAATTGAATCCAATGACCTGCGACTGCTGTGGCGCAGAATGTCGTGTGCGGATTCAATGGTCGAAACGGGACTGGAAAGGTTGCTCATAAATAGTTGTGTCTGACAGAAGCAAAATGACACACGCTACGGATGGCAAACTTCTCGCTAATTGCCAAATCATCACCGTTTATTGCGAAGCCGTCCCGTCTGGGGTGGGAAAAAATCGGAGGTCAGACTCGATTCTGGGAATCAAACCAGCGAACAGCCTGTCGGACGAGATCCGGTGCTGTCTTTAGATTCAACTTCTTTTTGATATTCGCGCGGTGAACTTCGACGGTCTTGACACTCAAATGCAATTGCGCTGCGAGATCGCGCGTGCCAATACCTTGGCCGATTAGTTGAAACACCTCAAACTCGCGGTCGGAAAGTTTCTGCACCGGCGAGCTGGCGGTTTTTGATTGCCGTCCGGAGAAAATCTCCAAAATGCGCGCGGACATTTTATCACTGACAAAAATCTGTCCGGCCAGAACCTGCCGGATTGCGCCGAGAAACTTTTCGCCGCCCGCCTGTTTCATGATGTAACCGCGGCCACCCGCGCGCAGCACGCGCTCGGCATAAATCATTTCATCGTGCATTGAGACGACGAGTATGGGCAACTCCGGTTGCAAGGCGCGCAAATCTTTGATGAGTTCCAGACCGCTTTTATCCGGCAGGGAAATGTCTAGCAAGGCGAGATCGAACCTCTGTTTGGCCGCCAGATCAATTGCCTGTCCAGCCGTATCCGCTTCGGCACTGACTTTGAGCCCCAGTTCATTGTTGATGAGCTGGGCCAGTCCGTTGCGCATCATCGGGTGATCATCCACGATGAGAATGCGCCGCTCGGGATTTTTATTTTTGGCGGACATGGTTTAGCGGATTTTTGGCGCCAAGATAATGACGCAGGTGCCGCCGGTTGGCTGGCGTTCGATGCTGACCGTGCCGCCCACCATGCCGATGCGGCTCTGCATGATGCCCAACCCCATGCCGGAACTGCGGGAAAATTTCTTGGGAAACCCCCCGCCGTTGTCGCTCACCTGCAAATGCAGATGGCTGGGGCTTTCGTGTAGTTGAATGGAAATGATTTTCGCCCGCCCGTGCTTGATGGCGTTGGAAACTGCCTCCTGAGCAATCCGAAATAAATGCGTCGCTGCCGCATGGTCGTTGAATTTTACAACCACGGGACAATCAAAATTACAACGCACGTGGAACATTTTCTCAGTGTTCAACGCTAGTTCTGTCAAGGCGGACATGAGACCTTCCGACTCCAGTGTGACGGGGGAAAGCCCGCGTGCCAGCAATCGCGTTTGGCTGATGGCTTCGCGCACGGCTTTGGCGATTTCCGTGGCGCGGGCGGAACCGTCCTTCGATTTTGCCGCCAGTTTTTTGGCGAGCACCTGACTCAACATTTCGATGCCCGCCAGTTGCTGGCACAGACCATCGTGCAAATCCTGACCGATGCGGCGCTGCTCGCGCTCGCTGATTTCAAGAATTTCCTTTTCCAGCCGCTTGCGTTCCGTGATGTCGCGGATGAAGCCGGTAAAAATCCGTCGGTCGCTCAGCTTCACTTCGCTGACGGATAAATCTATTGGAAACAGGCTGCCGTCTTTTTTGCGCGCAAAGGTTTCACGGCCGATGCCGATGATCTGGGCATGACCGGTTTGTTGGTAGTTTTTTAAATAGCCATCATGCTGTTCGCGGTGCGGAGTGCTCATCAGCACTTTGATATTTTTGCCGATGACTTCAGTGGCGCTGTAGCCGAAGATTTTTTCCGAGGCGGGATTGAAGGACTCGATTGTGCCGCGCTCGTCGATGGTGATGATACCTTCAACGGCTGTTTCCAAAATGGCGCGCAATCGTTCTTCGCGGTCATGCACGGCGGATTCAGACGAAGCTAAGCGCCTAGCATTGGACAATTTTATATTTTTTTTCATCCCGTTGCTGGCGGGACTATCGGAAATTTGACGGCCAATGCCAATGCCAATTGCTGAGTCAAAAACGGTCGACAGCCTTTCTGGGCGAAGCTCAGGCACAAACAATCGTATCAATGAGACAGCAACTGGGCTCGATAATCCGTGGGAGATTGGCCTAGGATTTTTTTGAACACGCGGTTGAAATGCGTGAGCGACTGGAAGCCCACTTCAAACGCGATTTCGCTGACGCGCAGATTGGGATTGAGCAAAAGATTTTTTGATTTCTCAATGCGGATGCGAGCCACGTAATCGGTAAAATTAATTCCGGAAATCTTTTTAAAAGTTTTGCAGAAGTAAAAACTACTCATGTTGACGGCCTTGGCGACCTGACCGAGTTTGAGTTCCTCGGTTTGATGTTCGTGAATATAGGCGCGAGCCTTGGTCATGACCGGCGGCTCCGCATTTTCCTGCTGGATGAAGACCTGATTGCTAACCATCGCCAGGTGTTGCGCAAAAATGGACAGAAGCTTCACTACTGATTCATGCTCCTTGGGCGAAACGATTTTGCCCGAGAAATATGCCTTGCGAAGGATTTCACGTGGAACCGCCAGCCCCCATTTATTACATAGTTGAACCACTTTGTTAAACTGTGCCTCGGTGGGCTTCTTTTTGAAAACCTGGCCGACTTGGAGAAATCCGACCAAGCGATCGCTCAAACGAACCGGCACAGCGGTGTCGCATAAACCCGCCGGGCAAACCACCGTGTCGGCCGTGTTTGCCGCCTTCTGGCACAGGCGTTCCTGCACTTGTAGGCAGGCGGCGCAGGCGCGGCTTTTTTTAGAGATAAGCGCGCAAAACGCGTTTTCATTGCGCTTGCCGTGGTGCGGCAATTGCCAAGTCTCCACCGGTTGCAAAGCGATGGGCAGGCCGGTGATGTCGTTAAACGCGCGTTCGTAATCGCGATAGATGCGAGAGTTGGCTAACGCTTCCACCAGCGCACGATTACTGGTGGTGTTTTCGGCGGGCGTGCCGTTGGAAACTGAAATAGGCGCCGGGCGGTTCATTGCCGGGTTGGTTTCCGCTTGAGCAATTTTTGTTTGCATGACGCCAAATTAGGGGCAGACCACGCCATTGACAATTGGCGGAACCCCTGATTCGGCATAGAGAAAAGCATTGCCGACATAGGGGATACCCTTAATTCTGGTTTGATGTGGCTACAGTTCTGATTCAGCTGCTAGCTGAAACGAAACAGGTTTCGGCCGGTGAAACATGAAATGAGAAAACTGGCGGAGAGAGGGGGATTCGAACCCCCGATACATCTTTTGGACGTATACCGGTTTAGCAAACCAGCGCCTTCAGCCACTCGGCCATCTCTCCA
>JBAXIY010000094.1:0-10201 GCA_037138135.1 Verrucomicrobiia bacterium
AACGAATCCTTGGTGAGTTCCTGAACCGTGATGTCCTGGCCCTTGAACTTGAGCTTCTTGCCGGCCGAGCGGGCAGACGCGAGCAAGGTGAGCTTGCCCACGGGAAAATTTCTTTTTTCCAGAGTCTTGATCATCTCGATGCCCACTGCGCCAGTGGCACCGACAACTGCGACGTGCGGATTACGGTTCATAATTGGCCGGACAATTTATCAGAAAACCGGCAACCGTCAATCGCCCGCCAACCTACCCGACCAAAAAACTTTTGCTTTGCGATTGACCGGCAACGCGGGTTCTGTCGAAATGATAGAACATAGTAATTTTGCCCAGATGCCGAGAACGCCAATCAAAAACGGGAACGGGTCGCCACGCAGCGGCGCCAACAAATACGACGCGCACCACAAGGTTTTGTCGCAGACTTACGGCGCTTTCGCCGATTTGCGCCGCGAACTTTCCGATTCCAAAGACACCGTCCATGGGCGCGAGGACATCCTGAAAAGTTTTGCCACTTGCCCGGACTCGCAGCGCTCGTGGCTGCTGCTAGAAGATTATTTCGAAAAACTTTCGCTCTCGCGCCGCGACTTTCCCGCGACCGATTGGTGGACAAAACTGCTCGCCGTCACCGGCAAAGCGCGGCTCGAGGAACTGGCGTTTTTGTTTCTGCGCGCCAAACGTTCCGTGCCGCCGGAATTGCAACCGCACGCCAACCCTGATCGTTTTGCGCGCGCGGAGGAAGCCGAACAGGAATTGCAGCTCGTCAAGGAATTGGAGAACTGGCTCTCGCCGCCCGCGCCGCTGCACCTCGATACGCCGCGTGCGACGTTGCGCGTTGTCTGCAAACCGCAACCGGACGAACAGGAACCATCGCGTTACCGCCTCGCCATTCAATTTCTTTTGCTGCGTCCACGCACCGGCGAAAAAGCGCGCTCGCTGCACGACCTCGTTGACCTCGTCGTCCGCGCCGCGCACGAGCAGGAACTGTTCACTCCGTGGGATTGGGAATTCATTCAATGGATTTACGAGACGCACCGCGAGCGCGCGAACAACGCCACCACGCTGCTGCTCTCCGATGCCGAACTGTTGCAATGGCTCGCGCGCTGGGGCCACACGAACCGCCTCGAATCCGCTGCGAACGGTCAGCCGATTTATTTTCACGGTCACATCGTCGCGCTGACGCCGCATCTCGAAAACGGCACGCAGGAACTTTCCTTCACGCACCGCATCGCGTTGCCCGGCGGCGAAAATCATTCCGTGGCGGACGCAAAATTTTTCAACCGCCAGTCGCCGGTCGCGCTCGTCGGCAATGAATTTTTCCTGCTGCGCAACGCGCCGCCGACCGGCGTGCTGAAATTTCTCGCGCAAAAACCATCCGTGCCCGTGCGTAAATTGAGTCACCGATTGCTGTTGCATTTGCGCAAGACGCAAACGAAGCACGGTGTGGATTGGGAACAACTTTGCGTGGCTCACGCTGCTGCACCGCAATTCGTTTTTGAATTGCTCGATGACACTGTGCGCCTGCGTTTGCTTGCCACGAGCGCGCGCGACAAGAGCACGTGGGTCTGGAGCGGACACGAATGGACGCCGCATAATCGCCCGGTCAAATCAGGCGAAAAACCGGAAATCCTCGACGACCCGCGGCTGGATCCGGCGATTCAATGGCTGCGCAAACTCGATTGGTTCATGCAAGAACCCGGTTTGTGGATTGGCGACGCGAATGAAAATTTTCTTGGTTCGCTTGCCGACGCGTGGGCATCCAAACCACATGACGCGGAATTTCTCGGCAACAGCGCGTTCCACCGTTTGTTCCTCACGCCGCGCGCGCTCAAGCCACGGCTCGTTGTCAAAGGCAGCGGTATTGATTGGTTGTCCGTTTCCGCCGAATGGGAAGCGGAAGGATTAAAACTTTCCAAAGCGGATTTGGAACGGCTCGCCGCCGCGACGAGTCGCTTCGTGAAATTGCCGAACTCCGGCTGGGTTGAACTCGACACGAATGCCGTGCAGGGCGCGCACGAAGCGATGGCTGACATGGGCGTGGATGGATTGATTGCTGTGCCGCAAAAGGTCGGGCTCGAACACGTCGCGCATCTCGACGAAAATGGATTGCAACGCTTCGTGGATTCGCCGGAAGCGATGGCTTTGCGCGAGCGCGTCCGTGATTTCAAAGGCGTTCCTTCTGCTGAATTGCCGAAGTCGCTGCAAGCGGAATTACGCCCGTATCAAAAAGACGGATTTGATTTTCTCGCGCATCTCGTTCAAGTCCGGCTTGGCGGCATTTTGGCCGACGACATGGGTCTTGGCAAAACACTGCAGACGCTGACATGGCTGGCGTGGTTGAAAGAGCAGAACAAAAAAAATCCCAAGCCGTCGCTGGTGATTTGTCCCGCGTCGGTGCTGCACAACTGGCGGCGCGAGGCGGAGAAGTTCACACCGGACATGAAGGTGCTTGTGCTGGAAAGCGGTGCCGCGCGTCACAATTTGCGGAAACAAATTCCGCAGCACGACATCATCGTCACGAACTACGCGCTACTGCGGCGCGATTTGGAAGAATTTCACAAGTTCAGTTTCCGCGCGGTGATTTTGGACGAAGCGCAGTTCATCAAAAATCCCGGCGCGCAGGTCACGCAGTCGGTGAAACAGTTGAAGTGCGAAAATAAAATCGCGCTCACGGGCACACCGCTGGAAAATCGCCTGCTCGATTTGTGGAGCATCGTGGATTTCATCCAGCCGGGTTATCTCGGCAATCAGGAACAATTTCTCGACACTTACGAACCGAAAGGTGGCGAAAATGCCGAAGCCGAACAACGCATCGCGCGCCGGCGCTTGTCCGCGAAATTGCGTCCGCTGCTGCTGCGCCGTTTGAAGAAGCACGTCGCAAAAGATTTGCCGGACCGCATCGAGGAACGCCGCGATTGTCCGTTGGGCGAAGATCAGCGGAAACTTTACCTCGCCGAATTGCGACGCAGCCGCGATCAGGTGATGAAAGCGGTCGAGACGCAGGGCTTGAACAAATCCAAAATGCACGTCCTCGCCGCGCTCACGCGGTTGCGTCAGGTTTGTTGTCATCCCGCGCTCGTCGGCAACGACACGGCCAGCGGCAAGACGGACACGTTGTTTGAATTGCTCGATCCGCTCATCGCGGACGGACAAAAAGTTTTGGTGTTCTCGCAGTTTGTGCAAATGCTCGAGCTGTTGCAGAAAGAATGCAAGGCGCGCAACATCCACACGCATGTCCTCACCGGCCAGACGAAAGATCGTCAATCGGTCGTCAACGAATTCCAGAAAGAAAGCGGCGCGTGCGTGTTCCTGTTGAGTTTGCGCGCCGCGGGCACCGGTTTGAATCTTACAAACGCCAGCTATGTTGTGCTTTACGATCCGTGGTGGAATCCAGCGGTCGAGGCGCAGGCGATTGACCGCTCACATCGCATCGGTCAGACGCAAACCGTTAATGCTTACCGCTTGATCGCGCCCGGCACGGTTGAAGAAAAAATCTGGGAACTGCAACAGAGCAAGGCGAAAACGATTGCGGATGTGCTCGGCGAAGAAGGTTTCGCCCGCAGCCTTACTGCGGTGGATTTGGAATACTTGTTCGCGGAGGATTAAAATAACTCATTTCAAAATATTTCTGCCGAGGAATTGCAGTTTGACAATAGTATCTTTAATGGCACTATTTAAAAAAGAAGACAGATATGAAAAGATGCAAACGCAATTTGAGATTAAAGAATATCTCCAAGCTGGGCATTCACCATTCGCAGACTGGTTCGACTCACTCGATGCCGTAACCGCCGCACGCGTTGACAGGTATATCCGCCGACTTGAAGCCGGAAATTTTGGCTCGGCCAAGGTCCTTCAAGACGGTGTTTCAGAACTAAAGTTAGATTTTGGCCCCGGTTATCGGGTTTATTTTGGACGAGACGGAAAAACAATAATTATTTTACTCGGCGGTGGCAGCAAGCGTCGGCAATCCGCCGATATCGCGGCCGCGATTGAACGCTGGAAACGATACAAACAGTCAAAGAATTAACATGGCACTGACACGAGAATATAAACAGACGGTTTTGGCCCGCATCAAACGCGATCCAAAATTTGCGAAAGCGTTGTATGCCGAAGCCGTCAACGCCTTGCTCGAAGGCGAGACAGACGAAGGACTTTCCATGCTGCGTGACTTGGTTCACGCCGGCATCACTTTCAAGGAGCTTTCAAAGCAGACCGGCTTGGGCGAAAAAACCCTGCACCGGATGTTGAGCAGCCGTGGCAATCCAACTACGCGAAACCTATTTACGGTTACGAAAGCAATTTGCGAAAACTTCGGTATCACGCCGCAATTCAAGTTTGCGGCTTAAAATAGCACCTTCACTCCACCGACGGATCCAGCCGCTTGTCCGGCACGAGATACTTGCGGACGTAATCATGCACTGCATTTTCCAGCGACGTGACGGGCGCGGCGTAACCGGCACCACGCAGCCGCAGCAGATTGGCCTGCGTGAAATATTGATACTTGTCGCGAATCGTTTCCGGCATCTCGACGAACTTGATGACCGGCTTCTTTTTCAACGCGGTGAAAACGGCGTTCGATAAATCCACCCACGTCCGCGCCTGACCGGAGCCAATGTTGAACAGGCCGTTTGCGCGTGGCGTCGCGGCGAGATGCAGCGTCATCGCCACGCAATCTTTGACGTAGAGAAAGTCGCGTTTCTGTTCACCGTTTTTGTATTCCGGCTTGTAACTCTTGAACAAATTGATGACCCCCTTTTCCTGCACTTGCGCAAAACTTTTGTGGACGAGCGAACGCATGTCGCCCTTGTGATCTTCGTTCGGGCCAAAGACGTTGAAAAATTTCAGTCCGCAAATCTTGTTCAAAAATCCGGCGCGTTTGGCGTGCAAATCAAAAAGGTGTTTCGAGTAGCCATACATGTTGAGCGGCCGCAGCGTATCAAGCGTGGTTTCGTTGTCTTCCATGCCCTGCGCCCCGTCGCCGTAGGTCGCGGCCGAGGACGCATAGACAAAACGCGCTTTATTTTCCAACGACCAGTGCGCAAGGTCTTTCGTGAACTGATAATTATTTTTAGCGAGAAACGTCGCGTCTTTTTCCGTCGTGGCCGAGCACGCGCCCATGTGCAGCACCAGATCAAATTTACCCAATGCGCCGCTTTGCAAACGCGGCTGCAAATCCGCCGCCTCGACGTAATCGGCGAAACGCAGCGGTGTGAGGTTGCGCCATTTCTCATCCGTGCCGAGAACATCACAGACCACAATGTTGTCGCAGCCGCGCCGGTTCAGCGCCCAGACGAGCGCGCTGCCAATGAAGCCCGCGCCGCCCGTGACCAGAACGCGCGCGTCAGAAAAATCATTGGGCTTCATAGGTGCTTACCAGCCGAGGACGTGAGCGAAAATGAGCGGCGCAACGATGGTGGCGTCGGATTCGATGACAAACTTGGGCGTCTTCACGCCGAGTTTGCCCCAGGTGATCTTCTCATTCGGCACGGCACCGGAATAACTGCCATAGCTCGTGGTGGAATCGCTGATCTGGCAGAAGTAACCCCAAAGCGGCACGTTGGTGCGGCCTAGATCCTGATGCAGCATCGGCACGACGCAAATCGGGAAATCGCCGGAAATACCGCCGGCAATCTGGAACATGCCGATGGTGCTCTTCTTGGTGGCCGTCTTGGTATAAAAATCCGCGAGCCACGTCATGTATTCGATACCAGTGCGGACGGTGTGGACGTTCTTCACATCGCCGCGCATGACGGCGGCGGCATACATGTTGCCGAGCGTCGCGTCTTCCCAACCGGGAACGACGATGGGCAAATTCTTCTTCGCCGCGGCGAGCATCCAGGAATTTTTGGGATCGATCTGGTAATACTTCTCGTATTTGCCGGAGAGTAGAACCTTGTAGAAAAATTCGTGCGGGAAATAGCGTTCGCCTTTTTTGTCGGCGTCGGTCCAGACTTCGAGCATGGCTTTTTCCATGCGGCGCATGGCTTCGCCTTCGGGGATGCACGTATCGGTGACGCGGTTCATGTGGCGTTCGAGCAGTGCCTGTTCGTCTTCCGCCGTCAGCGAGCGATAGCCGGGGACGCGTTCGTAGTAATCGTGGGCAACGAGATTGAAGACGTCCTCTTCGAGATTCGCGCCGGTGCAGGTGATGAGATGCACCTTGTCCTGGCGAATCATTTCGGCGAGCGAAAGGCCGAGTTCCGCCGTGCTCATCGCGCCGCCGAGCGTGATCATCATCTTGCCGCCACCTTTGAGATGCGCGACGTAGCCCTTCGCGGCGTCCACGAGCGACGCGGCGTTGAAGTGGCGATAATGGTGCTGGATGAAGCGGGAAACGGGTCCGCCGGTGAGTTTCGGAGTCGATTTTTTCTTGGCCATAAATATTTTAAAAATTGGTTCTGCAAACGATACGGATGTTCCCGCGAAATCCAATCTCAAATTGAAGTGGAATTAAGATTCACGCCAAGCCGCGAAGACGCAAAGTCGAAAAACAAATCCAAAATACTTTTGAAGTCTTCGCGCCTTGGCGTCTTTGCGTGAGATTTTCCACAGCAAGATTTATTGCACCGCCACTAAATTGGGTTGCGCTTGCGAAAGGTTGCCTTTGACGTTTCCCTCAAACTTGGCGCGAATGATGACATTGTGCGTGCACGTCGTGTTGTTGACCCGAAAGGCCGCCCCGCCGCAGTTCATCGCAATCAGATTCGTGAAGGAATTGTAAACGCACTCTGTCTTGGGCGCCGGTCCCCAGCCTTGCGCCGTTTGGGTTTCCGAATGCGCCATGAACACGCCGTGATGATGACTGTTGCGGATGGAAACATTGTGAAACTGGTTCTCGCGGCTCGCGCGCATGAAGATGCCGAGATCATTCGCGTTCAACATCGCGTTGCTGATGACATTGTGGTTGAAGGCGAGGTCGAGCGAAATGCCCGCGCCCGGATTGTCATGCGAGTTTATATCCGCAAACAGACTTTCCGTCGTCAGATAACAAGCGAGGCCGTCGAACTCATTGTCGAACGCATTCAAGTCGCGCACGGTGAGACGCGTCACGCCCAGCGTCGTGACCAATCCGCCGGAACGATTCCGTGCGCAAGTGACCTGCTCCACGATGGAATCGCTCACGCTTTGGATTGTAATTCCATTGTTGCGAATTTCTGAACCTTCACCGGCCAACTTCCACAATTCGCGCTGCTGGTGAAACCGGTTGCCATCAATGAACAGACCGCTGACGCGAAGATTTTTTACCGTTGTCTGCGGATGATTCACCGGCTCACCCATAATGATGACTGGACAGTTGGCGTTGTCCGCCAGCACCAACACCGTCGCCGCGCCCGCACCGCGCAGGCATTGCGAATCACGCGATAGAACCAAGGGATTGTGAATCAAAAACTTTCCGGCGGGCAGCACCACCTCGCCGCCGGCCACCGGCAAAGCATCGAGCGCGGCTTGAATTTGAATATCCGAAACACTCGCGCTCAAATGAATGACGACTGTTTCGGCAACCGGCGTTTGCGGGGCGGCCAGACCAAGCAGCGGGACGAGCAAAAGCCAAAGGACTGCGGTGATTTTTCCCGGCGAGCCGGTTCCAACCGTCTGATGGTAGTTCGTTTTCATAACCAACGAGACCTTGCGACCAATCAGTGTTTACAACCCAATTTCGTCCAATAAAAAAATTCGTCCAGTAAATAATTCATTTTTCTTAAATTATTTTTTGCGCAACTAATGACCAGCTTACCCGCCCCGCCACCGGATCTCGTTTCCGATTTCCCTAAATCGCGGAAGCGGTTATGCTCCGCGCGCAATTTATGCTGACCAAAAAAATTTCCGATACCGCCACGCCCGCTGAACTCGGTTTCACTTTTCCCGCCGAATGGGAAATGCACGAAGCCACATGGCTCGGCTGGCCGCACAACGCGAGCGATTGGCCGGGGAAATTTGAAATCATCCCGTGGGTTTACGGCGAGATGGCGCGGAAAATCTCCGCAGGTGAAAAAATCAATCTCATCGTGCGCCACAAAAAGGATGAGGCGCACGCACGGCACATTTTCAAGCACGTCGGCGTGGATTTGCGGAAAATCCGCTTCGTCACGCATCCGACGAATCGCGGCTGGACGCGCGACACCGGGCCAATCTTCGTCAAACGCAACCCCAACTCCCAACTTCCATCTGCCATCTCCGATACAGCCATCGTCCACTTTCATTTCAACGGCTGGGCCAAATACGATAACTGGCGCAAGGACACGAAGGTTCCTGAAACCGCCGCGAAGCTGCTCGGCAAAAAACTTTTTCACGCGAGATGCACTGTCCCGGCTTCAATTTGCAATTCGCAATTCGCAATTCGCAATTTTGTGATTGAGGGTGGCGGCATTGAATTGAACGGGCGCGGCACGTTGATTTCCACCGAGGAATGTTATCTCGACCCGAAAATCCAAGTCCGCAATCCCGGCCTGGGCAAAAAGGAAATCGAGACAGCGCTGAAGAATTATCTTGGCGTCACGAATGTCCTCTGGCTCGCCAAAGGTCCGAAAGGCGATGACACGCACGGCCACATCGACGACATTTGCCGATTCGTGAACGCCAAGACGCTCGTGCTCGTGCGCGAGAAAAATTCCAAGGATGAAAATTACCAACCGCTCGCGGAAAACTGGGAGCGTATCCAAGATTTCCGGCTGGAAGATGGCCGCAAACCCGAAGTCGTTGAATTGCCCATGCCGAATCCGCTCTATTTCGACGGCGTGCGGCTGCCAGCGAGCTACGCGAATTTTTACATCTGCAACGCCGCCGTCATCGTGCCGACCTTCAACGACCCGAACGACCGCGTGGCGCTCGGCATCTTGGGCGAACTGTTCCGCGACCGCCCAGTCGTGGGCATTCACGCCGTGGATTTAGTCTGGGGCTTCGGCTCGCTGCACTGCCTCACGCAGCAGCAGCCGGTATGAAATTCAATTTCTACAATACTTGACACTAGCTTGAATATAGCCTAAATTCAGCCTATGAAAATTGCCAGCCGTCCCCGTTCCAAGCAAACAAAGGTAAATTTGCAGTCGCAATTGTTCACCTTGAGCAACGCCAAAACGTATCTTGGCCGCTTGATGGAAAAGGCGGGGCAAGGCGAGACGGTTTATATCGTCAAGGGGCATCGCCGTTTTGTTTTGCAAGAGGTTCCCGAGATTGAGCCGATTCCCGTGCGGCCAGCTGGATTTTTTGCCAACGCATACGGCAAGGCGGAGATTCAGGAAGAAAACCGTCTGGCCAAAGCCTCGGTGATCCGCGCACCCAAAGATTTGGAATAAAAAAGGAACGCCATGAGACAATGGGATGTTTTCATGTTTCCGTTCAGCAAGGAAAGGCGGCATCCCGCCGTCATCATTTCCAACGACGAAACCTGCCAGAATCCTGACATTGAAGAAGTCAACGCCCTGCTTTGCACGTCGGCCAAGGTGAATCGCGGTGCGAAATCCACCGAGGAAGTTTTGGACGTAGCCGACGGACTGGATTGGAAAACGATGGTGCGCTGCGACAAAATTCATCTGCTGCCCAAGTCGCGCTTCGATGACAAAAAGGGCAATGTTACGGAAGAACGCCGGTATTTGATTGCGCGGAAAATGGTGGAAGTATTGCGGCTGCCGATTCATCGGCGATAATTACGCCGTGGATTTGGTCTGGGGCTTCGGCTCGCTGCACTGCCTCACGCAACAGCAACCAGCTTAACTCAATCAAAAGCCAAAACGCCTTCTGCATTAGCGGCGGCGAGAAATTGCCGCAATACCTGCAACCGCGGCCCCGCTAAAGTCCGCGACGCCGGGAGCGTCAACTGATCCAGCAACGTGTCCGCATTCTTCTGCAACACGCGTAACGCATCCGGAAACGTTTTGAAACGCGTGTCTCGCCCAATCTTGCAAACCGTCCGCAACACCGCCACCGCGCCAAGTTGCTCCAAAATATCCGCATCGCGCAGGATGATTCCCTCCATGGTCGTCGGACTATCCTTCGGCTGATGCGTGCGGATGGCTTCCACCACGGCCGGAATCTTTTCTGCCGGAAAGCCTAGCTGCGGGAGAATTTCCGGCGTTCGCCGCAGCACATAACCCAAAAAATCCCAATTGGCCAGAGCCACCGGCTCTTCCGGCCGATGCCCAACAAATACGCCCAGATCATGGAGCCACACCGCCGCAAACACCACGTCGTCATCGTAAGTCTGGCCCGCGCC
>JBAXIY010000095.1:0-9974 GCA_037138135.1 Verrucomicrobiia bacterium
GGCTGAAATTCCTCCGTCCAATCCTACGCCCACGCCTGTTCCGACTGGCGCGGTGCTGCCGCCCAAAAAGGAAACCGGCAAGGTTCAACCGAAAAAGGAAACCGTCCGCATCAATTTGCCGCCCAAGCCGACGGCCGCGCCGACCATCAAACTACCGACGCTTCCGCCCGGCGGACCAACCGGCGCACCGAGTCCTGTATCTGCGGGCGCACCAACTCCAGCCGCGCCGGCTCCAGCTTTGCGAACTGCTGCGGCCCCCGCCGCTCCTGCGGCTGCCGCACCAGTCAAAGGCGCAGCACCAACCGCCGCTCCCAAAAGCACTCCAGTTGCACAACGCGCCGCCGCGCCAGTTGTGCCGTCCATCAAAACGATTGATAAAATTTTGATTTTCTCCGCTGCCGTAGCCAGTCTTGCTGCCGTAGGCGGAGTTACTTGGGTATTCCTCACTTTGAAAAACGTCGTTGAAAATTTCTCCAGCTAAAAAATTATGGCCTCACCGCTAATCGTCACTCTCACGCAGGATAATTTTGAAACCGAAGCGCTCAAATCCACCACGCCCGTGCTGGTAGATTTTTGGGCCGAATGGTGCGGACCGTGCAAGATGATTGCACCTGTGCTAGACGAACTCGCGACCGAATTTCAGGGCAAAGTCAAGATAGGCAAGGTCAACATTGACGAACATCAAGGACTCGCCGCGCAATTTGGCGTCCGCGCGATTCCGACATTGCTCGTCATCAAAAACGGCCAAGTCGCTGAACAGATGGTCGGTGCCAAAAGCAAACGCGATTTGAAGGCCAGCCTCGATAAAGCCGTCGCTTAAATTTTATCAGCATAAAACGGCAAGGCGGATTTTCCCGCTTTGCCGTTTTTCTTTTTAAGCTAACTTCAAATCATGACTTTGTCTGAAATCCTGTCGAATGAGGAATTACGCCAGCACGAATTTCCTGTCGTCAAAAATAAAATATTTCTCGGCCACGCCGGCGTCTGTCCGCTACCGCGACGCGTCGCGCAAGCTGTAATCGACTGCGCCCACGGCGGCACCCTTGGCGATCAGGAAGCTTTCGTCATGCACAAAATTGCGGACGCACGCAAGGCTGGCGCGAAGCTTTTGGATTGCGAGCCGGATGAAGTTTCGCTCGTCGGACCAACGTCGCTTGCGTTGAGTCTCGTCGCTGCTGGTTTAAAATTTCGCAAGGGTGATAACATCCTGATTTATCACGACGATTATCCGTCCAATGTTTATCCATGGCTCGCGCTGGCCGAACAAGGCGTAAAAGTCCGCCTGCTCAACACGCGCGGCCTCGGCATCATCCGTGCGATTGACGTCATGGGGCAGGTGGATGAAAACACTCGGCTCGTTGCGCTGGCTTCGAATCATTTCATCAGCGGCTATCGGCTCGACCACAATGCGGTCGGAAAATTTTTACGTGAACGCGGAATTTTATTTTGCCTCGACGCGATTCAAACTCTTGGCGCGTTTCCGACGACGGTGGAGAACGTGGATTTTCTCGCCGCCGATTCCCACAAATGGCTGCTCGGCCCGTGCGGCGCGGGAATTTTTTACGTCAAAAAAGATCTGCAGGAGAAGTTGAATCCGCCGATTTACGGCTGGCATAACGTCCGCAATCCCAACTTTGTCGCGCAGGAAAAAATCGAGTTCCGCAGCGGCGCGGCAAAATTTGAAGCCGGCACGCACACTCTGATCGGACTCGTCGGACTGCTCGCCGCACTGGAATTGGCGTTGGAAATTGGCGTGGAAAATATTTCTGCCGAACTGCTCCGCAAGCGCGCGTGGCTCGTTCCTGCATTGCAAGCCAAGGGTTTTGTCGTGTTGAATGCGGAACCTAAAATTGAGAACGCCAGTGGTATCACGACTTTTTTCACACCGGGAAAAGACCTTGCACCGTTGCATCAAAAACTGGCGGCTGCGGGCATCAACACTTCGCTACGCACCGACCGTAAAGGGCAAAATTACATCCGTATCTCGCCACATTTTTATAACACGGATGCCGAATTGCAGCGCGTTGTAGAACTCCTTTAATTTTCCCGGTGGCTGAACTCGCGGATCATCGCGCGCCACCACGGCGCCAGTTTTTCTTCGGGACGCAGCCACGCTTGTTGATGGAGCCACACCATCACGCGATGGTCGGCCATCACGGTCATGCGTTCGGACGATTTTAATTTTTCCGGACCACCCGCCAAAAGTTTTTCGCCCAGTTCGCGCACCGCTTCCGTGCCCGCGCCAATTTTGGTGAAATGCTCGGCGTAAACGGGGTTCAATTGTTTTTCGCGCAGCAGCGTAACGTGAATCGCATTCACATACGGATCAAGCACGGCGGCGGCCAGTCCGGCGTGGACGCGGCAGCGTGGTGAATTATCTTCCGTCAGTTCATGAATTTTCATGCGCGACCGCAACGAGATTAGCTCCATCGGCGGTTTGGTTTCTTCTGGCGTTAAAAAAAGCCCGGCGCTTTTGGCGCGCGCACCAAGGCTGCGGCGGCTCGTCAAAACGCTTAAGGGAATCGAGAAAACCATCCCCGCCAGCACTGGCGTGAACCACCAGAACAATCCTGGGTCTAGCTTCCAGGTGAACCAGCCCCATGCGAGGCCGATGAGCGTGTGGCCCCAGTGCCGCTGGGCGGCGTAGCGCCAGTCGGTGCCGTCGGCTGAACGCTTTTGCGTCGTCCATCCGACGCTGATGCCAGCGATGTTTGTGAGCACGAACCGCGTATGCCATAGCATCAGCAAAGGCGCGTGCAGAGTGGAAAAAATGGTTTCGCCAATCACGCCGCCGGTTGCATTGAGTAGGCCGCCGAACTGTTTGCGGCGCGGCCAGTCGCGCGCGAGATCCACGAGCGAAAGAAATTTCGGCAGCATGATGACGATCATGCAGATGATAAAAATTAAAAATGCGTGCGCCGTGCCGCTCCAGTCGCGGAGATACGGATTGAAGGATTCCACGGTGATGTCCGACAGGCCGGTGAATTTCTGGACGCAATAAATCCAATCGAACGTGACAAGGAATGCGAGCCAGAGCGGGCTAGCGACGTAGCCGAAGATTCCCAAAATCAAGTGCATCCGGCTCACGCCGCGCAGACCTTTGGCGAACAGCACGAGGCCGTGTTGCAAATTTCCCTGACACCAGCGGCGTTCGCGCTGCGCGTTTTCGATGAGTGCTTGCGGCGCTTCTTCGTAGCTGCCTTCCAGATCGTAGGCGAGCCAGACCGTCCAGTTTTCGCGCAGCATCAGCGCGGCCTCGACAAAATCATGCGAGAGGATTTGTCCGCCGAACGGTTTGCGTCCCGGCAGTTGCGGCAGGTCGCAAAATTGCATGAACGGTTCGGTGCGGATGATGGCGTTATGGCCCCAGTAATTTCCAAAATCCAGCGCCCAATAATTCAAGCCGGAGATGAACACCGGTGCGTAAAGCCGGTTGGCAAATTGCTGGATACGGCCGAACAGCGACTCGGCATTCACTAGCGCCGGCACGGTTTGAATCAGGCCGACGGTCGGATGGACTTCCATCAATTTCACCAAATCTACCAGGGTTTCACCGCGCATCACGCTGTCCGCATCGCAGCAAATGAAGTAGCGGTAACGCTTGCCCCAGGTGTTCAGAAAGTCGCGGACGTTGCCGCTCTTGCGCTCCTCGTTGAACAGCCGACGGCGATAGTAAATTTTTCCGAGCGCATCCAGATCGCGCACGAGTTCTGACCAGCGCGTTTCCTCCTCGACCCAACAATCGGGATTTGTCGAGTCGCTCAAAATAAAAAAATCGAACTGATTCAATTGGCCGGTGCGTTCGAGCGATTCGTAAGTCGCGCGCAAACCTTCCAGCACACGCACAGAATCTTCGTTGTAGATCGGGAAAATGATGGCCGTGCTGACCCCGGCAATGGTCTGTTCCTTGAACGGTTTCAGTCCGGTGACGCGGCGGTTCGTGCCAAACGTGCGGATAAAAAATCCATACACACCATGCATGCAACCGATGGCCGTCAGCAAAAATAAAACGATGAACAGCACCAGCAGCACCGTGCGCGACGCGCTCCAGCCGGTGCGCCAGAGCAGATCGGCAAACAGCATCGCCACGAAGCCGGTCAGCAGCACCGCCGAGGAAAAAAACAAAAACAGCCGCCAGCCGCGCCGGAGACGCGGCGCGGAAACGGATTCGATGTTGGGCAGGTCAGCCATTTTGTTTGAACCAGTCGATGAAATCCGTCACCCGGGCATTCACTTGTTCCAGGCCGCCGTGCGTGAGCCAGAAAACGGCGATGAGGAGGAAGGCAAAGAACGCCCACACCAGCACCATGCGGACGTAAGGCAGTTTGCTGAAATTCGTCAGTGTGGTCAGCGGGCCGAGATCCAGCGGGCGCGGCGTCATTTTGGATAATTGAAAATCCGGGCCGGCGCGGAAGAAACTTTCGCGCATGGATTCGACGAATTCCTGCGGCCACGGGCCGGGGCGCAGAAATTGATCCTGCCATTTGCCCGGCATATCGGCGAGCAGCAGCGCGAGGCGACCGCGGGTGGAAAGCGTTTGTTCGCTGCCGATGGGCGAGGTTTGCAGCACTTCGCCAAACCAGTCGGTGACGATGCGGTCCATCTCCTCGGCGGCGATTTCAGTGGCCGAGCGATTGGCTTCGCTGGGCGCGCGGCGCTGGGCGCGTTCGAGCACGCGCAGGACGAGCTGGCCGAGCAGCGGCTTGTTGCGGATGCGGAGCGCGTGAAAATAATTTTCCACTTTCACATACGCCGCGTTCCATTCTTCAAGCGAACGTCCCGCGATTTCGCCGGAAACGTCCGGCAGAATTTTCAGGGCGGGCTCCATTGATAAACCCAGGTTTCGGCGACGTTGTTGGTGCCTTGCTGCAATGAGCAGCGCAGATCAATCGCGGCTTTGCTGTTGACGGGCGGAATCATTTTCAGGATCACGCGCCAGGTTCCGAGAAAATTATTCCGCGTGACGAAGCTGTTCACGATGCGCGCGCCGCCGCTGCAATTGGCGACGACCGTCGGCGGTTTGTTTTCGGGAATCGCGTCGAGTTTTGGCCCATCAAAATCAATGACGAACTGGCGTCCGCCGAACTGCGCGTCCGGGCCGATGCGCGTGGAAACAATGCGGTTTTCGGACCGTTTCACGTCGGCGTCGCCGCTTTCCCAATGCAGCGTGTAGCCGAAGCGGAAAGGCGTGAGCGGTGCGGGTTTATTCTTCGGATCCCAGAAAGCGACAATGTTATCAAGGCCTTCGTAGCTGGTGCTTAATTCGACGAGGTGCAGGTCGCCATCGCCCCAGTTCCCGTCCGGTTCGACCCAGACGCTAGGCACTTGATGATACAGATTGAATGTATCCTGATAGGCGGAAAAATTCCGTTCACGTTGGAGCAGGCCGAAGCCTTTGATGTTCGGCGCGTGGAAAACCTGGTGGCGCGTGGCGGGTGGATTATCGAGCGGGCGGGCGAAAGTTTCGCCGTTGCCCATGTGGACGAGCAGTGTATCGCTGTCATGGACTTCCGTGCGGTAGTCATCAAATTTTCTTTCTGTGTCTTTGCCAAACCAGAACATGCTGGTGAGCGGCGCGAGGCCGATGGTCTTGGACGGTTTCCGATTTTTGTCCACGGCGGCGACGGTGTTGGTTTCGCGGAAAAATAAAACGGCGCGGACGCTCGCGGTGGTGGTTTCGCTGGGCTTGATGAAAAATTCATACGCGCCCGCGCAGCTCACGCTGTCGAGGATGGCGTAAAGCCGCAGTTCCGTGTCGCCACTGCTGGGTTTGCCGAGCCACCAATCGGTGAAGATGGGAAATTCTTCGCCGCGATCGCCCTCGCCGGAATCCAGCGCCAGACCGCGCGCGGATTCGCCGTAGCGCAGATTTTTTCCGAGCAGCCGGAAGTAGCTCGCGCCGAGAAACGCGCCGAGTTCGTCTAGTTGATCCGCCTTGTTCAACGGATACAGCACGCGGAACCCAGCGTAACCGGTCTTCGTGGGGATTTGATTGGCGATGTCGAGTTTGCCGTAATCAAAAAAGTCCTGCACGAAGCGAATCGGTTGTGTGTGCGTGAGGGTGAATTCGTTGACGTGCACCGGTTCCTGATACAGATAGCCGGGATGAAAAAATTCCACACGGAAAGGTAGTTGATCCGCCGCCCACAGCGCGCGGTCGCGGCGGAAACGGATTTCGCGGTATTTGTCGTAGTCGAGATTGTCTTGGCGCAGCACTTTCGGCAAATCCGCACGCGGCGAATGGAAGGGCGACTTGGCACGTTCGAGGGCGCGTTGCGCGACGTAATCAAGGTTCACCTCGGCGGACTCCGCGCCGAAGCTGGCTCTCACGGTCAACAAACTTGCGATGAAAATCAGCAGGCCAAATGGTCGTGACACGCGCACATGAAAACTGAAAAAGGCCTGATTTGCAAGTTTGGCAGCGTAATGAATGGTTGGCATTGAAAGCTATGGCAACTCCTTTGTCTTTCTGGAAATACCAAGGTGTCCTGTTTTTGGGAGGTTGGCGACCATACTTTGGGCAGAAAAAACAAAAGCCGCTGTCAAAGATACAGCGGCTTTTGGAGGATAAAGACGAATTATTGCAATCGGTGCGCCGGCGTGAGCGTGCTCAAAGTGCAAGACGGGTTCGTGCCAACTTTGGCGCACGCATAGGTGCCGCCGGCCGGACATGGGGGAATGCTGCCAGCCGTAGTGAGCTTGATATAGGGTGCCAAATCCGTGGGATAGCTGATGTCAGCCCCCGTTGCTTTGTGCTGTTCCAACGCGAACTGGTTGGCCGCGCCGTCCAGTTGGCGGAGGTTATTGATGCAGGCGTTGCACTGTGTGGTGGCGCGGGCTTTTACGAAGTTGGGGATTGCGATGGCTGCCAGCAGGCCGATGATGGCCACGACAATCATGATTTCAACCAGCGTAAACCCCGCTTGGCGGATGTTCTTGGTCTGTTTCATAGGTTTTGCTTTCTTCTCACGCGGTGGAACAGCGCAGCCGGCGGATTATGATAATGACATTTGCGTTCCAATATTGCCTGCTGCAACCACGCTAACTTGACAATAGCAAAAGCGGAACCAAAGACAAGCTAGGGGGCGCACGAATCGGCCTAATTGTTTTGTAGGAAACCGCCCTACACGCCGTGGTGTGGATTATTTCAACGCGGTTGCTGGCTTTCGTGCCAGCGGACGGCGTGAAAAATCAGTTCGTTGATATTGGCGAGATTGAGCTTTTCCTTGATGCGGGCGCAGTAAGCCTGAATCGTCTTGAAGCTGACCTTCATCTGTTCGGAAATCTGCCGGGTGTTGTAGCCGCGGCCGAGCAATTGAAACACCTCCAGCTCGCGGTCGCTTAAAATTTCGACCGCCGTTGGTTTGGCAATCCCGCCTTGAACCAGTTTTTGCGCCAGCATGGCATTGACGGCGTTGCTGAAAAAAAGTTCGCCCGCCAGCACCGCGCGCAGAGCATCCAGCACTTTGCCGGTGGCCTCGCGTTTCATGATGTAGCCGGCGGCACCCGCCCGCATCGCACGTTCGGCATACAGTGCTTCGTCGTGCATGGACAACACAATCGCATCCGTTTTCGGATATTGCGCCTTGATGTCCTTGATGAGTTCCAGACCGGAACCGCCGTCGAGCGAAATGTCCACCACCGCGATGCGCGGCGATAATTTGCCAATCAATTCCAGCGCCGCGCGCGCGTCGCCCGCCTGACCGCAGACTTCAAAGTCCGCTTCCTCGTTGATCAGGTTGGTGAGCCACTCGCGCACGAGCGGATGGTCGTCCACCAATAGCACTTTAGTTTTCATCGGGAGAATTCTCGGTTGCGGACACGTTGGGCTGCAACACACACACGGCACGCGTGCCGCCGGCGGGCAGATTCTGGATGTCAAACGTCGCGCCAATCATGCCGGCGCGATAATCCATGATGCGCAGGCCCATGCCTTTTTTTGCGCGGGCATCCGTTGCAAGTCCGGTGCCGTCATCCGTGACCGTCAGCAGGATTTGCTCGCCCGACCCGGCGAGCGAGATGGTGACATGGCGCGCGTGACCGTGGCGAATGGCGTTGCTCACCGCCTCCTGCGCGATACGATACAAATGCGTGCTGGCCTCGGGCGTCGTCACAACGGCAGTGCCGGAATTTTCAAAACGGCACGACACGTTGAAGGCTTTGGAAATGTTCGCCGCCAGATTCTGCAACGCGTCCGCCAGCCCGTTCGCCTCCAGCTCGATGGGATGCAGGCTGCGCGCCAGCTTGCGCGTCAGTTCGATGGATTCTTCCACCATCGCCACCACGCGGTCGGCGGCGGCGGCTTCAGGCTTTTCGGCCAGTTTTTTTGCCAGAACCTTGCCCGCCAGCGCCGTGGCCGTCAGATGTTGTCCGAGGCTGTCATGCAAATCATGGCCGATGCGCCGCTGCTCGCGTTCGCCGGCTTCGAGCAATTCTTTTTCCAGCCGGACGCGCTCCCGGATTTCCTGCTCCAATCTTTCCGTCCGCTGACGAACCAAAAGTTGCAATTCATCCCGCGCCGAAATCAGAATGATGATCAGTAGAAAAACCGCCAGGCGGATGCCCATATTCCAGGCCGGCGTCAGCCAATCCAGATAACGCTCGCCTGCCGCCACATTGACGAGCAGCCACACCAGCGCCGAGGCCAACGCCATCGCAAACGCCCAGCCCTGACCCGCCCGCCGCAGCACATACAAAATCGGCAGCAGATAAAAAATAAAAAAGGTCAACTGGTAGCCCGTGACAAAATCCGCCAACCCCACCACCGCCAGCCAAATCATACCGCCCACGACCCCGGCAGTTTTTGTTTGCGGCTGAACGGACTTTTCCATGCGCGAAAATGTGGCGGGTTTCGCCGCCATGAACAAGTGAAAGAAATTTTCAAACCAGCGTCTGCCGGTGACGTTTCATCGCCAGTTTTGTCATTTTGCGAGGTAGAAATTATTTTTTAGGTTGGACAGCCTTTGTCCAACCCCCTCCCGCAGAATGGCGGCGTGAATTTTAGTTTTGATACCACCACAACTTGCCTCCCGCAGCGGGATGGCCGACGGTTTTCTGCCGCGAAGTCGCCATACTTCCCGGACCTTTCGCCGTCGCCATTCCGCCTGCGGGAGGATCCATCCCGCGCCCCGGCGGCGACCTTCCACCGGCGGAAACTCACCTTCCGCCCATCGGCGCTCAACTTCCATGCGTGGAGGTTAAGGTTCCAAGCGTGGAAGCTCACCTTCCGCGCATGGAAACTGACCTTCCACGCCTCGGCGTTGAGCTTCCACCTGTGGAATACCGCCATTTTTCGGTGGAAACGCCCATTTTCAACGCATTTCATCAATTTCCGGCCACTTCCGGCCGGGAAAACCCGCGCCGGACGGCTCGTCCCAGCGGGTTCAAGCCGAAACCTAAAACGATAGGAACTAACATGAGCAATCCGACATATCGCATCAAACCCGCCACGCTGCAGGAGGATCAGGCCGCCTTCGCTGCGTTGCAAAACATCCCCGCCTACGCACCCGCGAACCCCAAGTTCACGGTCGCCAACGGACAGACTGCGGCCGACGCCATGAGCGCCAAGCAGGCTGACGAGGTGCAGAAACAGGCTGCGCTGGATGCCGCCCGCGACGACGCCACGAGCGCCGAGTGGGACTTCCACAACTTCATGCTCGGCGTGAAGGAACAGGTCAAAGCGCAGTTCGGCGGCGACTCGAACGAATGGCAGGCCCTCGGCCTCACCAAGAAATCCGAGAAAGCCAAACCGAGCAAACCCGCGCCCACCCCGCCCGCGAAGCCGTGAGCCACGGCGGGCAATGAAAGGTAGGGATGCCGCGCTGCGGCGTCCGGTCAGCGCAGCGCGCTGACCCTACCAACAAACCAAAGCCGCTCCGGGTCAAACCGGGGCGGCCTTTTTTAGCCACAGATGGACACGGATGAAACACAGATTCATACCGAAGCCCCAACGGGGCGAAAGAAAATAGCCCAGG
>JBAXIY010000096.1:0-9890 GCA_037138135.1 Verrucomicrobiia bacterium
GCCTCCGGCTCGCTTACAATATTTTGCAAGCCGCCGGTTGCCGGAGTTTCAAGACGGATTACGTCGCTTGCCCGAGCTGCGGACGCACGTTGTTCAATCTGCAGACCGTCACCGCGCGCATCAAGGCGCGCACGGAACATCTCAAGGGTGTGAAGATCGCCATCATGGGTTGCATCGTGAACGGCCCCGGTGAGATGGCGGACGCTGATTTCGGCTACGTCGGCGGCGCGCCGAACAAGATCAATCTCTACGTCGGCAAGACGCCGATTAAGTTCAACATCCCGGAAGCTGAAGCCGTGGAACGCCTCGTTGACCTCATCAAGGAACACAACAAGTGGGTGGAGCCGGAGCCAGCAGACACGGTTGGGCGTCATTGACCCGATTTGAGCTGGATATAGGCTCAAATTCATGGTGTTGGGAGCTTAAAGCGCATTCAATGGCCGCAATAACTGCATTCTGGCGTCCAAAAACACGATACTTGACCGCGAAATACGTATTTCCGATGTAAAAAGCGTGGTTTTCGTCTCTGGGAACGCGATACCCGAAGGTGAAATCACGATTCCTGACGGTGGAATCCAGATATAAGACACCGGAATCGCGATTCCCGAAGGTGAAATCGTGATTCCTGACCGTAGTAACGCGATTCCCGACCGTAGTAACGCGATTCCAGACTCCAGTATTGTGATTTATGGGTTAGGTAATCATGTTTCAGGCTTTTAGTTCCGGATACTTTGGTCACTGGCGCGGTCACTCGGTCACGGAATGGCCATTCTTAATTCGAGTAAAGCAATGGCAAGCTCAAGACTCGTGCGTTTTGAAATCAATTCTTTGATTCAGAACCCGCACAAATAAAAAAAGCCGGACGAAATGAATCGTCCGGCCTTTTGAATTTGATTCGCTTACGGCTTCCAGATCATGTCCGCCACGGTCTTGCCGGCGGGGATGAACGGGATGACGTGCGTGCTATACGGCACGACAACGTCGAGGACGTAGGGTTCGTCGGCATCGAGCATCCGTTGCATGGCGGCGCGCAAATCCTTTTTGAACATCACGCGCTCGCATTTCACGCCAAAGGAATTGCACACGGCCACATAGTCGGGATAAATGCTGGGACGATCTTTCGGGTCGCCCAAGTAGGTGTGACCACGGTTGCCGGCGTAGAAGTTGTCCTCCCATTGCACCACCATGCCGAGGTGCTGGTTGTTCAGGATGATGGCCTTGGCGTTGATTTTCTCGATATGCGCGGTGGCGAGTTCCTGAATGTTCATCAGGAAGGAGCCGTCGCCATCAATGTCAATGACCTGCTTGTCGGGAAACGCCACCTTCACGCCGAGCGCGGCGGGATAGCCGTAACCCATCGAGCCGAGGCCGCCGCTGGTGACGAACTGGCGCGGGAATTTGTATTTATACCATTGCCCGGCCCACATCTGATGCTGGCCGACGCCGGTGGTGATATACGCATCGCCTTTGGTCATGTCGTAAAGCGTTTCAATGACCATCTGCTGGAGAATGACTTCGCTTTCCTTGCCGCCCATGTGATCAATCATGTGATCGCTATTGGCGATTTCGGGCGTGATGCGGTAAGCGAACGGAGCCTTCTTCTGCCACTCGGCAATCTGCGCGAGCCACGCGGTGTGCTTCTTTTGGATCGGGCGTTTGGCCACGAGCTTGTTCAACCGCGTCAACGCGTCTTTGATGTCGCCAGCCACAGGCAAGTTGGCTTTGCGGTTTTTGTTCAACTCGGATGCATCAATGTCAATGTGGACAATCGTGCCGTTCTTGCAAAACTCCTCGAACTTGCCGGTCACGCGGTCGTCAAAGCGCACGCCGAACGCGAGCAGCAAATCCGCGCCGTCTTTCAGCTTCACCATCGGGTCGTTGAAGGTTTTGCGGAGTTCGTATTCGCCGTTCACCGCCCAGTTGGCCGAGGCGGAACCGTGCATGCCCAACCAGCGCAACGAGAGCGGATGCGTTTCCGGGAAACCGCCGATGCCCATGAGCGTGGTCGTCACGGGAATGTTGGTAGCCTCAGCAAATTTCTTGAGTTCCGCTGCCGCGCCGCTGGTGATGATGCCGCCGCCGCAATAAATCACCGGCCGTTCGGCTTTTTCGATCAGCCCGATAATTTCGTTCAGCGAGAGATCGTCCGCTTTTATGTCCGGCTGGGTGTAACCGGGCAGACCTTTTTTGATTTCAGCGAGCGTCAGCCAGACCGGCTGCGCTTTGGTCTGTTGAATGTTTTTCGGGAAATCAATCACCACCGGGCCGGGGCGACCAGATTGCGCGATGTAAAAGGCTTCTTTCACAATGCGCGGAATGTCGTTGATATCGGTGATAAGATAACTGTGCTTCACGATCGGCAACGTGACGCCGATGATGTCGGTTTCTTGAAACGCGCCGCGACCAATCATCGCCTGCGTCACCTGACCGGTGATGGCGATGAGCGGGCAGGAATCCATGTAAGCATCCGCGATGGCGGTGACGAGATTCGTCGCGCCCGGACCGCTGGTGCCCATGCACACGCCGGCCTTGCCGGTGACGCGCGCATAACCTTCGGCGGCAAACGAGCCGCCTTGTTCGTGGCGCGGAAGAATGGTGCGGATCTTCGAGTGCGTGAGTGACTGGTGGATTTCCATGCTCGCGCCGCCGGGATAGGCGAAGATGACTTCGACGCCTTCGCGTTCGAGGGCTTCGACAAAGATGTCGCGTCCCCACATGGCCGGGCCGACTTCGGCGCGTTTTTTCGCGGTCGGTTTCGGAGATTTCAATTTGGCGGATTCAGTGACTTTGCTCATTTTCTTTTTTTGGTTGTGGCGGCTCCAGCCGAGGGTAACAAAAAACCCACAGCCGTTTCCAGCCGTGGGTTCTTGTTAAAGTTTTCGTTCAACAAGCACCAACGGCGTCGCTAACTACAGCGACAACCAGAATGACAGCTTGTGATACGTTTTTCAACATTGCGAATGCAGTTTATTCAATTCACTCCAGCGGTCAAGCCTGAACAACCAATGAACATGGCATTCTTCGTTAGTGTTGTGGCAGTAAAGACCTAAAAGCTGGTTAAACCCGAAGGGTCACAACACCAACGGCGGGTCTTTGGCCGCAAGGCTTTGATTGTAACGGCGGGTGGCTTCCGGCAGGTCGTGCCAGATCTTAATCGTGCAGAACAGGCCCAGCACGGCGAACGGGATCACAAAGATCGGCCACCATTGCCAGCCTGCGTGCACGATCAAGAAACCGAGACAGATGGACTGGATAGCGCTCCCCAGATAGGCGAAGCCGTTGATGATGCCCATGGAAGTCGCCGTCGCCTTGCGCCCGCCAAAATCCGTGGCCGCCGTGCCGGACATAAGTGAAGTAACACCGATGGAGGCCATGACTATGAACACTGCCGACCAACCGACGAGCTGCGGCTGGGCGAACAATACGAATGACATGACCGAGGCAGTGATTAGCACAAAGCCGCATAGCAACGCGGTAGGCGGGCCGCGCCGCGATTGAAACATCCGATCAGAAATCAAGCCGCCGGCAAAACCGCCGACGATACCGAAGACGCAGGTGAACCAGCCCCAATGTTGCGTGAAAAACTCCGCGCCGGGCTGCTTCACTTCGCCGGCAAAAATGGAATACCAGTTCATCATCGCGTAACGGAAAACACCGCCGGTGAGTTCTGCCACAGCAATCAGCATCATGAGCTTGCTGGTGAAGATGCGCTTGAGTAAATCGCCCACGGAAAATTCGATGTGCATCTGCCCAGACGAGGCGTCGCAGGTGTCGAGATGCGGAAAACCAGCATGTTCAGGCGAGTCCTTGATAAGCCACAGATCAATGGCTGCCCAGAAAATCAGGATGATGGCCGGGATGTAAAAAATGGACCACGTCGCGTCGAGCGGATTGGTAGCGGAGACAAAAACATCGTGCAAGATGCCGCTGGCGCCAGCCTTGGTCAGCTTGATGATGGCGCTGCCCCAATCGAAAGCGAAATAGACGCCGACGGAGATCAGCGTTCCAAAGATGGCCCCAAAGACACCGCGTTCGCGGACGTGAAACCAGTAGGCTTTGACCTTGATGATGGACATCGAGCCGAAGCTTTGGAAATACATGTTCACTGCGTAGAGCAGCGAAAACCACAGGACCAGATTCGCCTGCCAATGCTTCGCGAGGATCAACCAGGTCAGCACGCCGAGCGCGAGGTTGGAGACCGCAACGCCGACGGTAGAGATGAGCATCCCGCATTTGCCGCCGAGTTTTTTGTCAATCAACGGCCCGTTGACGAGGAAGCTGGTGGCATAAACCAAAGTGCCGACGCCGAAAATGATGCCTAAATCCGACTTGGACATCAACGTGCCGAGCGCACCCTTGGCCACAATCAAATTGTAACGGCCCATGCAGAGAAACGCGTAGGTCAGCCCGAGCGGGAACCAGTTGATGAAGCGGCGCATCATGAACCAGCTCGAATGTTTCAGGGGATTATTCCCGAAATAAACGGCGATGACCGCTGCGAGACACAGCGCCACCGTGATTGGATAAAAATAGTCTGGAATCATTCCCGTGTTGCCGTGCAGCTAATCAGAGCCGCCCGCGAGCGTCAAAGTTTTTGTTGTGACAATATGACCAAAACTTGCGCGGCGCTGCGCAAGGGAAGGAGAGCCGCGATTGTGAGCCAAAAGAAGCATGAAAGAATGATGGCGCAATGGTGTTTGACTTATCCGTTTAAGCGGTCAAATACTCAACCCATCATGCGTGAGGGTGGAAACAAGGTTTTTCTACTTCCGGCAATCTTCGTGATTGCAGCCGGTGAATTCGCTTTGGATATCTTCACCCCGAATGGGGTTTCCGATTGGGTCTTTTATTTTATTCCGCTGTTGTTGTCTTCCTTTTTCGGCGGCCGGCGCCTGCCATATCTGCTCGCAGGAATCTTTTCGGTTTTGAGTTCGGTGGGTTATTGCCTGTCGCCAGCCGATGCAAATACCAGCTATTCGCTGGCTGGAAGATTCGTTGGCGTGAGTGCTTTCTGGATTATCGCCGCAGTTATTTCCTGGCACAAAAAAACTGAGGAAAGTCTTCGACGCGCTGACCGGGCTCTCAAAATAATCAGCGAATGCAATCGCCTGCTGGTGCGCACGACGGATGAAACCGCGCTGCTGTATGAACTTTGCCGGTTAATCGTGGAGCAAGGCGGCTACCGAATGGCGTGGGTGGGTTTTGCGGAAAATGATGAAAATAAATCCGTCCGCATCGCCTGTAGCGCTGGTGATGACGACGGTTATCTGGCAAATGCGAAAATCAGTTGGTCGGAAGCCGACGAACACGGCCGCGGCCCGACCGGTGCCGCCATTCGCACTGGCCAGATTGTCGTCTGTAATGATTTTCATAACGACCCAACGGTCGCGCTTTGGCGCGAGGAAGCTGCTAAACGCGGTTACGCCGCCTCCATCGTGCTGCCGCTGCGCAGCGTGGAAAAAACTTTTGGTGTGTTGACGCTGTATGCCGTCGAGGTCAACGCCTTCAATGCTGTCGAAACCGAATTGCTCAAGGAACTGGCGGACGATCTGGCATTTGGCATTCATACCATACGCACGCGCGCCGCACATCAGCAGGCTGCGACGGCGTTGCGGGAAAGCGACCGGAATTACCGTGAGATTTTCAATTCCACCAGCGAGGCAATTTTCCTGCACGAAGTTGGCACGGGCAAAATTCTGGATGTGAATGACGCCATGTTGCGCATGTTTGGCTATGACTCCAAGGCGGAGGTGCTCGCCAACACAGTTGCCGACATGAGCGCCACGGAACCCACCTACTTCCAGGTGGAAGTGCAACACAACATCCGCCGGGCCATGGAAGAAGGACCGCAAACTTTTGAATGGCAGGCGCGCAAAAAGAGCGGCGAATACTTCTGGGTGGAAGTTTCGCTGCGCAGTTCACAGATTGGCGGACACAACCGCGTTATCTCGGCGCTCCGCGACATTACCGAACGCAGGAAAACCGAGGCGCAACTACGTCAGCTCTCGCTGGCCATGGAGCAATGCCCGGTCATGATCGTCATCACGGATGCCACCGGTCGGATTGAATATGTAAATCCCAAATTCACCGAAGTTACCGGCTATACCTTTCATGAGGTGCATGGTCAGAATCCGCGCATCCTCAAGTCGGGCCACACACCCAAGGAATTTTACCGGCACCTCTGGCAAACCATCACCGCCGGCCAGACGTGGCGCGGCGAAATGCTTAACCGGAAAAAGAATGGCGAAACGTTTTGGGAATCTGCCTCCATCTCGCCAATCACCGATCACGCGGGAAAAATCACCGGCTATTCGGGAGTCAAAGATGACATCACGCGTGACAAGTTAGCAGCGGAAAAAATTAAGGAGCAGGCCGAGATGCTCAATCTCGCGCACGACGCCATCACCATCCGCGATTTGGACAACCGCATTACCTATTGGAATCGCGGCGCCGAGCGCATTTACGGTTGGAGCAGCGCAGAGGCGGTCGGACAAATTGCCGGCGAGTTGCTGAAATTAGATTCATTTGGCGTGACCGAAGCGTGGCGGCAATTGCTGGCCAATGGTTTTTGGATGGGCGAACTCACCAGCTGCAACAAGGCTGGCCATGAAGTTTTGATCGAAGCCACCTGGACTTTGGTGCGCACGGCGGACGGTCAGCCCAAGGCCATTTTCACCACGAGCGTGGACATCACCAACGCCCGCAAACTCCAGCAGCAGGTCGCCCGCACCCAGCGCATCGAAAGTCTCGGCACGCTCGCCAGCGGCGTGGCGCACGATCTGAACAATATTCTCACGCCCATCATGGTTTCCATCAGTCTGCTCAAGGAGCAAGCGCATGATCCCAAATTCGCACATCTGCTGGCCGGTCTGGATAACAGCACCCAACGCGGGGCGCAATTGGTGAAACAAATCCTCACTTTTGGCCGCGTGGCAAAAGGCGAACGCGTGCCGTTGAACGTGCGGGAAATTGCCCGCGAAATCGAACAGCTCGTGCACGAGACTTTTCCCAAATCCATTCAGCTTGAAATCAATGCGCCCGAAAAACTCTGGCACGTCATCGGCGACCACACGCAACTCCATCAGGTTTTACTCAATCTCGCCATCAATGCCCGCGATGCCATGCCCGCCGGCGGCAAGCTGACCTTCTCTTTCGAAAATCACACCATTGATCCGATTTATGCCGGCCTCAATCCCGTAGCCCGGCCCGGCCCGCATCTACTCATCCAAGTCGTTGACACCGGCAGCGGCATCAGTCAGAAAATCATTGGGAAGATTTTTGATCCCTTCTTCACCACCAAACCGCCGGGCACTGGCACCGGCCTCGGGCTTTCCACGAGCCTTGGCATCATCAAAAGTCACGGCGGCTTCATCAATGTTTACAGCGAACCTGGCAAGGGCAGCACTTTCAAAATTTATTTGCCCGCGCAAGCCTCCGGCGAACAGGCTGAACAACAGGCCGTCAGCCAAAGCGGTTTACCGCTCGACCACAACGAATTGATTTTGTTTGTGGATGATGAACAAGTCATTCGCACTGTCGTTCAAAAAATTCTCGAACGCCACGGTTACCGGGTTCTGACTGCCGCCAACGGCGCTGAGGCGGTTTCCCTTTACGCCGCACAAGGCCGGGAAATTGCCGTGGTCATTACCGACATGCATATGCCCATCATGGATGGCCCCGCCACCATCATCGCCCTCCAGACCCTGAACCCGCGCGTAAAAATCATCGGCTCCAGCGGTCTCGCCGCCAATGGTGGCGTGGCCAAAGCCGCCAGTGCGGGCGTCCGTCATTTTCTACCGAAACCTTACACCGCCGAAAAAATGCTCCATACGATTAGAATGTTCTTGGACGAGCGTTCCGATACAGAGAATGCGTCAAAGTAAGTTTCCCAATAAAAAATCGTTGCCCCGGAAATTCAAGGCAACGATTCAATTATTACCAAACAAATTTAGTTCAACTGCGGGGAGCGCGGGGCAAAGAGTTTCAACGTCAGGCCATCGGCATTGACGCTGCCGCCCATGACCGAGAGGTAAAAGTATTTCGACACCGCCGAGTAATCCGGCAGCAGGGTGAAGTCTGCCCAATCGCGGAAGGTGGGCGGAAACATTTTCATAGCTTCCCCGGCCGTGCTGGCTTTTAGGAGCTTGAACGCGGCACGCATGGTTTCCCGCTGGTTTTCACAGGTGAATAGCCCGCCGCCGGTGCCGCCGATATGCGCGGCGGCGTCCATAATGCCCGGCGTTGCGCGCAGCGGCTTGGCGGCTTCTGGCGTGCGGATAAATTCTTCAAGAATGCTCGTGGTTTTGCTGATCGCCAGATAACTGCTGCTGGCGCTCACATAAAGATACGAGGGCGTCGGCGCCGCGCCACCAACCGCTGGCTGAGGCCGCATGGCGATGGTGTAAATCTTGTGGCCGAGAAAATCACGCGGTGCCTTGCTGCTGTCCTGCGGCGAAGCGAGGGCGGCGAGGTTTTTAATGCTGTTGATGACTTGATCCGGATTGGACACGGCCACGAGATAAATGATCGGCGGATTAGCAAAGTCCGCGAGCGTATCGCCCGTGGGCGGTTTGCTGTAAACAATGATGTCGTCGCCGAGGTTGCCGAATAAATTATTGCGGAGATCGAAGCCGGGGTCTTTGGCTTGCGCCAGCGTATTGGCCATATCCATCACGGCGTTCAAGCTGGCGAGCCACTGCGGCGAAATGGCTGAAATCATTTTTTGCAACTCCGCCCAGGTCTGCTTGCCGTCGAGCCGGAAGCGCGAAAACTTCGTGGCATCCGCCGGCACAAACGCCGGGATGCTGGCGTCCTTCGCTGGCAGCGCGAGAATTTTCAGCAGGCCGTTCCGCGTGCTTTCCGGAGCGGTGAGATGCAGGACCACGCTGGAGCCATCGGTCTTTTCGCGCACGGCAAAGCTGGCGGATTTCAAACCACCGAGACCCGTCGCGGTCAGAATTTTTGTCGCCGTAAATTTGGGCATCATCGTCGCGCCGCCCTCAGCATCATCCGTGTCGGCGGGCGTCAGCAGGTCAATGGTTTTAGCGGCGTTGAACCAGCCGTAATACAATGGCGCATCGCGGAATTGCGCCAGCTTGTCGGCGGCAAAGGTCGCGTCGTCGGCAATGGCTGGCAGACTCCCACCGGTAAGGTGCGCCGCCACCGCCTCGACGACTTTGGCAGAGTTGCCCGCGACCAGCAGTGACTGATATTGTGTGAAATAAACTTCGCCCGTCTTTTCGGCTTTAGCCGTCTTGCCAATTTCTGATACCGGCGTTTTCTTCGGGAAAATGCCGGAGAAATCATTGCTGCTCAACGGCACGACGGTGAAGGCGAGGCCATGAATCGTTTCTGTGCGGAGCGTGCGACCGGCCGCGCGCCATTTGGTCGTGAGCGCCGCCAGATTGGTTTTCAGCAAACCGGTTTTATCTTTGGCATCCAGCAACAGGAGCATTCCCGGCGGCACATCGTCGTGGCCGGTCGAACCGTTGACGGTGAAGGCGAGCGTCAACTGACCCTGCGGCAGCGCCAGAAAATCCGCGACCTTCAGGCCGAGATCTTTTTCCAGCGGCGCCACAAACTTCTCGTTGAACTTGGCCATGAACTTGTCATGAAACGGCTTCATCGTGGCGTCGTTCCAGAACATCGCCTGCGGCGAGGTTTTGCACGCGGCGCGAAGGTTGGCGACATCCGGCACGGTTAAAAACGCCAGCGTATCCGCCGGCAAAAGATTTTCCGCCGGCGCAATGGCGGCGCGGAGCAGGGCGGTGCCAGTTAGAAAAAGGGTGGTGACGCCAAGGCGCAGAAGTTTTGTGGTCATAATTTTAACAATTTGGTAAAACCGACTGACAGCATGACGCAATCGCCGCCGTTGCCAATTCAAAAATCAA
>JBAXIY010000097.1:0-9822 GCA_037138135.1 Verrucomicrobiia bacterium
CCGCAGCCAACCGGTCCATGTTGGGCGTCTTAATCTTTGTTGCGCCGTAGCAACCCAGGTCACCGTAGCCAAGGTCATCGGCGAGTATGATGACGATGTTGGGTTTGGCGCGGATTGCATCGGCGCTTGCCGATTGCGCCAAAGCGGACATTGCCGCGAGACAAGCCGCCACCAACGATGTCCTGTTGCATCTCATGTAAAGTTTGCAGAAATAATTCGGTGCGGATCTACAATCTTCCGGCAGCGGCATTGTTGGCCGCGCATTTCCTTTGTGTTCCGCAAGGCATGGCGTTGCATGTAAAAACAACCATGGCCGACTGAACACTGGTCAGAACCACCGTTGCTGGCCAATACCGGATTGCTTAGGAAGCTAACAGATAACCGCCGGACGGCTATCCCACTTTCGTGGTAGCCACCGGTTTAGTGTTTAGCAAGCCAACAGCGCCGTCGACACGCGTTTGGCTTACAGAAATAGCGGCTTGATGTGCCGTTCAAATAGGTTGGCGGTGACATTGCGGGCAATCGTGTGCTCGCAGGTTTCCAGTTGATCCAGATAACGGCGACCCATTTTGGCGGCGATCTTGAACCCGACATGCAGCAACTGCCGCAGATACGGATTGAATGCCGGGTTAGACTGATCGTGACGAACCGCACTGGTGAATTGTTCGGAGCTCCAGGCGTTCACGACCGCCGCCGAAGGCAGCTTTGTGCGGTTGATATCAATGACCGTGGCATAGGGCGCGCACAGTTCGTCAAAATGCTCCAGCGCCCCGGCGTAAATTTCCTTGGCCAATTTCAACCCGTCCCCGCCAGCCTCGGCCAAGCCGATGCACTCTTCCAGCCAGGTGGTGCCGGCAGTCTTGACGTGCACTCCGGCGCCATGCCGGGCCAGCGCCCGCCGAATAGCGGGGTAAATCGAAAACTTGTCACTGCCCGAATGGACGCTGAGCTTGAGGTCATCGGGCAGACCGTAGCGCCCCACCGCAAAACGAATGATGCACAGATCGTCGTTAAACTCACGCTCGAATTGGCGGACGTCGCCGACGTAATCCACCCCCTTGTTGAATCGTCCGGTGAATTTCGGCGCGACGGTCTGCAGCGGAACTCTTTCATCCGCGAGCGCCGCCAGAATGATCAACAGCTCATGCGGCGCCTGCGGACTGTCCGTTTCGTCCATCGAGACCTCCGTGACGAAGTTGGCCGCGCCTTTGGCCCGGGCGACGTGCCGATAGATTTTCCCGGCATTCTGAACCGCGAGTAAAAATTTATTGGCGACGCGTTCCGCTTCGGCGCGCGTGATTTCCAGCGGACGATCAATGCCGGCAACTGAAATTTTTCCGACCAGTTCGGGATGCCGTTCCACAAACGCTTGCACGGTCTGGGCGTCAGCGGGTTTGCCGATGGAGTCGGCCACGTCAATCGTGAAAAAATCCGAGGGTGCAATAAAGCGATCCACCGTCTCCAATCGGATGTGGTCGGCGTCCACGAAGAACGGCTGCCGCCAAGCCAGTGATTGCGCGGCGAATGCCGCCGCCGCCCGGACACCGGCGGGTTCCGAACCGATTATCACGTGTTCGCGGTTCGACTTGTTCCAGACCGGCGTAATGGAAACGCCCGCTTGGGCGGCCCGGAGGCAGGCTTGAAGTTGCGCCTGCGCCTGATGCGCGAAACGGTCACCCATGCCAAAGGAGTATTTGCCGAGTTCAATGCGGTTTTTCATGATTCAATTTGAGTGTTGGTGATTTATGAGTTGGTCGCCGAAAGCCAGTTTGCGGCGATATTCATGATTTTGGCCGCGATGCGGACGGCGCGGGCGAGCAATTTCACGGAGAAGTTGCCAGGCGCCAGACGCAGCGGTCGGTCAGATTGGTGGCGGCGAATTGAGCGCGGGATTCGACTTTGTTTTCTCCCGGCTGCAATCCGACCCGCTTCCAGAGGAACACCGCATTGCCGGCGTTGGTCTGCCGCCCGCGTGACGCGCCGTTCAAAAACAACTCCACCTCGCGCGCATTGGAATACACCTTCACGTCGGTCACGGCATTAGTGCGCCCGGTGTCGCGCCGACTGGTGATGTAAACCACCGGTTCGTCCGACCAGTTGGCTTGGTAAAAATAAAACGCGTCTTTCTTCGTCGCGCGGTCGCGGGTGACCAGCCCCTTGTCATTCAGGCCGGGCGTTCCGCCCTCGTGTCGCGTGCTGACGGCGAAGTCAAACATGCACCACGCGAAGCTGCCCCAGACAAACGGCCGCGATTTGATGGCGGCCCAGGCGGCTTCATGGAGTTCCGCCTGCCATTCCTCCGGATGCCATTGGCCGGCGGGCTTGGGCTGCCGCGGATTTTGCTCGTGCTGGGCAACGTTCGCGCCCGCGCCGTATTCGCTCACGCAAAAGCCGCCGTGGCGACTGGTGCCTTTCAGGTGCTCGAGCTGCCGCCCAAAATCTTCCTTTGTTCCCAAATACCAGCCGGGATAAATGTTCCAGCCTAGCCAATCCGGAATCCGGTTCATCTGCGGAAACTTTTCGACGCACGTCGCGGCGATGGTCGGGCGCGTCGGGTCTTCACCGTGCGCGAGGTTGTTCAAATTTTGCAGCACGCGGTGCGGGTCGTCAGTTTTTCCATTGCCCATTTCGTTGAACAGACTCCAGGCGAAAATTGCGGGGTGGTTGACGTTTTGCCGGATGAGGTCGAGCAACTGGTTGCGCGAGGTGTTTTCAAATTCCGGCGTGTCGTGGACGCCGTTGACCTGCGGCAGTTCCGCCCAGACCAGAATGCCCGCGCGGTCGCACAGGCTGTAAAAATAGTCACTGTGCTGGTAATGCGCGCAGCGGACGGCCGTCGCGCCGAGTTCTTTGAGGAGCGCCACGTCTCGCTCCATGTCCGACTCGGAAATCGCCCAGCCTTTGCCGGCGGTTTCCTGATGGCGGTTCGCGCCGTGCAGGTGATACGGCCGGCCGTTGAGAAAAAATCCCTTTTCCGGATCAATGGAATAGAAACGCAAGCCCAGCGGTTGCTCCACCGCGTCCACCACGGCCTCGGGAGAACGCAATTCCACGACTGCGCGATAAAGATACGGATCTTTGCGTCCGTTCCACAAATGCGGTTGCGCCAGGGTCAACCGCAGAAAATATGGCGCGTCGCAGCCCGCCGCCAGCGTGACGGCTTGCGCGTTGCTGACCACCAGTCGGCCGGCCGCGTCGTAAACGCAGGCGACCAGCCGGCGCGCCAATTTGTTGGTCGTGCCGTTGGAAAGCTGCGCGGTCAAATCCAGCGTGGCTTCCGCTTCGGAAACGCTCGTCTGCAACCACGCTACGCCGGGCGAGGCGTGGTCGGTCAGCGAAAAATTGTCCGTGCCGGTCACGATCAAATGCACGGGACGATAGAGTCCGCCGTAAACCGAAAAATCGCCATCCAGCGGCGCGAGGTCCGGTTCACTCGCGTTGCTCACGCGCACGGCCAGCAGGTTTTTTCCGCTGGGGGAGAGGGCTTTGGTGATTTCGTAACAGAACGCGCCGAAACCGCCGCGATGCTGGCCGAGGAATTGCCCATTCAAGTAAACGTCCGCCACCTGACTGGCCGCCTCGAACCGCAGAAAATAGCGTTTCCCATTTTCCGGCGCCCCGAGGTCGAGCGCGCGGCGATACCAGCCCGGCCCGCGATAATATTTTTTCCCAAGCTGCGCGTCTTCCCAGCCCCAGTTGTGCGGCAACGAAACCGCCTGCCAGTCGTCGTCAGCCAAGCTTGGTTTCTCGGCGCGGGGCGCATCTTGTTGCGTAAAACGCCAGCCCTCCGTCAGCAAAGTGTCCTGACGCGCGGCAACGGATTCGGCAACAGTCAAAAACAAATAAACACACAAACCAAACAACAAACCGAGAGTTCTATTCGTTCTCTGGCAATTAGCTGTCATTTTGGGAGGTTCACAACCGACTCAAATTATTTTTACCATCCTTCACCAGGATTGGCACGGTAAAACCGGAGGCGCGCTTGCCGCCGCCAATGACGTAGCCCATGACGACGTAATTTGTGCCCGGTTCTTTCGGTGCAGTGATTTCGGCCGTTGGTTGATCCGAGTTGACCGGGCCAGAGACGGTTTTGCCGGCCTTATCCAAAATCCACCAACGAAATTGGAGCTGGGAATTACTGGCGTCAGGGTTGGTGGCGATGCCCGTGACTTTGAACGACTGACCAGACAGGACCACGGCCTCGGTTTCGTTTGTTTGTCCGTCAATTTTTATTTTGGTCAGCAGTGGCCCGCGCGTCTGTGGATATTTTCCCGACCAGTAATGGCAAAATTCCTCGGTCATGGGCGTTACGTAGAGTTCTTTTTCGTCAACGTCCTTTTGATGGCCTTGCGGACTGAGGAAGGCGCTAAAATAAGTGGGTTTTTCTACTGTCCAACTGCCCCAAAGGAACATGGTAGAGCCCAGACAATGCGGCGCTGCGTCGATTTTCTGAAAGCTGCTACGCAGGTCATTCAGTTTGGCGTCATAGGATTGCTCGTAAAATTCGCCCCAGGCGGATTTGCGCCCCCACCACGGACCTTGCGGGCCAAACTCGGAAACATAGTAGGCACGGCCCCACTCCGCCTCGAGATTATTGCTGGCGCCGCCCACGGCGCCCTGACCGTAGCTGTTGTAGCCGATCACATCCAGATCCGGGGCATACTTTTTGACAAGGGCAATCTTGTCCACGGGCGCGTTGATCATCGTGAGGCTGGTCAGCTGTTTCGGGAAGCGCTGGTGCAAAGCGAGGGACATGCGATTGACGGTTTCAAGGTAGGCCGGATCCAGCGGCACCTCGTTGCCCAGACACCACATCAAAATTGCCGGATGATCGCCGAGGCGACGGACAGTCTCCTCAAAGCTTTTGACCTGCTCGACTGCATTCTCGCGATATTCGTAGTTCCAGGTGGAGCCGTTTTTTCCCTGATTATTTCCTGGGTGGGGCATCCAGATGCCGACGATGACCTTTAGTCCCAGGCGCTGGTAGTTATCAAGCAGCGCGCGCGACGGCGGCGTGTAGGTGCGGAGGGTGTTGGCGCCGTAGACTGCGGCCAGATCGAGCCGTGTCTCGCCGCAAATGCCCTTGATTTGAAAACCGCGAAACATCTCGTAACGGGCCGCGCGGGCGGAATCCGCCGAACGCATTAGTGCCGAATAATCCAGCCCGGAAGCGGTGGCGGCCATGAAAAGCCCCAGCCCGGCCAACAGCAGTGACCGTGGCTGGCACGCCAAACTCAACTTGTGCCCAGCCCGGCTGATCAACAAAACAATCGTTGTCTTCCCAAAGAAACCCGTTGGATGGATGCCATTCATAAAGGCGATAGTATGACTGGAATTTAGAGTCTGGCTATCACACTAAAGTGGGATTTAACATTTACTCAACTGGTGTCACGCTTTTGTAGAAATCCTGTCCTGCCACTCGAAATCGGCGGGGGGGGGGGATGTCTTTGGCTTAGCCACGCAAATGGGCACCGGACATTGCGCCGGGCGAGACCAAAATCGAAGAACATATTACCATGAAAAAACTAATCCTTCTCGCGGTGACGCTGGCCACTTTTTTCAATGCTCGGGCGGAAATGCAAAATCCGATTCTACTCTGGCCTGAAGGCGCGCCCGGTGCGCTCGGCACCAACGCCAATGACATTCCCACGCTCACGCCGTATTTGCCGGACGCCACCAACGCGACGGGCGCGGCGATGGTTATCTGCCCCGGCGGGGGCTATGTAGGCCTTACATCGCATGAGGGTAAAGACTACGCGCTGTGGCTGAACCAGAACGGCGTCACCTGTTTCGTCCTGAAATACCGGCTCGGCTCCAGCGGCTATAATCATCCGGCGATGCTCAACGACGCCGCGCGCGCCGTGCGTTGGGTGCGCGCCCACGCGGAGGATTACAAAATTGACGCACGCCGCGTCGGCATAATGGGTTCATCGGCGGGCGGACATCTGGCATCAACGCTGCTGACGCACTTTGATGCGGGTGACACGAATTCATCAGATGCGGTTGAACATCAAAGCTCGCGGCCGAACCTCGGCATCTTGTGCTACGCAGTCATCACCATGGGCGAGTTTACGCACAAAGGATCAAAGCAAAATTTAATAGGCACGAACGCCTCACCGGAATTGGTGAGGTTGCTTTCCAACGAACTGCAGGTGACGACGAACACACCAACGTGCTTTTTGTGGGCGACGTTCGAGGACAAAACCGTCCCTATCGAAAACACATTAATCTTTGCCGAGGCACTGCTGAAAAACCACGTGCCCTTTGACTTGCACGTCTATGAAAAAGGCGGGCACGGAATGGGTTTAAAAGACAAACCACCGTTTGCCCATCCGCATCCGTGGGTGAAAGATTGCTTGTTCTGGCTTAAGGTCCAGAACTTCGTGAAATAATCAAAAGCCCCGCACTCGCGGAATTCTGGCGAGGTTCAAAGTGGTTTTAAGTTTACGGGCCGCAGGCATGGGGTTGGCGCGATTTATTAGAAAGCAGATGCCAGACAGGCTACTTCCTTTCCCGCGTCTGCAGTAGTTTATGGAAACACATTTTAAACCAAGGCACTTTGATGTTGCGGGAGGTGTCAGCGTCTAAAAATTGCACCCGATTTGTTTTGGGCGATTAACCTAGAACGAAAATTTATGACAAAAACGAAAAATAGCGGTGAACAGCGGCATCTGCTGAAACGCGAGCTGACCTGCAACCTCGCGGTCATTGGCGGTGCACACTTGACTCAAAGCTTACCAACAACATGAGGCGAAATTCATCAAATTCAGAGCGGTCAGTGTTTATGGAAAAATCAAAAATACTCATCCTCGTCGCGGCGTTTTCAGGCACCGCACTGTTGGCCAATGCCGCCGTGTTCACCGTCGAAAATCAATCGCTAGTGGTCAGATATGATGACGCAGCCGGCACGTTTTCAGTTGTCGAAAAAATCTCCGGCGCAGTCTTCGTCAAAAGCGGCAAACTTGATCTCACCAACGCCAACGCCAAAGTCGAAGGTGTGCGCGACAACGAATTTGGTCGTGGTCAGGGCATCGTGTTGGTTCAGCCAGATGGCAGCACCGCGTCGCTTGAACTTTACCCAGACCTGCCATTTGTGCTGGTTCGCGGACTTCGTCACAATCAAAGTCAGGAGATCATTGATCTGTCCAAGGTGATTCCCGCCACATTCACGCTCGACCTCGGCAGACCTGCGAGTGAACTCTGCACGCTGGGAACGGCGGGTTTGACCAAGCCGGGAAAAAATCCCGGCAGCTATTTGTTTCTGACGTGCGCCGATCCCGAAACGCGGCGCGGCGTGGTGGCGGGCTGGCTCACGGAGGATCGCGGCAGCGGTGTGCTATTTTCCAGCGTCAAAGACGGTGCGGTGGATTTCAAAGCGCGAATTGACTACGGACATCTCCATATTCCCACCGGGACTACCGCGAAACTCGAAACTTTGGCCATCGGCATTTTCGACGACGCACGAATCGGCGAGGAATTATACGCCGATGCGATCAAGCGGCAATACCACATCACCTTGCGGCCACGCACGGCGGCGTATTGCTCTTGGTATGCCGAACAACACGGTGAGGCGGGCGACGAAAAATCCACCGTGGCACTGGCGAAGTTTGCCGCCAAGGAACTCAAGCCGTTCGGTCTAGGCGTGGTGCAGATTGACGATGAATGGCAGGACAGCATCCATTTCAACGGTCCCCGTCGTGGGTTCGACCGTGTTCGTCCCGACGGGCCGTATGCTCATGGCATTGCGCCGGTCGCGGCTGAGGTGGAAAAATCCGGCCTGACTTTCGGCCTGTGGTGGTTACCGTTTGCGCGCAATTTTCAAGACCCGGAATACACCAACCGACAGGATTGGTTTGTGAAGCGCACGAATGGCAAGCCCTACGACACGGAATGGGGCGGCACTTGCCTCGACCTGACTCATCCCGAAGTGCAGGCGCAACTGGCGCGAATCGCCAGGCTCTACCGCTCCTGGGGCGTGACCTATTACAAAATGGACGGCCTTTGGACAGGCGCGGCGTGCGAGCAAGTTTACGTCAACGACGGTTATAAGGAGGATCATTTCGGCAACAACCTGCCATTTCACAATCCGCTCAAGAGCAACATCGAAGCCTACCGCGATGGCTTGAAGCTGATTCGGAAAAACGCCGGTGACGATGTGTTTTTCTCCGGCTGCTGTGTCGCACAAAATATGCGCGAACTTGGCGCCATAGGCCTCGTGGATTCAATGCGCATCGGTCCGGACGCCAATGGCAACCTCCGCAGTGGTCCACTTCGGGGAACCAAACTCTACTTTCTGAACGGCCGCGTCTGGTGGAATGATCCCGACCCTTGCATCGTGCGGGCCGTCGGCACCGGTATCGGCGGCAAAGCCGTCACGCTGGATCAGGCTCGGCTCACCGCTTCCTGGGTGGCGATTGCCGGCCAGTTTTTCCTGGTCAGCGACTGGCTGCCCGCGCTGCCGCCCGAGCGACTCGATATTTTAAAGCGCACGATGTTGTCCCACAACGCCACCACCCGGCCGGTGGATTATTTTGACAACGCGCTGCCAACCACTTGGCTCGTCACCGCCTCCAATAATCTGGTTCGTCGCGATGTCATCGGCGTGTTCAACTTTGAAACCAACGGAATAAAAATGAATTATTCTTGCACCAAGCTGGGCCTTGACCCGGCGAAAAAATATTACGCCTTCGACTTCTGGGCTAACTCGCCGGCACCAATGATTCAAGACGGATTTAACTGCGAAGTGTCGCCGATGTCCTGCCGCATCCTCGCGGTGCGCGGAGTGGAAAATCATCCTGTGCTGGTAAGCACCTCGCGCCACGTCACGCAAGGTATCGTGGATGTCACCGGCGAAAAATGGGATACCGCCAAAAAAACTCTTTCCGGCGTCAGCCAAATCATCGGCAACGACCCCTACGAACTGAGAGTGGCCGGGTTGAATGCGGACGGCAAAAAATGGAAACTCATCTCCGCTATGGCGTCTGCAAAAAATCAGGCTACGGGAGTTGCAGTCACTTCTAAACCAGCCGTCGCTGGCGAAAATGGCTGGCGGCGTGTCGGTCTCGATTCAAAAACGAGCCGCGTAGTACGGTGGACTCTAGAATTTGCAAACGAGTAGTATTAACTTCATGACAAAACCATCCGGACCAAAATCATGATTGATTCCTCGCGAATAGAATAGTCAGGCCGACACAATACAGTTATGCTTAAACTAACATTCTACTCAAGCTCTAGGCACTAACTGGACGAAGATATTCCGCAGCAGCAATAGCAGTTCGTTCGTGATGCCCATGAGCTTGAGCAATCCAGTAATCTTCTAACGCCTGAAGCTTACATAGTGACAACTCCGGTTTACATTAGTTCAAGCTGAAAATCTCCGATAAAAAATGCCGGTGGGAATGATACTGGCTTGTGCCGTCGTGTTGCCTAGATACAGCCACGCGACTCAACTTACTGAAACCAAGTAACAGCGCGACAATTGAATGGCGTGGTGGCGTGACGCCAATTTTGGGATGTTCATTCACTGGGGATTCTACGCTGTCCCGGCTGGATTTTACCAATACAAACCCGTATCCCACATCGGTGATGTGGATCATGAACAAGGGCAAAATTCCGACCTCCAGTAAAAGCTCCAGTAAAATAATAGTTCCGCAATAGTTTGGGGTTAACTTGGAAATAGTTCTGCCCCTGCCCTAAATAGTTCTTGAAGTCAGGAAACCCTTGTGAGAGGGTTGAAAACATTGGGGAACGAGCGCAGAGACTTATGCTGCTGGGAGTTGCGATAGCTTGAATCGGACGCCAATTGATGTTCGATTCCGACTC
>JBAXIY010000098.1:0-9820 GCA_037138135.1 Verrucomicrobiia bacterium
GTGACCGACGGACGACGCTCACAGAGCGCCGCTACAAATGACGCTGCCGCCCCTAGGGGCGAGGAAAATGTGATGCAACATTAAGTTTTGACATCGGCTGCGTGGCATGTGTCAATACGTCAAAATTTTTGCTATGCAACCGTCAGGGATACATCCATTCATCCATAGAATGGCATTAAGAAATGCCGTAAATGCAGCTTTTCAGCGTGTTCCCATTTATGCAGTTGGCGTCAAATATTCCCAGCATAACCAGCTTCGTGAAACTGCAAAGCAATGGCTTGCCCTTCTAGGTTGTCGATATTTTGCTTGGGAATATGACTGTGTAAAATACTGCAGCGAAATTACCAGTTTACGGAAATATTTAATTAGCAAGAATGGAGCGATTCTGCGAAGTGGCCAACCCACTATTGGAGTTTGTCAAAAACTAATTAGCCTCTATCTAAAGTATCTTTGGCTTTATGGCGATAGTGCGAAGAAGCCAGTTTTTCCGCCACTGGACAGACAGATTCTCCAGAAAACTAATGCGCCGGGTAAAAAAAGTTTCCCCCAAATTATAGACATCAACGAATATCAAGACATCTGTAACCATATTGATGCCTACGCGAAGAATAAAGGATACGGAAGTGGTGTTGTCTGGGAGGCAGATAATTGGACTGATAAACAAGATGATGACTAAGTTGGAGGAATCCACATTGCATATTAGCCATTAAAATCACAATTCAAGCTACCACATGAGTATAAAAAACTTAATTTGTATTGCTTTGATGGTTGTGCTCATGCTGTTGCTGCCGGTTTCATCGCAAGCACAATTCAACTACACTAGCACTAACGGCACAGTCACAATTACCCGATACACAAATTATAACAACTTGAATGTAATCATTCCCAATACCATCAATGGACTACCAGTCGTTGCCGTCACTGGAGACCAGTATGGAACAGGGGCTTTCTCGAATTTAGGTGTAACCAACGTCACTATCCCCAATAGCGTTACCAGTATTGGAATGCAGGCGTTTGACAACTGCCAGCAATTGTCGAGTATCACAATTCCAAACAGTGTCACCAATATCGGATATTTGGCGTTTGGGTTTTGCTATAGCCTAACCAGTATACTTTTTCAAGGTAATGCCCCAAGTATTGGGTCAAGTGTATTTTTATATGATACCAACGTGATTGTTTATCGCTTACCCACTACCACCGGTTGGAGTTCAACATTCGGTGGCGTTGTGACCCGACTGTGGGATCAGGGGTTGTCATTGGGTTATACCACAAATAATGGCACGGTTACTGTCAATGCTTATTTTGGCACGTCAGGCACGGTGTATATTCCACCTATAATCAGTGGTCTGATGGTCACTGCACTAGGAAATAATGCTTTCACTGGCTGCACCATCCTGAACAACGTCACAATCCCAGATAGCGTTCAAAGCATCGGAAACAATGCTTTTTATAACTGCTGGGGGTTACAAAGTATTATAATTCCGAACAGCGTTATAAATCTTGGGAGCAGTGCTTTCTATAGCTGCACAAGCCTAACCAATGTTACGATGGGTATTGGTGTCTCAAGTATCGGGGCGCAGACATTTTCAGACTGCTATAGCCTAACTCATATTAAAATCGGCAACGGAGTCACCAGCATAGGACAACAATCCTTTCAATACTGTTACAATCTGTCCAGCATCGAAATTCCCAGTAGTGTTTTAAATATCGACCAAATGGCATTCTATTTCTGCAATAATCTGACCAGCATCACGATCCCTGGAAGTGTCACCAGCGTCGGACTAAGTGCATTCTATTTTTGCCCGAATTTAAAAGAATTCTTTTTTAAAGGTAGTCCCCCGTATGTATATGAGGATTTTTCAAACACACACCCAATGTCTAGCGCCATAGATGCCACCGTCTACTACTTGCCAGGCTACACAGGATGGGGGCCGTCGTTGGGACATCTACCAACAATGCTATGGAATCCGCAGGCGATGACCAGCGATCCAAGTTTCGGGATTCGTTCCAATAAATTCGGTTTTAATATCACCGGCACCGCTAACATCCCCGTTGTTTTGGAAGCCTGCACAAATTTGTCCAATCCTGTCTGGAATCCGATTGTCACTAATAAACTTGTCGGTGGATCATTTTATTTCAACGACGCCACTTGGACGAATTACCCAAATCGATTCTATCGAATCCGCTCGCCGTAAATTTTCGCCCAAGCTGGCCAAGGGGGAAATCGCGTTGCTGGCGGGCATTCAGGATGACCCGCGCTATTTCCAGATCAGCCTGCCGGTGCAGCACGGCAATTCTGGCGGCGCACTGGTAGATGTGCGCGGCAATGTGGTCGGCATCGTGGCCGCCCGGCTCGGCGTCGAAATCGGGAAGGCCGTCACCAGCGATGAGTTGCCGGAGAACGTGAATTACGCGGTGAAGAGCAGTTTGCTCTTGAGCTTCCTGGAATCCGTGCCGGACGTGGCGAGCAAAATCAAAGAGCCGAATACGAAGGATGAACCTTTCGAGGACGTGGTGAAGTCGGCGCAAGACGCAGCGGTTTTGGTGCTCGTGTATTGATTGGTAGGGCGGTCGCTGCTGCGCCGCCCATTTTAATTTGGGCTGACCCGCAGGTCAGCCCTACCGTCCGAAGATTTATCGGCGTATTTCGCAGTTCGAGTTCACACCACCGGCAGCGGCGTGAATGTTTTGCCGAGGATGGGCGTGCTCTTGGTCTTGAGCCAGTTCTCTAGCACGCCAGCGTAGACACTGCGGAAGTCCACATTGTATTTCACGTCGCCCTGATACAAATCTGTCGGCGCGAGGCTGGGATACTGGCCGAGCAATCCGGCCTTCACTTTATTCCCGATGATGAACATCGGTGCCGCCGCGCCGTGGTCGGTGCCGCCATTGGCATTCTCGGAAACGCGCCGGCCAAATTCACTGAAGGTCATCACGAGCACGCGCCCCATGTTGCCCTGCGCCTTGAGGTCGTCGGTGAAAGACTTCACCGAATCCGCGAGATCGCCCAGTAACCGCTGCTGCGATTGAAGCTGGTTAGTGTGCGTGTCGTAGCCGCCTTGCGAGACGTAATAAATACGCGTGGGTAAGCCGCCGCCGATGAGCTTGGCGACGAGCTTTAGCGAACTGCCGAGCGTTGAGCCGGGATATTCAGCCTGATTTTGCACCTTCGTGGCGATGGCGCGAACCTCGTCGGAACTGTGCTGCGCGTCAAGGGCGGTGCGGGAAATAAAATCCATCGCGCGTCCGCCGGTCATGGGCATACCCGCCGGCAACATGCCGATGCTGCCGCCGGAGTTATCATCCGGTTGCGGGCTGGACATTTCGAGTTCGTTTAGTTTTTTATACGATTCCTCGGTGGCGGTGCCGTTGGCGATGAAGCGATAGTTCTGCGGGTTGTTGAAGACGATACCCTTGGGCTTGGTTGCAAAGAAGGCTTGCGGCAACTGGCTGCCGATGACCACGCCCGCCGCCGGATCGGCACCGGGACAGGCGTTGTCGAAGTAGCGGCCAATCCAGCCGTTCTTCTCGATGCGATCGGAGTCGCTCGCCGTCTGCCAGATTTCCGTGGAGCGAAAATGCGAGCGGTTGGGATTCGGATAACCGACACCTTGAATCACCGAAAGCTGGCCAGCATCGTAAAGCGACTTAAAACCTTTCATGGAACCGTGCAAGCCAACGGCGTCGTTGAGCTTCAGAATTTCCGCCGCCTTCAATCCGATATGCGGCCGCGCCTTGTGGTAAAAATCATTGGCGTAAGGCACCACGGTGTTGATGCCGTCGTTGCCGCCGGCCATTTGCAACACAACCAGAATCGTGGCGTCCTTGCCGGTGGGCGTCTGGATGGCGGAATCCGCAGCCTCGGCCTGTAACGCGGAAAAAGTATTGGAAAGAAACGCGGGCACCGTCCACGCCAGCGAACTGCCCAGCACGGTGCGGCGAAGAAATTCGCGGCGCGTCTGTAAAGTGATTTGATTATTCATAGGTCAAGTGACTTGGTAAGCTGGCGTGGACATCATCAACCGGATGGTAGTGCGAATGTCCGCGTCGGACATTTTGGTTTTGGAATCCAGAAATTCGCGCAGGGTCTGCTCCTGATCGGTGTTGAGCGTGGTCTGAAACAAGCGATGTTCTAGCGCGGCGACAATCGTGGCCTTGTCCGCGCGCTGGGCAGGCGTCAGGATTTTTTCCACGTTCACTCCCCCCATGCGGACACGCTGCATTGCCTGCATCGCCTTGTTTCCTTTGTTGCCGCCTTTGCCGGCAAAATCGCCCGCCGTCAACGGTGGCAATTGGCCATCAACCAGCGCCTGCGCGTCGTTGTAACGCGTCAGCAAGGTGTTCGTCGTAATCCAAGTGACGCCGCCGTCCCAGCCTTTAACGTTCGGCGGCGCGAACAAATCCTGGCCAAGTTGCTTCAGGATTCCCCAGCTAACGACGGGCGGCGGTAATTCGCTTTCGAGAATGCGCACGCTGCTGACCAGCCATTGCACGGGGCTTTTGACCTGATTGCGGATAATGTCCGGCGCATAGAATTGCTCGCTGCGAAACAGCGCGCGGAGCATCGGCTTGAAGTTATTGCCATTCGCGCGCAGGACGGCGGCAAGGTCATCGTTCAAAGCCTCCGAGGGCACCTGTCCGGCAAAGTAGTTCCAGATTTTCGCCGTGATGAAACGAGCCGATTGCGGCTGCGCGACAATCATGGCGATGAAATCCTCGCCGGTAAAATTTCCCGTCTGTCCGAAAATCGTCTTGTCACGAAAATCATGTATGAACGAGCGGTAAATATATTTTTGCGCCTGCGGTTCCAGCGACCAGCCCGTGAGGGCGCGCGCCGCTTCCGAGATGTCGTGTTCTGTGTAATGCCCCTCCCCGAGCGCAAATAATTCCATTACCTCGCGGGCATAATTTTCATTCGGGTGATCCTTTTTGCTTTGCGCCTGATCCAGCCAAAGTAGCATGGCGGGATCCTGACCAACCTCCAGCAACAACTGCTGCCAGTTGCCGGTAGCTTGGCGGCGGAATAACTCATTTTGCCGCCACATGAAATATGGATTCTTCACCTTCTCCACGCTCGTGGCGAAATGGCCATGCCAGAACAAAACCATTTTTTCCTGAAATGGTCGCGGGCCATGTGCCATGCGTTGCAACCACCAGCCGCGCAGTTCGAGCATCCGACGCTGGGCCAACTGCTGTTCCTCGCGCTTGGCCTGCTGCTTTTGCTCCGGCGTGCCATTGCGAATTGCTTCGCGATATTTGGCAACTTCTTCTGGGTTCGGCTTGGCCCAATCGGGATTTGGCGTTTGGTCAGTAATTTTCTCGTAGTCGAGCAAGTGGCCGACGGCTTGATCCAAACCGAGGTCGGCCAGCTTTTGGATTTCCGCCGGCGAACCGCCGAAGCCGGCGCGGTTCAATAAATGTGCGGCCGTGACATAGTTCCACCGGTCAGATGAAAGCGGCTTAAGCATATGATTCAACAGACGAATACCAGCCGAAGCAGGTTTCACCACATTGTAAATTTTTATTCAACGCTTGAAAATTCAAACCTGAATCAGGAAACTCCCCGCCATGTCGTTGCCCGCTGATTTGCACATGCACACGCCATTGTGCCGCCACGCCGTGGGCGAGCCGGTGGATTATGCGCGCCACGCCGTGGAAATCGGCCTGACGGAAATCGGCTTCTCCGATCATTCGCCCATGCCGCGCGATGATTTTGATAATTGGCGGATGTTCGATCGGCAGCTCGATGAATACGTCGCGAAAGTCCGGCTCGCGCAACAGAAGTTTCCGCAACTCACCATCCGCCTCGCGCTGGAAGTGGATTACCTACCCGGCCACGAGGACTGGATCCGCTCACTCGCCGCGCGGCATCCGTGGGATTATTTTATCGGCTCTGTGCATTACGTTTCCGAGTCGTGGGACATTGATAATCCCGCCAAACTTTCCGAGTGGAAAAAGCGGGATGCTTTCGAGGTCTGGCAGATTTATTTCGACCGGCTCGCGCTGGCAGCGGAATCAAAATTATTCAACATCATCGGCCACGCGGATTTGCCGAAAAAATTCGGCATCCGTCCCGCCCGCGATTGCACGCCGCTCTACGAAAAGTTTTTGGACGCTGCGGCCATAGCCGGTTGCGCGATAGAATTGAATACCGCCGGTCTGCGCAAGGCATGCGAAGAAATTTATCCTTGCCGCGAGCTGCTGACGCTCGCCTTCCACAAAAATGTGCCAATCACCTTTGGCTCCGACGCGCACAAGCCGGAGGAAGTCGGGATGAACTTCGCCGAGGCCGTCGCGCTCGCCCGCAGCGTGGGCTACACGGAGACCATGCGCTTCAAAGCGCGACAGCCTGAACACGTCTGGCTCTGATCTATGACCGACTTGCGAACGGATAAAAAGTTTTTCCTATTCACCTGCCTCGCGCTCGCGCTCGGAACTTTGGCGCTCTATTGGCCCGTCACCAGCTTTCCCTTCATCCGGTTCGACGACAACGAATACATCTACGAAAATCCCGTCACGCAGGCCGGGCTGACGTGGCCAGGTTTGGTGTGGGCTTTCAACGGGATTCACGTCGGCAACTGGCATCCGTTGAGCTGGCTTTCGCACATGCTCGACTGCCAGATTTTTGGACTGAACGCTGGCGGCCATCACCTCGTCAACGTTCTGCTCCACACCGCCAACGCCCTTTTGCTGTTTGTATTTTTACGTTCCACCACCGGCGCGCATTGGCGGAGCGCCGTCGTCGCCGCCTTGTTTGCATGGCATCCGCTGCACGTTGAATCCGTCTCGTGGGTGGCTGAGCGCAAAGACGAGTTGAGCACGTTTTTCTGGCTGCTGACCATCATGGCGTATGCGCGTTACGCGGATTTGTCCAAAGTTCAAAGTCCAAAGTCCAAAGTTTTTTATTCGCTGGCTCTGCTCTTTTGCACGCTGGCTATGTTGTCCAAACCGATGGCGGTAACGCTGCCGTTCACGCTGCTGCTGGTGGACGTGTGGCCGCTAACACGAATTCAGAATTGGAAACGCCTAGCCCTAGAAAAAATTCCGTTCTTTCTGCTGTCGTTTGCGCTATGCGCCGTGACTTTTCTTGCGCAGCGCAGCGCGGGCGCGGTCAGCCCGGTGGAACTGTCCAGTCGGCTGGGCAATGTCCCCGTCGCCTATGCGCGCTACTTGGCGAATGCTTTTTGGCCGAGCGACCTCGCCATCGTTTATCCCTACGTCTATCGCTGGCCGATCGCCGCCATCGCCGGCGCAGGGCTGCTGTTGATTCTGGTTTCGGCGCTGGCGATCCGATTGCTCGGACAGCGACCATGGCTGGCCGCTGGCTGGTTTTGGTTTCTCGGCACGCTTGTTCCGGTCATCGGTTTCGTGCAAGTCGGCGCGCAGTCCATGGCCGACCGATATTTTTACATTCCCAGCATCGGCCTATTCATCGTGCTGGTCTGGAGCGTTACGGAGTTTTGCGCGGCGCGGCCGAACGGAAAAATTATTCTATCGCTCATTGTCGGTAGCGCCCTGCTCGGCTGTGTGCTGGCCACGACGGTGCAAATCAATTATTGGCGCAACAGCGAAACCTTGTTCCTCCACGCGCTGGATGTGACCCGGAATAATTACGTCGCCGCCAACGCCCTTGGCAAAGTGTATGAAATGAAGGGCGACAACGTTCGCGCCCTCGTGCTGTATCGCGAGGCCGTGCGCATTGAACCACGTTACGCCAACGGCCAATACAACCTCGGCCTGTGCCTCATCCTCTTTGGCTTGAACGATCAGGCCTTTGAACATCTCGCCGCCGCCGCGCAAAACGATCCCGGCAATGCGGATGCCCAATACAACCTCGGTGTTTTCTTTTTGCAAAACCAACGCTGGGCGGATGCCGCGCACGGTTTTGAAACGACCCTCCGGCTGCGACCGGAATTTGCCCCCGCGCATCTGCACCTCGCCGAAGCTCTGGCTGCACTTGGAAAATTTCCCGAGGCCGCCGCGCAATATCGCGAAGCGTTGCGCCGGCAACCCGATGTGGCCGCGCAAAAAAAACTGGAGGCGCTGCTGGCCGCACACCCGGAAAACTATTGAAGCCGATGATTCGGGGCATTTCCAAAACGACCTGGCAACTGGCCGGCATTTATTTCACTTTGGCGCTGGGAACGTTGGCTTTGTATTGGCCAACCATTCATCACCCATTCTTCGCACTGGATGACAATCTGTATGTGACCGCCAATCTGCAGGTGCAAGCCGGCTTAACGTGGGCGGGCGTGAAATGGGCGTTCACCAATACCGCCGCCAGCAACTGGCATCCCCTCACCTGGCTTTCCCACATGCTGGACTGCCAGTGTTACGGCCTCAATCCTGCCGGACATCATCTGACCAATATATTTTTCCACCTTGCCACGGTGCTGCTGCTGTTCAAGTGGTTGCACAACGCAACCACTGCCGTGTGGCCCAGCGCGCTCGTGGCTGCTCTGTTTGCCTGGCATCCGCTCCATGTCGAATCAGTCGCGTGGGTGGCGGAACGCAAAGATGTTTTGAGCGCATTTTTCTGGATGCTCACTTTGCTGGCATATAGCCGCTACGTGAAGCGTCAAAATTCCACCAACTATTTATTGGTGTTATTGCTGTTTCTGTGCGGACTGATGGCCAAGCCCATGCTCGTGACGCTGCCTTTTGTTTTGTTGCTGGCCGATTTCTGGCCGCTGAACCGGCTAACGCCTGAAACATTTTCAAAAAAACATATTGCCCGACTACTGCTTGAAAAAATTCCGTTCCTTGCATTGTCATTGACAGTGAGCGTCGTGAATTTTCTAGCGCAAAAAGGCGGCGGCGCCACCTGGTCGGCAGACATTTTGCCATGGCCGGTTCGCTTGGCAAACGCACTGGTCTCCTACGTGCGCTACATTTCTAAAACTTTTTGGCCCGTTGATTTGGCAGTCATTTATCCCTACGAAAGACACTGGCCACTGTGGTTTGTCTTCGTGGCAGGGATGCTTTTACTAGCCGGATCCGCCCTGGTTATTTTGCGGCTACGACAAAATCCCTTCCTCTTTTTCGGCTGGTTTTATTTTATCGGCACGTTGGTTCCAACCATCGGCTTGGTGCAAGTTGGGGCGCAAGCAATGGCCGATCGTTATCTGTATCTGCCCAGCATCGGACTTTTCATTGTAATTGTGTGGGGCGCGAACGAATTGCTCAAAGCCCAACCACACCAAAAGAATATCGCCACGTTCGCCGGAATCATTGGTCTCGGTGCCTGTCTCATGCTGACGTCGCGCCAGTTGGCATATTGGCAAAACAGCGTGAAACTTTTTGTGCACACAGTTGAAGTCACCAGCGACAATTACACCGCCGACGCGTATCTCGGTAGCGCGCTGGAAGCCGCCGGCTTGAGCGATGCCGCCCTGCCCTTTTATTTTGAATCCGTCCGCATCACGCCTTATTTCCCCTTCGCTCAATGGAATCTGGGTATGGCGCTATTCCGTAAAAATCGTATTCCTGAAGCCTGCGAACATCTTGCCGCCGCCGCCAAAATGACTCCCAACGATCCGGTAATCCAATGTTATTACGGCAAAGCCCTAGCCGCCGATGGGAAACTCACCGCCGCCGACGCGCAATTTTTCAAGGCACTACAACTCAAACCGGACTACGCCGAGGCGCAAGCCGCCCGCGCCGAGATTTTGGCCGCCCAGCCGAAACTAAAATAATTTCGCGAGGCTGGACAGCCTCGCTCCGTTTTGAAAAACTCCGCGCCGATGAAACAAACAATCGTCACTCTGGACATGGAAGGCGTGTTGACGCCGGAAATCTGGATCGCCGTCGCCGAAAAAAC
>JBAXIY010000099.1:0-9793 GCA_037138135.1 Verrucomicrobiia bacterium
CGTTCATTTTCATGAACGCGATCGGCTTGCAGCGCGACGTGGAAACGATTTTGCATGAAGCCGGCCACGCGTTTCACGCGCAGGCGACGCGCGACGAAGATTTATATGCGTATCGCGGTGCGCCGATTGAATTCTGCGAAGTCGCTTCGATGGCGATGGAATTGTTGGGCAACGAATTCCTCGAAGAATTTTACCCAACGGCGGAGGCAAACCGCGCCCGGAAGACGCATCTCGAAGGCATCATCGGGTTTTTTCCGTGGATGGCGACGGTGGATGCGTTTCAGCACTGGATTTACACGCACGCCGGCCACACGCGCGCAGAGCGTAAAGCGGCTTATTTGAAATTGATGGATCGCTTTGGCGGCGACGTAGATTTTTCTGGCTTCGAGGAAGTGCGCGCGCATTCGTGGCACCGTCAACTCCACATTTTCATCCATCCGTTTTACTACGTGGAATACGGCATCGCGCAGCTGGGCGCGTTGCAGGTCTGGGCGAATTCAAAAGCGGACAAAGCGAAAGCGCTGGGCGATTACAAAAAATCTTTGGCACTCGGCGGCTCGCGGCCACTGCCGGAACTGTTTGCGGCGGCGGGCTGCAAATTTCAATTCGATGCCGCGACCATCAAACCGTTGATTGAACTGGCGGGAAACGAATTGAAGAAACTTTGAGAAAGCGCAATCAAGGTGAATCAATCAGTTCAAAAGGGACGGGCTGATCAATCTCAATTGTCGTCGGTGTTGAAGTGAAGATTTTTTGTGGATCAACGAACCAAAGGCGAGGTTTCAGTTGTGACGATTCACCGCGAACGACTGTAATCGGGAGATCAAGCCCACCTGACCAGAAGAAATTTACACCACCTGATTTCACTGGAATGGTTCCTGTGCTGCTGAAACGGATGTAGTCACCAACTTCTGCCACTGGATTATAGACACCTGGTGGCAACGATGCAAAACCCCAAAAACGGTCTACCGTTACTGCCTTGGTTAATCTTAAATGTTTTTCATTTGCGGAAATCGGACGCATTTGAGGCGAGACGCACCCTGTCAACAGAAAACCTGCAACCACAGATATAACCAACCAAACCCTCAATAACTGGTATGCGGTAATGCCAACGTAAACTTCAACACGGGTGTAAAACTTATTCACGACTTGTTTTGATCGTCTTTGCTACCGGAACATTTCTTTGTGAATAATCCCCCCGCAAATCCAATAACTGCAAATATAATGTTAGCCAAAACGTCTGACTGCAATTTATCAGCCGCGTAGAAAAGTGCAGAGATAATGATGACAAGCAACAGAAGAAAAGTGCTTGTAGTAAACCTACCAAATCCCTCTGTCTTGGTTACAAAGAATCCAACAAGCGCTGTAATCCCAATAATAAAAACGGCAACCAAGAGCCAGTCGTTAGTCTCCATAATTAGTTTTAAGTTTCAATCCCGTAAGCCTTAATTTTGTTGTAAAGCGTCTGGCGACCGATACCGAGTTTTTTGGCGGTCTCGAGTTTATTGCCATTGGTCTCGCGTAGCATCTGGATGATAGCGTTGCGCTCGACGCCTTCGAGCAATGTGAAGCTGGTGTCGTGACCTTCGGACGGAACCATCAAAATTTCGCTGACGGACAAATCGCTGGCGTCCACGTCCGGTCCTTCGCAGAGCAACACGGCGCGCTGAATTTCATTCTGCAACTGGCGAATGTTGCCGGGCCAATCAAAACTGGTCAGGCGGTCGGCCGCCGCGAGCGTGAAACTGCGGAGCGTGCGGTTCGCTTGCGCGGCAAAGCGTTTCAAAAACGCATTGGCGAGTGGCATGATATCGTCGCGGCGTTCGCGCAAAGGCGGCAGATAAACGGAAATCGCGCTGATGCGATAAAATAAATCTTCGCGCAGCTTGCCATCCTTGATGGCTTCCTCGGGCTTGCGATTGGTCGCGGCGATGATGCGGCAGTTGGTCTGGTAATCGGTTTTGCCGCCGACGGGCCGAACTTTTTGATCCTGCAACACGCGCAGCAATTTGCTCTGCGTATCAATCGGCATCTCGGAAATTTCGTCGAGGAACAGCGTGCCGCCCTCGGCTTGCCTGAACAAACCATCGCGATCGGCGTGCGCGCCGGTGAACGCGCCTTTGACGGAGCCGAACAGTTCGCTCTCGATGAGTTCGCGCGGGAGCGCGGCGCAATTGACCTTGATGATTTTATTTTTGCTGCGCGGGCTTAAGCTGTGGATTAAATCGGCAATAACTTCCTTGCCCGTGCCGCTTTCGCCGGTAATCAAAATGGTGACGTCGCTGGGCGCGATGCGTTCGAGCGTGCGCACGACATTTTGCATTTGCGGACTTTGAAACACGGGCGCGGAACTGCCGCTCATGGCGGACAACGCGCGGCGGAGCGAATTGTTCTCCTCTTTCTGCTGCTGATTTTCAATGGCGCGATCAAGGGTAACGAGCAGCGCCGAGGTATCGAAGGGCTTGTTGATGAAATGATATGCACCACGCTTGGTGGCCTCGACGGCCGCCTCGAAGGTCGCTGCGCCGGTAAGCACCACCACCTCAGTTTCGGGCCAAGATTTCTTTAGCTGCGGCAACAAATCGAGGCCGTTAGTATCCGGTAGATTCAAATCCAACAGCACCACATCAGGAGCTTCGCCGGTGAAAAGCTTTTTCAACGCGGCCCCGTTTTCGGCTTCGGTGACCGTGTATTCGCCTTCCAAAATAGAAATGAGGAGACTCCGCAAGTCTGCCTCGTCATCCACAATTAGAATTTTGCCTTTCATGATTATTTTAAATTTTTCCGGACACAAGCTGCGACGAACGCATCAAAAATTTTGCGGTGTGCGACGTAACGCGGCGTCAACCGTTCCGGGTGGAACTGCACGCTCAAAAGAAACGGCATTTTCCGCGCGGCTTCCGGCTTCAACTCCATCGCCTCGACAATTCCATCCGCGCTGACAGCCGTCGCCACGAACGGTTTCGCCGTTTTCCGCACCGCCTGATGATGCGAACTGTTCACGCCCAAAACCCGCTTGCCCGCAATCTTGGCGAGCAAAGAGCCGGGTGTCAACGCCGCTTCATGCACCAATTCGAACGCCCGATTGAGTTGTTGATGGTTCAACGCGCCTGGCACTTGCTGGCGAATGTCCGCGACGAGCTGACCGCCAAACGCGATGTTTAGGAGTTGATGTCCGCGGCAAATCGCGAGCAGCGGCTTACGCTGGCGTAAGGCTTCTTCGATTAAAATCAGTTCGCGCAAATCGCGCGCGCCGCCATCGGGCGTTTGCTCGACGGTTTTTTTAATTTTCTGCGGCAGTTTCGCGTCGTAGAGATCAGAATTGATGTCGTCGCCGCCCGTGAGCAGCACGCCTTCCACGCGGCGAACAGCTTCGGCGAGCACAGCGCGATCAGTGGTCGTGGGCACGGTAACGGGAATGCCGCCGGAATGCAGCACGGCAAAATCGTATTTCACCGAAAGGCTGGCGGACAAATCATGGAATTCCACACCGCGCTTTTCGATGCTGGGGGAAACTAAAATCAACGGCCTGCTTGCCATGCGCCGAAGATAAACGATTTCGCAAAAATGTCAGGGGGAAATCTGCGACGGCCTAATCATAATCACAATCTCAATCCCCTCTCTAAAGCTGATTACGATTACGAGCAGGATTAAGATTAGGAACAAGTCGCTGCGCTCACCAGTCCGACCAACGGATGGCGCCCGGCAATTTCCCCGATGCTTTGCCGGACTTGGTTTTGATGCGGCACTTTTTTTCCAGCAGGTTCAGAATTTTTTCCACGGCCTGCATCACGGTGAGCCGATCCGTGGGCAGTTCGATTTCCGGTTTCAACGGCGGTTCATACGGCGAGGAGATACCGGTGAAGTTTTTAATTTTTTGTTGGCGCGCCTTCACATAAAGCCCCTTGGGGTCGCGCTTTTCGCACACGGCCAGTGGCGCATTGACATACACCTCGATGAACGTGCCGGGCCGCATCAGATTGCGCACGAGGTCGCGGTCGGCGCGGTGCGGCGAGATAAACGCCGAAATGCAGATGAAGCCCGCGTCAGCAAACAGCCGCGTCACTTCGCCCACGCGTCGGATATTTTCGTGCCGGTCGTGCTCGGAAAAATCCAAATCACTGCATAGACCCTGCCGCACCGAGTCGCCGTCGAGGATGAACGGCTGGCAGCCTCGCCGGAACAATTCGCGTTCGAGTTCGGTCGCGATGGTGGATTTGCCGGAGGCGGATAAACCCGTCAGCCACACCACGCAACCGCGATGGCCGTGCCGCTGCTCGCGATCCAGCAACGGAATTTTGCCGGTGTGTGGATGCAAGTTATCGGCGGTGGGTTTAGCCTTCATACGTTGATATTTTTCGCGAATAGTTCCCAGTCGCAATTAAAATTAAATTTCCGCTTCGGGAAATCTTTCAATGATTTGCGCACGCAACCGTTTCTCATCGTCCGGCATATAACGCCGGCGGTTGACGAGTCGCTGCACGGCATCGAGCAATTCTAGCCAGTCTGCCAGCGGCGGTTCCTTCACGCGCTGCCAAACGTCAAAGCGCTTGGCGCGATGGAAAAAATGATACTCATGCCCGACGTGCTGGGCATAGACCTGCAGTTTCTCACCATCCTCGGTGACACGTTTCCAACTGATTTCAGCTTTCGCCATGGGCTTTAGTTAAACACAGATAGACGCGGATGAAAACAAAACAGCGAATTGACTTTCGCCCGCCTATTCGGAGGAAGTCGCGACACTTTTCGCGCACCAGTCATCGCGCCGCTGCTTGGCAGTCAGAAAAAAATGTTCGACGGCTTTGGCGTCACCGCGTTTCAGTGCGGCTTGAAATTTCTTTAGTTCAACCATGAACGTATCCACCGAGCGAAAAAGATTTTTGCGATTGGCCAGCGCGATATCGCGCCACATTTCCGGCGAACCGGACGCGATGCGCGTGGTGTCGCGAAAGCCCGTCGCGCAAAGTGCGGCCTGCATTTTGGGGCTGGCCGGATTCAATACCTGATTCGCCAGCGCTGCGGCCAGAACGTGCGGCAAATGGCTGGAACGGCTGACGAACAAATCGTGTTGTGCCGCGTTTAGCCGCAGGGTGCGGGCGCCGAGTGCCCGCCAAAATTGTTCCAGCTTGCGAACGGCACGCGCATTGGATTTTGGCGTTGGGGTGACCACGCAAATCGCGTTCGCATACAAGTCGGCGCGCGCCGCGAGCACGCCCATTTTCTCGCCACCGGCCATCGGGTGACTGCCGACGAAATGCGCCCCAGGCTTTTGGATCAACGAATCCAGCTCGCGCACCACACCGGCCTTCACACTGCCGACATCGGTGATAATTGCCCCACGTTTGAGCGCGGGCAGAAATTGTTGCACCAACGAACGCATCTGCGCGAGCGGCGTGCAAAGAACCACCAGATCGGCGTTCGAGACGGCGGCAAGCAGGTCGGTGGTGGCGTAATCCACCGCACCCGCGCGCTCGCAATCCTTCAAGCTCGCAGCGCGGCGGACAAATCCGGCTACTTCGCCCGCCAGCCGGTGTTGCCGCGCGGCCAGTCCGATGGAGCCGCCCAGCAGGCCGACGCCGACGATGGTGATTTTCCGAAATTGCACGCGCAAAAGATAGCGGATGAAGCGTGGTTCGTGAATCGTTAAATCACAATTCAACCGTTTTCCCGCTGCGTCCGGCGGCAAGACACGCGTCCAAAACTTTTTGGGTTTGCAGCGCCCACAACGGCCAGTCGGGTTTGAGTTGGCCAGAAGCAATCTGGTTAGCAAAATTGCGCCACATTCGTGTGTCCTGTGCTGTCGCATGACCAAAATCCATCGGGCTGGCGCCCGGCGGACATTTGACTTCGCCGGGGACGGTCACAAATTTTTCGTTTAGCTCGAACGCTGGCTCGTAGCCGTTGAACGGATGAACAAAGTCGGGTAGTCGCAGCCAGCCTTTTTGCCCGCTGACAAAAGCCCATTGCTGTTTCGCGGCTAGAAATGAGGAATAAAATTCCACGGAAACGCCGTCATCAAAAAACAGTTCGCCGGAAAATTCGATTGGCGAAGGCGTGCGTCCGTTGGCGGCGGATGATTGCGAAAGAATTTTTCCGGTGACGGTTTTAGGCAGTTGCCAGTTCAATGTCCAAAGTGCAAAACGGATGGAATACCAACCGAGATCGCCAAGGCAACCAGCGGGCTCAAGCGCGCCGTCGGCGCGGATATTGCCTTGGAAAAAATCTTCGCCTGGATAAAAACTAAACGCTGAGGAAATCCGACGGATTAGCCCGATACTTTTGGTGTCGTCCAAAGCTTCGCGGACTTTTTTCAGACGCGGACTGTGCATGAACATCACGCCATCGAGAAACTGCACGGAATTTTTTTGACACGCGGCGAGCATTTCTTCCAATTCGGCAAGATTTTTGGCGCACGGTTTTTCGCACAGGATGTGTTTGCCATTTTGGGCGGCGCGGATGACGAACTCCTTACGCAAGCCAGTCGGCAGCGGGATGTAAACGGCATCCACGTCCGGCGACATGAGCAATTCATCGTAGCCGCCCAAGGCGCGTGGCGTTTCGGCAAAGGCGAATTCGCGCTGACAATCGCTAATGAATTCGGTGCTTTTCTGGGCATCGCGGCTGGCGACGGCGGAGACGACACAGTTTCCGGAATTGAAAATCGCTTTCCAGTTTTTTCGGCCGATGCCGGCGGTGCTCAAAAATCCGATGCGGAGTTTTTTCATAAATTTATTTTACCGCTTCACGCACGCGTTCCAAAATCACGTCGGCTAGCAGCGGCTCGGTGCCGACGGACGCGGAATACCAAATCAACTTCCCGACGCGCTCAGTGGGATTGCGCCAGGTCGGTTGACCGGCGGCGAGCCGTTCCTTGACGGTGCGTTCGGGTTCGCCGAGCAATACCGGAATGTCCTCGACCGCGTGCAAACCGTCGCTGATAAAAAATGGCACGACGACGATGTTTTTGGTTTTTACATTTTCATGACAGCCCTTGATAAACGGCGCTTCTTCCATGAACACCGCGCCGACATCGGCGTAAAGATTTTGCGCGCGAATCAGTTCAACTTGTCGCTCGACGGCCTTGCGGGAATTGGCGTTTCGTCCAGTGCCGTGGCCGGCGATGAGCAGCGTGATGTCGGAATTTTTTGGCGCACGCGGGAAGGGGAATTTTTTTACGACTTCATCCGCCCGGGCGAGAATCACCTTCGTCATGCTTTCGTGAGAACCAACGGGACGGCAGTAAGATACTTCTGAATTTTGCGATTTAATTTTTAATTTTTCGGGAAAAGAAAAACCCAATTCAGTCGGAATGACTTCAGTGCTGAAATAACCTTCGCTGATGAAAAACGGCACGATGAAGACGCGTGGGGTGGATATTTCAGCCAGCACTTTTCTGATGTGCGGCTCCTGTTTCCAAAAGGCTTCACGCACAACTCCGAAGATTTTGCGACACCGCAATTCCGTCGCGTGTTGGAATACCGGCGCGGCGGATTCCGCATTCAGCGTTGTGCCGTGGCCCAGCACGACCAGCGCGGCGTCAGAGAAATCTTCATTTTGCACAAGCAGATTTTGCCGCAACCGCGTTCGCCTGCAAGTCGGCTAATTTAATTTTTTATGAAACCTTTTGACGGCAGACAGGTCTAGCCCTCAGATTATTGACGAATCAACTATGAAAATTACCAACCTCATCATGCTTACCGTGGCGGCGAGTTTCGCCACCATCACCACCGCCGGAGCCAAAGAATCGAAGCTGCCGCCGGATTCGGATAAAACGGGCGTCACCTACGCCACCGACATCAAACCCATCTTCGATGCCTCCTGCGTCAAGTGCCACAGCGGTGATAAAGCCAAGGCGCGTCTTCATATGGATACGCTAGAAGGCGTTTTGAAGGGCACCAAGCAAGGTAAAATTGTCGTGGTCAATGACAGTGCCAATAGCCATCTGGTCAAATCCGTGGCGCACACCACCCCGGATTCCGAAGGCTGGATGCCGCCGGTTCACAATAAAGCTGGCATCAAGCCGCTCACGCCGGAACAAATCGGTTTGATTCGTGCTTGGATTGATCAGGGCGCGAAATAATTTTCGGTAAAACCCAACGGCGTCGTCTGCGAAGATGACGCCGTTTTTATTTTTCCAACGGCGAAAGCGGCGCGCGCTTTTGTTCCTTCAACTGCATTTGCTCGCGCAACAAAGCTACCCTTTCATCGTCTGCAATTTGCGGCTGGCTGATTTTTTGCGTGAGCGCGCCGATCTGCCGGTCAAGAAATTGATTCCGTAATTTCAAAACTGCAACCATTAACTCTGTTTGTGGATTGGGAATAATGCGTGGTTCTTTGGAAAAAATTGTTGGAGGAAAATCCGCCTTCAACATCGCCTCAGAAATAAAATTGCGCTGTTCCGCCGATTCGCAACTGTCCAGAAACTCCGCGAGGTTATGCCACGTCTCGTGTTCGTGCGCGGCAAAACGCAAATCCACAATCTGGCGAATATGCGGATGCAAAATCCAATTGGCGTCCAGATTCAACACGGCGGTGGCGACCAATTCGTCATGCAGCAACAAAAGTTTTAGCAGGTGAAGTTCAATGGGCGACGGCGGTGCAATTTCCGCCACGGGTTCAGCAGATTCAAATGATTCTTCTTCACTCGCGCGCGGCACCGATTGTGGCGCGGGATTTTTTTTGAACTCGGCGCGGACGGATTCCGGCGGCACGCCCAAACGCAACGCAGTTTTTTGCGCGTAAGTATCCACCAAAACGGAGTTGCCGGTTTTGTGAACGGACTCGGCCATGCTTTTCAAAATCACGAGCCGACCTTTGTCCGAAGTGATGTCGTTCGTGGCGCACAGGCGGTTCAAATAATAATCAAAAAATCCGGCAGCGTTTTTGATGAGTTCGTTGAAAGCCTCGCCGCCATTGGCTTTTATGAAACTGTCGGGATCATGCGGCGACGGCACAACGGCCACGCGCACGGCGAGGCCGGACGCGAGCAGATGGTCGAGTGAACGCACAATCGCGTTTTGTCCGGCGTTGTCGGAATCAAAGCACAGCACGACTTCGTTGGCGTAACGTTTGATGATGCGCGCGTGCTGGTCCGTGAAAGCCGTGCCTTGCGGTGCGACAATGTTTTGCACCCCGTTCGTGAAGCAAGCAATCAAATCCAACTGGCCTTCGCAGATGATGGCGAACCCGGCATCGAGAATCGCGCGCTTGGATTTATCAAGGCCGAAGAAAACTTTGCTCTTGGTGAAAATCGGTGTCTCCGGCGAGTTGACATACTTCGCGGTTTTTTCATCGCCGGACAAAACGCGTCCGCTGAAGCCGATGACGCGACCTTGTTCATCGCAAATCGGAAACATCAGGCGTCCACGAAAACGGTCGTAGTAACGGCCGGTTTCTTCCTTTTTTATTATCAGTCCGGCCTTCTCGACAATTTCGATCGGAAAATTTTTACCTTTCGCCCAGTTCACCGTGTCATCCCAAAGTTCCGGCGCGGCGCCGATGCGAAATAGTTTTATCGCGTCCGCCGAGACGCCGCGTTTGGCGAGATAATCGCGCGCGAGCTGGCCGGCGGCTTCGTTGGCGAGGCAATTTTGCCAGCGTGTCGTGAGCTGTTCGTGGATGTCGAGCAACTGGTCTTTGAGATGCCGCGTTTCCTGCGCGCCGGGCGTGTTTTCAAATTCGAGCGGAATCTTCGCGCGCTCAGCGAGCCGACGCACGGCGTCCATGAAACCAATGTTCTCGTAATCTTTGACGAAGGTAAAAACGTCGCCGCCTTTGTGGCAGCCAAAGCAGT
>JBAXIY010000100.1:0-9672 GCA_037138135.1 Verrucomicrobiia bacterium
CTGCAACAGCCAGCGGCGGTGTCTTGCGCAATCTTGGCATAACCCTCGCGCACCAATTGGCGTAACGAGTCCGTTTGAAGTTCGGCGGGCAGGGGAGTATTCATAGTTTAGCAACATTTTTGCCGGCGGCAAATCACCGCCAGATCGGTCTTCAAGATTTGTTTCAACTTCTTGGCATCCGTCGCCGCCTCATCGGTCTTGGCGAGCGATTTGTGAACCCAGTCCAGCGCCTCGCGCACGGCGATGGGCGCGGCCTTCTCGGCCAACCGGTAATAAACCCAGCGTTCCGACTTGCGCGAGAGAATGAGATGCGCGTGATGCAGAATGGACAGATGCTTGGAGACCGTGGACGGCGCGAAACCGAATAGCTCCGTGATTTGGCAGACGCAGAGTTCGCCCTTACGCAGCGCGAGTAGAATCCGCACCCGGTTCGGGTCGGATAACGCCTTGGTGATGGCCATGAATTCGCGCATGCGGGCAAAGTCATTTCGTTAAATGACGAAATAAGAATGACACCTGTCCGACCGCCGGGCAAGTTTTGTTTGGTGAAATTCTGACTGGCTCTCCTTTGCCGGCACCTTCGCCACCTTCGCGTCCGTCCGCGAACCTTGCCGGCGGCAAATCCCAGCCGGGCGCGTGCGCGCCGGAGATCCGGGCGTGTCAATCGTGGCCGGGAGGGTGCGAGCGGCGGATTTTTGCGTGACAGCCGGGCGTGCGGACGTGTCCATTCAAGATTCCCGCGTGTCAGCGGCAGCCGGGAGCGTGTAAACCGAGGATTCGGGCGTGTCAGCGGAAGATTTGTTCGTGTAAATCTAATCTGAAGTCGTGTAAATCTAACTTTGGCGCGTGTCAATCGGGCGTTTGGGCGGGTCAATTGACCGTTCGGCGGTGTCAATCGCGGCCGGGCGCGTGTCAGCTGCGCCTGAATCCGTGTGTGAACCGGCTTAAAATGAGTTGTTTAAGCAAAAACACCGGGGAAATAGCCGTTTTCCATCAACTCCAACCTCTCCTCCAAAGTGGAAGCTTGAGACCTTCGCTCCTGACGAAGCCACAAGCCAACTCCATTAGCAGTTGGTGTGGAATTTCAGGGTTGGTTTCAGATACCATTATGGTGTTTGATTTCATTTCCACATTTTGGTAATGAAAGTTATGAATAAGAATTCCAAAACTGTTGGGGGTGTTTTGTTTGGTGTGAGTTTAATCATTTTTTCGCTTGTTGCGATTTCTGTTTCTTCGGCACCAGTAGCCGATCGGGAAAAAATAAGCGCCTTGGAGTCGGCCTTTAGTCAGAACGATGAAACCACGGTCAGCGAACTGCTGAAGCAGAACACGAATCTTTGCAATGCGGCGATTTGGTGGAGCCGCCGTCCGCTGCAGGTGGCGATTGAAAAAGGATGGGATGAAACCGTTGACTTGCTCTTGAAGAACGGCGCGAACCCAAACATGGAAGGGGATATTTGGAGCACCAGCAACGCCGGTTTGACGCCGATGGATGTGGCCATACAGTTTAACCGGCTGCATATCTTCAAGCAGTTGCTGGAAGCTGGAGCAGATCTGAATCACCGTTCCACTTTCCATGGCCCGGCTTTAAACGAGGCCTTCAAGTATCACCGTGGCGAAATGGTCATTCTGCTTTTGGACAACGGTGCCAATCCTTTTCTGGAAGATTTGTCCTACTGGAAGCGGACCCCCATTGAACTGGCTATCTCCCAGAGCGACGGCAAGCTCGTTTCCAAAATGCTCAAATCCGTTCGGGTAAAAAAGGAAATCAGGGCAAAGTTTCTGGCAGAACACGGCTCGGCATTGTTGGCAGACGCGGCGCAACGCGGGGAATTGGAAGCGGTCGAGGCATTGCTGGCGGCGGGAGTTCAAGTTCCAACGGCAAAAACCAACACCTTGACCCTGTTGCAGTCGGTGTCCCGTGCTTTTGCCGACGTAAAAAATTCAAAAGGATTTCTTCCCGAACGCTGGGGGCAAATCCACGAGCTGCTGCAAAAGAGTGGGGCTCACGATGACGCGTTCTCTGCGACCGGCTTTGGCGATTTGGAATCGGCGAGAAACTTTTTCAAAGCGAACGCTAACGTTGTCCAAAGCAAAGACGCGGAAGGCCAGAGCCTGCTGCATTGGTCGGTGCTGACGGATCAATTGCCGTTCACAGATTTCTGGCTGGAATCCGGCGTGGCGCGCGCAGCGACGAATGCCGCCGGGCAAACCCCGTTGCATTTGGCGGCGGCACGCGGTTTGACCAAACAAGTCACGCGGCTGCTCGCGGCGGGTGTGCCGCTGGATTTGAAGGACACGAACGGTATGACGGCATTTGAGGTGGCGGTTCAAGCCAAACAAACGGAAGTCATCCAATTGCTACTGGCCAAAAATCCCGCGAACGCGATTTCCCAATACGGAATTTCCACTCCCTTGCATAAGGCGGCGGCGGACGGAAAAATTGAAGCGCTCACGAATGTGCTTGCCACGGTGACCAATCTGGAAATGCCTGATGAATTGGGATTCACGCCGTTTCAAATCGCGGTCAAGCGCGGGCATTTGCAGGCGGCGACCTTGCTGCTTGAGGCGGGCGCGGATGTGAACGCGCGTGACGCGAAGGGAAACACCGCGCTGCAACTCATCATGCTAGAGCCGCCAAACTGGATTGCCGACCGGCCGCCCATCAGTTGGTATGCGCGCATTCATCAGGATGAACAGATGAAATATCTATTTCCATACTTGTTGGGTAACGATGAAGGCCAGCACAGTTCCGCGTTCGAGTGCGCCGTGTTTCTGCTGGCAAACAAGGCCGCAGCTGGCGGCACAAATGTGGGTGGCCAGTCGGTTTTTGATCTGGCGACCAGCGAATCGGCAAGAATTTTTCCCGATGACCGCGCGCAACTGCTCGAAATTCTAGGCAAGCGGGGCGGTGTGACTGGTGCCGACATAGATGGGCGTGACGCAGAGGGGAACACGGCATTGCATCGAGCCGCGCACGAGCCTGGGGACTTTTCGGGGAAAGTGGCACAGCTCATCGCTGCCGGGGCGAATGTTAACGCTACGAACTTTGAGGGCCGGACGCCCTTGCATCTGGCGGTTGAAAAAATTGGCTCGTGGCCATACAACGGCGGGCAGGACAGCACGGTGATGGCACTGCTCAAGTCTGGAGCCAACCCCAATGCGCAGGACACCAACGGGCTGACTCCGCTGGACATTTTGGCGACCGCCGACACCAGCTTTCGCAAGGAAGCTACGCTTGCCCTGCTCCAATCCGGCGCCAACCCGAATCTGCGCGACCAACAAGGCCGCACGGCGGCGCACCTTTTTCTCACGGGCAAATGGCCGTGGAATGAGGCTGCCGAATGTATTGTGATGCTTATCAAATCCGGAGCCGACTTGTCAGTGAAAGACAATGATGGGAAAGCCCCGCTGCATTATCTCGCGGCTTTGGGCGATGGAAATCAAGACCCGATGTTTTTCATCCGCAACATCGGCGATACTTTTGTGGCGGCAAAAGTAGATTTTGAGGCGCGTGACAAGGCTGGCAATACGCCGCTGTATTTCGCCGCCAAAACTGGAAGCAAAGATGTTTATGACTGGCTTGTCAAAAATGGTGCCAGTCTGGACGCAACCAACAATGCGGGCGAGACGCCGCGCCAAATGGCCATGGTTTCAACCAATCCATTTTCGCGGTTTCGCTTCGATGCCGACTTGGACATTTTTCAAGCCATTCGCGGGGGAAAGCTGGAGAGTGTTCAGGCGATTTTGAAATCATCTCCGGAGTTGCTCAACCGCACCAACCAATTCGGCGAAAATCCACTCCGCACTGCGGTTTTGTCCAAGCGAACCAATATCATGGAATTTCTCGCCCAACGCGGTGCGCAATGGGATCAAATTTCGGCCACCGCCGCCAATCGCGGTGCTGAATTGCGAAAAATTCTCACACAAAGTCCGTCAGCCGCGACCAATTCCAGTCTGCTCCAATTGGCGGCGGCAAATGACGCTGATATCGCTGCCGAAATTCTTATCACATCCGGTGCTGATTTGAAGGCGCAAGACGTGTGGGGTTTATCGCCGCTCGGCAACGCCTTGTTGCGACACAAAAACAATGTTGCCGCCGTCTTTGCCAAGCACAAGGCAACCAAGAATATTTTCGACGCCGTTTATCTTGACGATTTGCCAGTCGTTGCTTCCTTGCTGGCAGACAACCGTTCGCTGGCGCAGGCGGTGAACAAATCCGGCACGACGCTCCCGGAGATCGCTGCCGTGGTTGGGGATGAAAAAATGATCAAACTGGTTTTGGATAACGGCGCGTCGTTGAGTTCGACGAACGGCACGACGGCACTTCACATTGCGGCCATTTACAACCAAACCAATGTGGTTGAATACCTCATCAATAGCGGCGCAAACATCGAGGCGTTTGACCGGCAAGGTTTTGCCCCGCTGCATCTGGCGGTTTTGCACGATTCGGAAGCAACCGCAGTTTTACTTTTAAAAAAACGTTTCCTAAAACACAAAGTAAATCCGGACATACAAACCATCGCTGTCAATACGCCGAATCGTCCCATGTCACCGATGATGTCGCCGTTTGCTTCTGGTGCCGGAAATACCGCATTGCATTTTGCCGCTTCAACTGCGGAGACCAACATGATTCAGCTACTGTTGCAAGCCGGTGCTTCTGTGAATGCGACCAACGCGGCGGGTATGACGCCCTTGGATTTCGCCAGCCGACAAAGATTCGGTGGTCCGCCCATTTCGTTTTGGCTGCGCCACGCCTACATCTTCGGTCCGCCTGACGTGTTTCCTTCGGTTCATCAATCGCCTCCGGTTTTTCCACCGACGCAAACGGCTACCGTCAATTTGCTGGAAAAGGCTGGCGCAAAACACGGAGAAAGGTTTCAACAGAATGGAATGCCGGGCATGATGCGCGGAGGTTCCTTCTGACATAATTTTTGATTTCCACAAAATAAAAACCGCCCCGGTTGCCCGGAGCGGCTGGGTTTCTTCAGAATAAAATAGTTCAAGACATGTTGGTTTGCAGGACGTCGTCAATTTTCTCCGCCAGCGCTTTGAAACCGTCGTTGCCGGGATGCAGTTCGTTGGCCCAGTCGGCGGTGGATTGCAGCGTGCGGTCAAATCCACATGGAAAACTTTCCCGGCATATTTCGGGTCGGCCGCAACGCCTTTGAGCATCGCGCAAATAAAAATTGAGTCAGAGAGCGTTCGCGAACTGTCAACCCACTTTCCGGGAATCAATTCCACAACGCCCGCAATATTCCCAGCGAGTGATTCACCCACCTCGGTGATTTATCGACAGTGAGTCGGTTCACGGAAGGGACTTTTTGGCGGCGTTGCAACTTCGGCTTGGCATCATTGGCCGGGCAACGTATCCGTGCCACCACGTTTTTAAACTCAGAAGTTTTGAGCAGGTAATCCGAGGCGCCATCGTTCAAGGCTCGTTCGCGCCATTCAGAATTGAAACAGGTGGTGAACATCAATACGCGCGTCGAGGGGGCGAGTGATTTGATTGGGCGCACGGCATCCAAACCGTTGTGTTCCCCCATCTGCACATCCAGCAGGATGACATCCGGCCCGGGTTGGCTGGCCAGTGTGGACAACAAATTAACTGGAGAGGAGAAATGGCGCGCACATTCAATGCCGTCTTCCTGACCGAGCAATTCACCAACCAACGTCCGGATTGTGGCATTGTCATCCACCAGCCAGACTTTCAGCTTCGCATTGCTGGTTGGGGCTGTTTCCACTTTCATTTCGTCCATGCTCGCGGGCGACGTGGCGGTTTCGATTGGCTGTGGGGCTGCATTCATAGTCAGGTTTGATCTAAATTAAAGTGATTTCAGGCGCGCTCCTTATCCTGCGTGACGCCTGACTGCCTCTATTAGATACTCTATATGTTACAAGCCCATTGCAATGAAGTGACAATCCGGGGACAAATTACCTGGACGCCATTTTCTGGCTTTGGAAATGACTTTCCGCGTTTCCAAACCCAGTCTCGGGAGTTTAGCCCTCCCGCTGAGGTTGATGACTGTGAGCGGACATCGCGCTCATGGGGTTGGCAAATTGTAACAAGCTTGTAACCCGCCACCCCTTGACCGGCTTGAGTGATGATGGTTTGATGCAGGCAGGTTTAAGGCGGTATCCCTTGTTGCTCGATTACCCCTCTAAAATGAGCCGATGCGTTTATGGTGCTGCCTTAATCCGCTGTTTATTTTATGTCTTTACCCATACCACTAACGGTCAACCAAGTTTCCTTGGCTGAAAGTAGCGAGCCTCACCGGCGGGTCCTATCCCTTCATGGCGATGTCGGAAGGGCTGGCCAATGGTTGCACACGCAGGAACAGGCCATTGACTACATTGAAAGCCGGTTTTTTTCCTATTTCTTGCGCCATAATGGCCGCGCAGTGCGTGTCGTCGTTGGCCGAACGGCTGCCGGCGAGAAATTTCTAAAGGGTGAGACGGATGGGGAAATTCCCTCAACGTTATTGAATCTGGCGGCAGCCTTGCCAAACCTAGAACAATCATCCTTGCATGAGAGCCAAATTAGCGCCGGAGTCGCGTGATAAAATTGCCACACTGGTTGACCATAAGCGCGATGGCCGGTTCGTCATTGCCTTTTGCCCTGTCTGCGACTGGACGGCGGAAGCCACCAACAAAGGTTTAGGGGCTGAAGAAGCCGCTTCCGCCTGCATTGCTGAAGTCAAACTCCACATCCGCAGGGCTCATCCCTCTAAATCGAAAAATAAGGGCATCGGTAGCTAAACAAAAAGCCGCTCCGGTTGCCCGGAGCGGCTGGGTTTCTTCCCCACCAATCAAGGTTTCGGTGTGTCGGTCGGCGGCGCGGGATTTTTCTTCTCGCGGTGCGGTGCGCGTTCGATGTGGCTGGCGCTTTGCCACGCGCGGAGTTTATCCGGGTTGCGCGCGTATTTGTTGTGCATGATGGCGTCGAGGTAGTGAACTTCCTTCATGCCTTCGCGGATAAGGCGGCCCACGGCGGTGGTGCTGGCCACACCTTCCTCGTCGTCGCTCTCAATGTCGTCCTCGGCACCATCTATGGCGGTGAGGTCGTCTTGCAGGTGTTTGACGAAATCGGCGGGGAGTTCGTGCGCCACGAATTGAGCGACAAGGTCGGCCTTGGCGGTCGCAGTAGCGGCGTCGTCCGCTGTGTCGGGGGCGAGTTCGGCGACAATGTGGTCGGCGGTGGTGAGCAAGTCGTGGTCGCTGGCGGTCGCGGGCGCGGGGAACTGGTCGGCCACGCCGGGATGGTCCTGATCCAGCGCGCGGGCGGTGCGGGTGATGTTTTGCACATCGAGCCGCAGGGCGTCGAGGAGCACGCTCTTGGCGGTGGAGCCGCCACCCTGCTGCGCGGCCTTGGCCTGGTCGAGTTTGGTGATGAGGTTGGAGATGTTTCTGAAGCGTTTGATGGCTTCACTGCCCGCAGCGAAGTCGGTGGTGTTGGTCTGGCCGAAGGTTTTTACGCGACCAAACATGTCGTAACGGCGAGTTTCACGGTCGTTCATATTGTTATCTTTTCCCTTTGGTTAATTTTTTTGGAGCCAGAGCGACTATAAAAAACCTATCGGCAGGTTCAACGGATTTTATGTAACATTTCGGTGACGACTGCCCCGCTGTGTCCGGCGATGAGTAACCAACCTTGAAATCGAAGCCGTCCGCTGATTGTTACGATGTGGTAACAACGGCTCTGGCTGGTTGAAAGAACCGACTGGTTGGCTAAACTGATGCCGTGCCAAACTCCCACACCAATGCCATCGCGCCGCCCGACCTGCGGCAGTTGGTCGCGCATCGGGAATGTGTGCAGGCGTCCGATCCGCTGGAAGCCGTGCATAAGCACTTTGCCGCGCACGAACAAGAATTCATGCTGGTGATGGATGGAGAACAGTTCGTGGGCCTGTGCGAACGGCAGAAGATCGGGATGGTGCTGGGGGCGCGTTTCGGTTTTGCGATGCACTCGCGACAGCCGGTGCGCGAGGCGATGCTGCCGGAGGCGACCATCATCAAGGTCAGCCAGCCGCTGTCCGAAGTGCTGGCGGTAACCTGCGCCCGCCCAAACGCGAGCCTCTACGACGACGTGGTGCTCGTGGACGAGGCGGGTAAAGTTCTGGGCCTGATTTTTTCGCGGACGCTGGTGCGGCTGCAAAACGGCCTGCTGCAGGAAAAAATTCAGTTGTTGGAAACCCAGCAGCGGGAGTTGAACATAAAAAACGAGCAAATGGAGGGCGACCTGCAGCTTGCGCGGGAAATTCAATTGGCGATGCTGCCAACCCGGTTGCCGGAGGTCGCGGGCGGTGGAAAGGAGACGGGACTGACGCTACGGTTCTGCCACCGCTACGAGTCGGCGGGCGTCGTGAGCGGCGATTTTTTCCATGTCCTCAAAATCTCGGACAGTGCTGTGGGGATTTTCATTTGCGATGTGATGGGCCACGGTGTGCGTTCAGCCTTCGTTACGGCGATGCTCCGGGCATTGGTGGAGGAGATGCGTGCTCTGGGCGACAATCCGGCCGAATTGTTGGCGCGCGTCAATCAAGAGTTGATGTGCATTCTCAAACCCATGGACGGCCCGCTCTACGCGACGGCTTTTTATTTGGTGGTTGATGCTTCGCGCCGCGAAATCCGTTTTGCCAGGGCGGGACACCCGAATCCTCTGCTACGGCGTGCGAGCGGTGAGATCGAAGTCTTGAAATGTGCCGCCGGTGCCGCCGGTCCGGCGTTGGGCATGATGAGCAACGCAAAATACAGCAACTGCCAGAGTGCGCTGGAGCTGGATGATATGATTCTGCTGTTCACCGATGGTATCTACGAAGTGTTTGATGCGGCGGGCAATGAGTTCGGGACGGAAAAGTTGGCGACGGCGCTCAAGGAACGGGGCAAATTGCCGCTGGATGCCATGTTGGACGGTCTGCTGGCCGAGGCGCGAAATTATTGCGCAACGAAAACCTTTGATGACGACGTTTGTCTGATCGCCTTGGAAGCGGTCACGCTGCCGTAGCCGCCGAAAAAAGAATTTTTAGGCTATACTGCCTTGGTTCTTGAAACTGGTGTGGCGGATGTCTTGCGCTTCGCAAAGGTAAACTACTTCCTCGGCGATGTTCTTCGCGTGGTCAGCAATGCGTTCCAGACTTTTGGCGGCGACAATCCAATGCAAGCAGCGGCCGATGGTGTCGGAATTTTCGGTCATGTGTTGCGCCAGTTGCTGGTGAATTTCATTATTGAGGGCGTCCACTTCGCGGTCACGCGGAATAATGGCACGGGCGGCGGCAGAATCGTGGTGCACGAAGGCATCGAGCGCATCTTTGACCATGTTTAGGGACAGGCTGGCCATGCGAGTGACATCGAAGTGGATTTTCACCGGCGGCTCCTGCGCCAGGTCGCGGGCGCGCTTGGCGATTTTCGTGGCTTCATCGCCGATGCGCTCAAGGTTTTGCGATACTTTCATGGCGACCGTGATCAGCCGGAGGTTTTTAGCCAGCGGCGCTTTAGTCAAAAGCACGATGGCCATCTCATCAATCTCGACCTCGAATTGGTCAATGATGTTGTCATCCTCACGCACGCGGACAGCGAGATCATGGTCGCGCTGGACGAGCGCTTGCACCGACTGGTTGACGGCGGTCTCGGCGCGGCTGGCCATGAGCAAGATTTTTTGACGCAACGCGTCCA
>JBAXIY010000101.1:0-9654 GCA_037138135.1 Verrucomicrobiia bacterium
GGATTGTAATGCGTGCCGGCGAAATAAACGTCGCCCGGCGGCGGGGTATTGATGCGCGAGGAGGAAAATCCGTGGATGGTCAGATGGTTCAGGCCCTGCGCATAAACTTCGTTGGCGAGCGTCTTGAGTTGCGCGGGCGTTTCCAGCCAGTGCTGGGGCGAGGTGAACGCCTCTGCGGTGTTGCGGTTCTGCCCGTAAACGTGGGCGGCGAAAACCTCGTTGCGGTTGAAGCAGACGGGGAAATCGCTATCCTTCCCGCGATGCGTCCAAAACTCGTCCATCACATGATCCACGGACGCGCCCTTGGTCGCGATGCCGCTGCGCGTCTCGCCGGCCTCCGCCACCACGGTCAGCCCGCGCTGATGACAGAAATCGCGGAAAGCGCCGAAATGTTCATCAATGAGAAGCTCCTCGACGGTCGCCTCGAAGTCGGTTTCCACGCGCTCCGCTGCCGGCCCGTCCGCAAACGAAGCGCCCGCGAGCAACGGCAACAGCGGAACAAGATCGTATCCGCGACGCCGCTGGAACTGGCCGGGCATGTCCGGCGTCCAGTCGTAATGACCGAGTTCCATGCTGTCCTCGTGCAAACGGTCGAGCGTCTTGCCGACATGCGGCCCAGCGGCTTTCAGCAGCGGCTCGGCGACTTCAGCGAGATACCGCGTCATGATCGCGCGGCTCAGATGGTCAATTTGCAAGCCGCCGTAGCCGGGAGAATCCTGCTTCATGCGCACCATCGTCGGCACATGGCCTAGACGGAAAATCACCCAATCCCCTGCCGGCGCAGCCCACGCCAGCGTGCCGTCGGGCTGGGTGGCGGACGTGAGATTCACCATCGAATCCGCCAGTAATTTGCCCGCCGCGTTTTTGCGGAAGGCGAGCGTGGCGACCGGTTGAAGATGGGTCGTAGCTTCGCGGGCGATGCGCGCGCGCCCGCCGCTGCGGTGCTGGTCGGGAAGCGGGAGCTTTTCCGAAATTTGCGCCGGGCCGTGAAACTTTTTCTCCGACCAGACCAGCATCTGTGCGCCCATTTCGGGCGTCACCCACGGCCCGCCCTGATACCAGCCGTTGCCGGGAATGCCGGTGATCTTGATGCCAAGCCGGGCCGCCTCGTCGAGCGCGAAGCGGAAGCGTTCAAGGAACTGCGGCGAAAGAAAAACCATTCCAGTCCCGTTTGTGAGTGTGGCGCTGTGAGCAAAAGTCATGGAGAGAACCGCCCGGCCGATGCCGACGCGGGCCATCGCTTCGAGGTCGTGCGTGATGGCTGGCTTGTCCGTGGCGTTGGACCAAGTCCAGAACACCGCGGTGCGGTCTTCGAGCGGTGGTTGGAGGAAACGGGATTCCAGACCGGATGTTGCTGGGACGGCAGCGGGCAGCGCGGCCAACGGAGTCAGCAGCAGCACAGCTATGGTGAGGGATGACAGCTTATTCATTTCGTTATTTTCCAGAAACCACATATTTTGAATCAAGATTTTCTCCGTTTTGCTGATACCACTGCCTCAGCAACCGGCGGTGTTCGGCCAACACTGGAGCGGCCTGCGGATCAAGCGCCAGATTCTTCATTTCACCGGGATCGGCCACCAAATCGGTCAATTGTTCCCGCCGCGCGCCCGAAGCGTAAACGACATACTTGTAACGCGCGGAGCGCACCATCCGGCTGCTGCCGTTTTCCACCACCAGCGTGTCTCGCCATGACGGAGGCGTGCGGCCCTCGGCCAGCGCTCGGAGGCTGCGGCCTTTGAGGGACGACGGCACGGGCACACCGGCAAAATCACAGAGGGTGGGAATCAAATCATGTCCCGTGGAAACCAGGTGTTTGCGATCCACCAATCCCGGCTGGGTAACGCTCTTCCAACTGACAATCAGCGGCACTCTGGACGCCTCCTCATAAAACACCGACTTGTGTTCCAACCGGTGGGCCGCGTCCATATCTCCATGGTCGCTCGAAAACACAACTAGCGTGTTCTGGTCCAGTCCCGTTTCGCGCAATGCCGCCAGAACCACGCCGATTTCCGCGTCCGCCCGCTCCGTCAACCGGGCATAGGCCCAGCGATACAACCGCCATTGTTCATCCGTCCATTTGTTCCGCGCGTAGGTGCGGAAGTCCTGAGGATCGGCTGCCAGAATATCCTCCGGTTCGCCTTTCGGGATTTCGAAATTGGCCGGCAGGGGCGGACAAACGTGGGCGAAGAATTCCTCCCGCGACATCCCCGGCGGTAACGCCATCGCTTCGACGAGCGCCTTTGGGCCGGTGATTTTACCCGGATGTTTCGTATCCTCGATGGCCATCATGCAGATGTCATGCGGATTGATGAACGACGCCACCATCAGGAACGGCCGGTCATGGGACTGCCGCAGGAACTTCGCGCAGGTTTCAGCCAGTTTATCCCGCCCATCGTTTTCGATGTTCTTGAAGCCGACATCCTCAAGCGTCATGGGCAGGTGAGCCTTGCCGCCATAGACAGTCTCGTAACCGGCTTTTGCAAACACCCGGCCGAGCGAGTTTTCCAGAACCTCCGGCGTCATTTTGGCCTTTGACTTGCCATTGGTTTCCACCCCGACCCGGCTAGGGAAAACCCCGGTCATCATACTGATCCGTGACGGCATGCAAACCGGATTGGCACAGTAGGCCAGTTCAAACCGCGCCCCCGTGGCCGCCAGACTGTCCACCATGGGTGTCTTCAAATATGGATTTCCGGCGCAACTCAACATTCCCGCGTGCTGCTGATCGGTGATAATGAATAGAATATTGACCGGTGGCTTCGCCGGGGCGGCAGTCAGATGCAGCGAGGCCAACAGGAGGGCGGCAAGGGTCAGGTTTTGTTTCATAATTTTCTTCCCGTCGATGTCAGGGTGCGAATCTCGAGCGTCACCGGCCCAACGAGGCCGCTGGGTTCAAGCGGGGTGTTGTTCTTTTTCACCGGATTCCAGGTGCTGAACAGGACGCGCTCGCGACTCGGGCGCGGCAGATTATTCTCCAGCCAGTCCGGCCACTTCACGTCGGTCATGTGGCCTGCGGGATTGCGCGGCACGTCGTCGGGCTGCAGCGCGTCGCCGATGAATCGGTTGATGAGCGCAGTGGCGACGGTGACGCGCAAAATGTTCTCGCCAGGACGCAGCGCGTCAGTGACTTCAATCTCGAACGGTGGCGTCCAGAGCAAGCCGAGCAGCTGGCCGTTCAGCTCAACCGTGGCAACCTTGTGCACGTCGCCGAGGTTGAGGAAAAATTTCCGCGACGCCTCGCCGAGTCCGGCGGGCGCGGGAAACTTCGTCTCGTAAACCGCCGTCCCGCCGAAAAACTTCACGCCGGGCGTCGAATGTTTCGAGAGCGAATTCAGCCGGTCGAGCGTGACGCTTTCCGGCGCGCCCCAGCCCGCCGGGAAACTCACCCGCCACGGTTCGGACAGCGGTTGCGGCTGGCCGCTGGTGACCAATTCCGTCGGCGTCGCACCAGCCGCGCCCGCGCGGAAGACGACGAATATCGAACCCGCCGGCGCGAGCTTCAGCGGCACAATCGTCCGCCCGTCCTTGCCGGCGGCGGAACGTTGCGGCGTGACGCGGCCGGTGTCGGGATTCCACAACTCCGCCGGTTTGCCCGCGACGCGGAACGCACATTCGAGATCGAGCGGCTGTTCGCTGCCGTTGGCGACGAAATAGATTTCCGCATCGCCAGTGCGCCGGTGGATGCAGCGCACGGCGACACCGGCGGGCGCGTTGGCCGAGAAATCGGGCGGTGTCTGCTGCTGTGCGAACACCTCCGCCAGCGTCCTGCCCCACAAGAGCCGGCCATTGCCGACGGTGTGTTCCTTCACGCGAACGCCGTCGCAGTCACCCCAAAGTTCACCAGCCAGCCGCAACACTTCTGCGTCGTCGCCCGCCGAACCCAGGCCGGGCGCACGGACGGGACGGCTCTGTGCCACCACCGTTGCGCCGGCGCGGGCGAGTTCGAGGGCTTTGCCGAGAAGCTCGGGACTAATCGCAGTTGTTTCCGGCAGAATCAGCAGCCGATATTCGCCGCCGTCGGACGTAACAAGCCGACCATCATGGGCGGCAAGTTTCGTGATCACGTCGCGCGACTCGCAAAAATCGTAGTCGTGACCGGCGGGAATGGCGGGGCGCAGTTCCGTGCGCGGGCGGAAGGCGTTGGGCGTGGCCTCCGGTTGGCAATAGAGCGCGTCGCCGATGAACGCGCCGCGTTGCAGCAGAAATCCGCAACGGGCGAAATAATCAAACCATCCTCTACCCGCCTCCAGCCACGGCATCTTACGGCTCACTTGCAGACAAAAGTTTCCGAAACTCAAAATCCGGCGCGGGTCGTCAAACAACTGGAGTGGCGCGGTGAAGACGAACCGCGTGACGCCGTCGCACAGCGTCCAGTCGCCGAGCGCCTTCACGTCGCGCGGGCCGAGCGCGAACCGCGCGCCTTCCTCGCCGGAGCTAAAAGCCTCGACGGCGACGATTTTGTTGCCGTTCAGGTGCGCCGAAGCCGCTGCGCCTTTGCAATCCACGCGCGGGCCGTCCTCGCCGATCCAGACTTCGCCCATCGGCACGTCGGCCTCGCGGAAATAGCGCAGCGGATCGTAGGCGGTCTGCTGGCGGCCGCACGCCTCCGCCTCGTAGCGGACGCCACGCGCCGCGAACAGCCGGCGCAGTTCGCCGTGAAAATTTTCCGCAATCATTTCGGAGACCGTCCGGCGGAAATCCTCCAGAAAACGCTCCGTCTCCAGCGCGCTGCCGAGCACATGGCCGCTGCAAATCGCGGGCAGCCACGGGCCGATGTCGTAGCCGCGCCGTTGCCGGAATTGTTCGGGGAAATCCGCCGTCCAATTCTGGATCCCGAATTCCCAACTGTCGGTGTGGAATTGTGTCAACGTCTTGCCCGTGAGCGGCCCGGCCTCGTCGAGCAGGCGCTTGGCGAAGCCGTCAAACACTGCGCGCGCGCCGCGCACGGAAAGTTTGTCGCACTCCAGCCCCATGTCCGCTGGCGTGGCGGGCGCGGTGTGCGCGCCAGTGAGCGTGAACCCGATGCGCACCACCCGCCACAAACCGGCGGGCGCGTCCCAGCGCAGCCGGCCTTGCGCGTCCACCTTGCCGGCGAGCGCGATGACTTGCTCATGCGCCACCGCCCCGGCGGGCGCGGCGCTGGCGGGGAACTCGCGGGCGAACTGGTCGAACAGCCACGTTTCCTCGCCGTGCTCGCGCTGGTAGGCGTAACCGGCCTTCGCCTCGGCGTAATCAGCGCGGGCGGTCGCGGAAAAATTTATTTCCGCCAAGTCACCGGTCAGCGCCGATGGAAGGACGAAGCGGAGAAAACGGGATTTCGTTTCCGGCAACGCCACGGTCATCGCGCAGACCGCCGGGCCTTCCTTGTGATGCGTGGCCGAGTAGCGCCAGCGCAGATGCGCCTGACGCAAGCTGCGGAAAGTCTTGCCGTCATCGGAAGCCTGCCATTCGCCGGTCATCGCCTCCGGCTTGATGCGAAGAAATGGCGGGTCTTTCGCGTAGCTGAACCGCACCGCCCGCACGAGCCGGGGCTGCCCGAAATCAAACTGAAGAAACCGTGCCGCGCCGTCCTGCGCCGCCGCTGGCAAGGGCGCGGCGACATCCGTCCGCCCGTCCACCAGCGCCGCGCCGTCGTAGCCAGGCGCGCTGCCGGTGACTTTCACCCGCCCGCGATCCTCGGCGGCGGCGGGCAACGCCAGCACGGTCACGTCGCGATAATATTCCATGATTGTGCGCGGCTGCGGCAGTTTCACTTCGATGGTTTTGCCGCCTTCAACGAGCGTGTCCGACCAGACGAGTTGTTGCATGGCTTCGTCGGGCTTGATCCATTTGCCGCCCGCGCCGCTCCAGCTCGGGGAGACGGGCATGCCGATTTCGAGACCGAGCCGCGCGCCCTCGCGCACCGCGTGCTGGAACAGCGCGTGCCACGCCTCGGTGTCGAACGTGACCTGTCCTTCCGGCATCGGCAGCTTCACGCTTTGCACGGTCAGCCCGCCAAACCCGGCGTGCGCATACGCCTCCATGTCGGCGGTGATTCCCTCCTTGCTGATGTTGCGGCTCATCCAGAACCACAGTCCCCACGGCCGCGTGGCCGGTGGCGGCGTGCGGAAAGTTTCGGGGGCAAGCCCCACGTCAGGCGCGGCGGCGCAAGTAGCGATGGTGACAAAGACGGCGGCGAGCAGGCGTAAAGTTTTCACTGTTTTTTGGGCTAACGAATCTCTGGCGCGGCGATGACTTCAACTTTCACCGGGCCGAGCAGGCCGGAGGGACACTTGTCCAAATCCATCGCGGGAATTTTTCCACGGACGAGAAAATTCGCCACGGGTTTTTCTTTCGGGAACTGGTCGTCGCCGATGAGGCGGTTGACCCAGGTGTTGACCACGGCGACTTCGAGTTCGTTGCTGCCGGCCTTCACGGCGGCGGTGATGTCCACGCGGAACGGCGGCTTCCAGAGCGTGCCAAAATCGCGGCCGTTGACTTTCACATGAGCGACGTCGCCGACCTGACCGAGGTCGAGGATAATCTGTGATTTCAGTTCGGGAATCGCAAACTTCTTGGAATAGACGCCGTAGCCGGAGAAGTATTTGATGCCGGGCCGGGCGTTCGCGGTCCACGATTGCAGTTCCGAGAAAGTTGCTTGGGCTGGCGCGCCGCGATTCTTTTCAAACGCGACTTCCCACGCGCCGGTGAGCTTGATGGTCGAGACGACTTTCCCTTCGACCGCCTGCGGCTTGCTGCCGCTGACGGGTTGCCCGCCCGCCTCGGGATCAAAGACGACGAAGGTCGAGCCATGCGGCGCGAGGCGCACGGGCAACCGGCTGCGACCGCTCTCCTCCGCAGCGGCGGGCAGCCGGATGATTTCGCCGGTGTCAGGCTGCCAGAGGTAGGGACGTTTACCGGCGGAACGGAAAAGAATCTCAGCAGCGAACGGCTGGTCGGCTTCGTTGACGAGAAAATAAATATCGCGCCCGTCGAGCGTGCGGCGGTGGAGATGTTTGATTTCGGCGGCGCTGTCGCCGCGAATTTCAATCTGCGGCGGGATGCCGTGGGCGGCGCACGCGGCGGCGAATTCCGTTCCCCAATGGACAGTGCCTTTGCCGGTTTGTTTCGTGCCAGACGTGCCGGGGTTCACGCCCCAGAGTTCGTCGGCGAGCGCGCACACCCTGCGGTCGGCTTCCGGCTGCCCGCTCAAGCTGGGCGAGCGCAGCGGCTTCGGGCCGATAACGACCGCACCGTCCTTCACGAGCCGGTGGATGGCTTCGAGTGTCTCCGGCAGCATCGTGTCGAGCGGCGGCAACACCAGCGTCCGATAAGTTGCTCCATGCGGCAGGGTGAGTTTGCCGTCGCGCACGGAAATCATTTCGCGGATGGCGCGGCTGTCGGTGGCGTCGTAGTCGCGACCGGCGGGCAGGTGGAACGGGAGTTCGTCGCTCTTGGGCGCGATGTTGGGCATGCCGTCGCCGTAGAAATAAAGCGCGTCCTTATCCACGACGCCGGCTTGCAGCAGATACTGGCAGCGCGCGAGGTAATCGAAAAACGCCCGGCCATCGGGCATCCAGGTGATGCTCGGGCCGACGTGGATACCCGCGCTCCAACTGATGCCGGGCGGCGTGTTGGAGATGATTGGGTCAAGCCACATTCCGTGGATGAACATCCGGCTGACACCCTCGGTGAAGGCGTTGTCGCCCAAAATTTTCAGGTCGAACGGCGAGGGCCAGAAATTTTGAATCTGCCCGGTGGTGAATGATTCAAAGAGACCGTAAGCCTTGCCATAGACGTTGACGGCAGAAGCGGCGTCCTTGACCGAATTGCGGACGTCGTAGCGCTTGCTGTCGCGACCGGGATTCCAGAATTCGCCGGCCGGATAATCCACCTGGGCCAGCGAGCCGATGGCGTCCATGTTCGCCTGGAAACCGTGGCCGGATTCCGCGCAGAGTTTGATGCCGTCGTTGTGGCACAGGTCGGCGAGTTTCTTGAAATGGTTGGCGATGTTGAGGTCGCCGATGGTGCGGCGGTAGTCCCACAACACGCGGTCGGCGGTAGCGCCGTCGCCGACAATCTTGCCCTCGAACACCGGCAGATAGGGCGTGAGGTCGTAGCCGCGCCGTTTCTTGAACTCGTCGAGGAAGCCGGCGGTCCACAGATTCATTTCGCCCTCCCAACTGTCCACCTCGAAATAGCCGAGCCCTTTTCGCCCTTCCGGTGAGAGGTGGTCAAAGATTGCGCCTGCCATGCTCTTGTAATGGAGTTGGGTTGCAGCGACGCTCATCTTGTCGGATTCCAGCGCGTCTTCGTTCCCCTTGCGCCCCTCGGCGTTGTAGGTGTGCGAATGCCCCGGCATCATGCCGATGCGCTGGATGGTCCAGTTGCCCGCTGGAACATCCCAAGCCAGCCTGCCATCCGTGCCGAGCTTGGCGGTGAGGTTCAAAACGGACGCAGGCGCGATAGCCGGGGCGCGTCTGGCATCAACCGTTGGCAACAGGTGATCCGTGGGCAATTGGATTTCGCTCCGTCTTTTGCCCAAGGCATTAACGGTCGCTTTTTTTAATGCCCAGTTGCGGATTTCCGGCTCGGAGGCCGACCATTTTCCAGGCTCGACAAAAGCCACTTCATACAGACGCATGTTGTCCCGCAAGTTGCCGAGCTTGGGCGTCGCGGTGGCGATGAGTCGGAAAATTTTCGCGGTGACCGGCGGAAACTCCACAGCGAGAGGCGTCGCGCCGTCGCTTTCCAGATCCGCCATTTTTTTCGTCGCGCCGTTGACCTCCGCTTCGAGGCGTCCGGCGATGATGCCCTGACGACGGTCTTCCTGCGCGTAAAACCGGTCCACCGTGATCGGCTCGGGGAAAACAAACTCAATCACCGTCGGAGAATTTTTCTTCGGCGCGGGCACAGCCGCCCCGGTCGAGCGGTCGCCATCCATCATCGCCTTGAACTGACGTTCGTTGCCGGGCTTGCCGTTGACCTTGATCGCCGGCGGATGCTCCGTCATCAGATGCGATTCGTTCGCCGGAGTCGGCCACGCCAGCACGGCGGTGTCCACATAGTCCGGGTCGTCCGATGGCGCGGGCAGCGAGATGGATTTTTTTTGCGGGCCGGAAACGCGCAGGAGAGCGGAGGCGACAAGTTGGTTGTTGTCCTTGGGCTTGATCCACGGGCCGCCGGTGTTCCACGCCTCGCAGAGCACGATGCCGAAGTCTAGGCCGAGGCGGTGGGATTCCTCCGCCGCGAAGTTGACGAGGCCGAGCCACTCGTCGCTCATGAAGGCCACCGGGCCTTCCGGCGGACAGGCGGCATAGCTGCCGTTGAGCGGCGGCACGTCGAACAGCAAGCCGCCGCCGAGGCCGACGCGCTTCATGTGTTCGAGGTCGCGCGTGATGGCGGCGCGGTTGATGTTGCCGCAAATCCAATCCCAATAAACCATCGGTCGCGCCGTCACCGGCGGAGTGAGAAAAGTTTCCGTGGAAAGTCTTGTTTCAGGCGCGGCAGAACACACGCCAAGAACACAGGTAAAAAAAACGGAAAGGGCGACGCTGGTAGTTTTCATCAGTTCTTCTCTATCAATGTTATGGGGCTGGCCTCAAGCGTCACCGGACCGAGGAGGCCGGAGTCCAGCAGCGGTTCGTCGCCATCGTAGAATTTTACGAGCGCGAA
>JBAXIY010000102.1:0-9644 GCA_037138135.1 Verrucomicrobiia bacterium
GAAATGGATCGCGCCGGTGCCGTCGAGGTGCTGATGCCCGCGCTCCAGCCGCCGGAAATCTGGGAAGCGAGCGGTCGCGCCGAGACCGCCAGTAATGTTTTGTTCAAGGTCAAGGACAGCAGTGGACGTCAGTGGTTTTTAAGCCCCACCGCCGAGGAAGTCATCACCACGCTGGCCGCAAATGAAATCAATTCCTACCGCCAGTTGCCAAAGAATTTTTACCAGATCAGTTTAAAATTCCGCGACGAAATCCGTCCGCGCTTCGGTCTGATGCGCGCCAAGGAATTCATCATGAAGGATGCGTATTCCTTCGACACCACGGACGAGGGCGCGATGGCGGCTTATAAAAAAATGTATGACGCCTACACACGCATCTTTGCGCGCTGCGGACTGAAGGCGTTCCCCGTCGAGGCGGACACCGGCGTCATCGGCGGCAACTATTCGCACGAGTTCATGGTGCCCGCCGAAACAGGCGAAAACGAAGTGGCGTTCTGCGAAGCCTGTGGTTATGCGGCGAACATCGAGAAGGCCACCAGCGGCATCCCAAAAACAGCGGCGCGCGAAATCGGCGCGACCATTGAAAGATTTGCGACGCCGGGCGTTGTGACGATTGAGGCGTTGAGCAAGGAACCTTACAAAGTTCCCGCCAACCGCCAAATCAAGACACTTGTCTATGTCGCGGATTCAAAAATTATTTTGATTCTGATTCGTGGTGACGACCAGTTGAACGAAACCAAACTGCTTGCCAAAACCGGCGCGGTCGCTGCGCGTCCCGCGACACCGGAAGAATGTATGGCTACGCTTGGCGCAAAGCCCGGTTCGCTCGGCGCGGTGGTGAATGTTCCGGCGGACGTAAAAGTTTTTGCCGATGAACGCTTGCAGGGTGCGAACGACATGACGACCGGCGCGAACGAAGACGGTTTCCATTTGAAAAATGTTTCCATCGAGCGGGACATCAAAGTGACCGCGTGGCTTGATTTGCGCACCGTCAGTGCGGGCGAGCCGTGCGCCAAGTGCGCCAAGCCGCTGAAAATCCGCCGGGCGATTGAAGTCGGCCACGTCTTCAAGCTCGGCACGAAATACAGTGAGAAGCTCGGCGCGACATTTTTGGACGTGGACGGTTCGCGCAAGCCTTCGGTGATGGGTTGCTACGGCATCGGCGTCACGCGCACGTTGCAGGCGATCATCGAGCAGGGCAACGACAAGGACGGCGTCATCTGGCCGTTGAGCGTCGCGCCGTATCAGGTGTGCATCACGCCGCTGGCCGTCGCGCCGGAAAGTGAAGCCATGAAACTCGCGGAAAAAATTTACGCCGAACTGACCGCGCAAGGCGTGGACGTGATTCTCGACGACCGCGATGAGCGACCCGGTGTGAAGTTCAAGGACTCGGAACTTGTCGGCTTTCCCATCCGCATTGGTCTTGGCGAAAAATCTTTGGCCAAGGGCGAAGTGGAAATCAAACCCCGCAATGGCGCGCTGCAAGCCATCAAAGCCGAAGACGCCGTGGAAGCGGTGATGAAGTTGGTGAATGGTTGATATGCAAATAGATTTACTTTCCGCGACGCTTCGCGATGAAATTATCGCAGCACAATTACGTGAATTCCTACCGCCGCTTGGCTTGACTGAACGCTCAATACGGATTTGGATTGACGGTTCTCAACCTCCAGTAAGGCGTATCTTTGAACTCCAATTGCTCAAAGGTGCGTCCATGAAAGCATCCTGGGGCTTCTCGTTGGATTTTGTCCCGCACATTTCTGGCGGACGGGTGCGCTGGCATCGCTCTGACAAGTCGGCGATGCTTGATGTCATTATCGATCCGCGACACTTACCTACGCCTAGCTTCCTTCATGGCTCGGAACACCTTGCTGCTGATTTGCGGAAGCTTCTGCCGGAAGCGGTGGCCAAGGCTCAAGAGTCTTGGATAAAAGGTTCAACCTTCCACGGAATGCTCGATATTATTCGTGAGATTCGAGAGCACAACACCAACCCGAACTGTTTTGGGTTTTACAATTACTCACAATTGCCGCTCGCCTACGCGTTTCTGTCCGCAAAGGTTGGCGACATGCAATCTGCGGAACAAGAGATTGAACTCTACGTGACTTCAAGGAAACTTGACGACGACGAAGCCAGCACACTCAAACAGTCAGTGAGAAATTGTGCTGGATGAGTCATCCGTTGGCAGTTCTTCGACGTCTCTTCCGGCTATTTTCTCCGTCGTGGCAGCGGATGAAATCTAAATTCCGCCGGAAGTTTTGCCGTCAAATCAATTTCCATCGTGAAGTAACCACCGTCGTTGAGCAATTCGATGCCGGAAAGTGCCGGACATAGGCGCACCCGAAATGGCCACCAATGATTTGCCTCGTGCAATGCCGAGGTCAAGCGGTGGACGGTATGCCCCAGAAAACGGATGGGCGGAATGCCGGATAGCCAACGGCTCTTCCACAGAATCAACCGCGTGTGCAGGTGGCCGATGATGGTTTGTTCAATCTGCGGCAACCGCTGGCCCACGGATTCCTCGCGCCACAAAAAGGGCAGGGCGGTTGGGTCGTGGCAAAATAAAATGACGCGCTGCTGCGGTTGGAGCGCATCAAATGCGGCGCGGATTTCGGCGAGATGGGCTTCCCGTAATTTCAACCACTCTGCCCATTCTTCTGGCAAGGTGTCGGATTGGTGGGCGGGCAGGGCGATCAAAGACGAGTTGACGCCGAGCAATAAGTAATTTCCCAAAGCAAGTTTCCAAAATGGCGGCAGGCCGAGTGTTTCGGTGGCGCAAGTCCAACTGGCGAGGCGCATACCACCGTGGCCGCCGCAGATGGCCAGCTTGCCGAGTTCGTGATCGCCCAGGGTGAGTTGCAGCCGGCTGCCGAACTTGGCGCGGAGTTTGCCGATGCATTCCTGGGCGCTGTGAAAGGCGGCGGGATCGCTGATGCCTACGAAGCCGCTGTCGCAGGAGTAATCACCGTTGGCCACGACATAATCGACCGGCGCAATCTCGTTCAGGAAACGATCGAGTTGCAATGACTGGACGAAAGGATGGCGCATCCAGACGAAATGTCGATAAAACCAGACCAGACTTCGCAACAGCGGATTGGTGATGGAGCGTAATTCATAATCCTGACCGCGAGCTTGTTCAGCGGCACCGGCGTAATGAATGTCGCTCAAAATGGCGATTTTCAACCGGCTGGTTTCCATGCGGGCGTCCATTACGCGCGACTGCGGGCGTCCAGACATTCGCGAACGATCTTGGTCAGTTCGGCATGGCCATAAGGTTTCTGGATGAAGCTGGCATTGGTGCGCTGAAGCATTTCGGCGCTGACATCCTCGGAGGTATAGCCGCTCATGAAGATGACTTTGAGTTCTGGCGATTCGGTCACGAGTCGTTCGGCGAGTTCCACGCCGGAAACGCCTTCGGGCATCACCATGTCGGTGAGGAGCAAATCTATTTTACCCTCATGCCGCTGCCAGACGGCTAGCGCTTCGCGGCCGGAAGCGGCTTCGAGAATTTGATAGCCGGAGTCCTGAAGAATTTCCCGCGCCAGTTCGCGCAACATGGCTTCATCTTCGACGATGAGGATGCGTTCGCTGCCGCCGGCGGTCGGCGGGGCTTTGGTTTGGTCAATGGTCTGGACTTGCGGCAGTGACTGGGTGATGGCTGGAAGATAAACCACAAACGTGGAACCACAGCCGGGCTGGCTCAAGACTTCCACCCAGCCGTTGTGCTGGCGGGCGATATTAAAAACGGTCGCGAGGCCGAGACCAGTGCCTTTGCCAACGTCCTTGGTCGTGAAGAAGGGTTCAAAAATCCGGGCGCGGGTGGTTTCGTCCATGCCGCAACCAGTGTCGGTGACTTCGAGTTTGACGAAATGGCCGTCAACGGCTTCAGGGTGTCTGTCCGTATGCTCCGAGTCCACGTAGGTTTCAGAAATTTCAATGATCAGCGTGCCCCCATCGGGCATGGCGTCGCGTGCATTACTGGCGAGATTCATGACGACCTGCTCAATCATGCTCTGATCCGCGTGAACGAGCGGCAGTGCGAGCGGACTTTTGAAACGCAGTTCAATGGTTTCGCCGACAAGGCGGTCGAGCATCTGGCTGGTGCTGCCCACGACTTCGCGCAGGTCGAGCAAGCGCGGTTGCATGACATTTTTACGGCTGGTCAGCAGCAATTGGCGCGTCAACTTGGCGGCCCGGTCGCCGGCAGAATAAACCTGCGTCAGCGATTCTTTCATCTCTGGTGACAGCGAACTATCCGTCAGCAACTTGCTCGCGTGACCTTGGATGATGGTTAGCATGTTATTGAAATCATGGGCGATGCCGGCGGCGAACTGCCCGAACGTCTTCATTTTTTCCGACTGCAACAACTGAGCTTCCAGATTCAATCGCGCGGTGATGTCTTCGCCGTAGCAATGCACGACGCCGCTGGCGGGGAGCGGATGCAATGACCAGGCAACGGTGTGGCTACCTATTTTGGTCAGCAGTCCCGTCTTGCCGCGATTGGTGACCAGAGCGTCTGTGACAATCTCACCGAGTTTTTCCGGCAGGATTAGCCGAGGATGTTCCTGTCCGAGCGCCGTCGTGAGTTTTTCAGCGGCGTCGTTGAAATAGTTCACCAACCCATCGGCGGAAATCTCCATGGCGGCGTTGGGATTTTCTTTCACGAACGCCGCGAGCCGTTCAGTTTCCGTTTCAGCCCGGATGCGTTCCGCCGCCATGCCCACGACATTGGCGACGGCGAGCATGAACTGAATGTCATCCGGCGAAAATACCCGCAGCTGCGTCGTATGTGCAGCCAGCACGCCGAACGGTTTGTCTCGTGTGGGAATAGCCACCGCCGCCCCGCTGACCACGCCAAGTTCCTCCAGCAACAATGATTTTTGGAAACGGGTTTCCTGACTCCAGTCATTGACCGCTGAAACTTCGCCGGTCTCGGCCGTCCACGCCATGTGCGAAGGCTTCTGATGTTCATGAGTTGTCTCGCCCACAATTTTGGGCGTCAGACCATAAACGGCGAGTGGATAGAGCTGACCGTTCGGCAGTCTTTGAAACAACATCGCATATTCCACTCCGAACATTTCCGCCACGCGATAAACCGCCTGTTCGTAGATCACGGCCAGATCGCGGTTCGTCAAGGCGCATTGGCCCACAGCGGCCACGGCGGTTTGTTGCATCGCGCGGTTGAGAAATTTCCGTTCCGCCTCGTCGCGTTCCTTCTGTCGTAATTGCAGCGCCGCCACCATCTCGTCAAACTTAAGCGCGAGCTGGCCGATTTCGCCTTCGGCTTTTTTTAAGCCGGAGCGCGCCTCAAAATCACCACCAGCCAGCCGCTGCACGGCTTGAATCAACGCCCGCACCTGTCGTAGAATAAAATGTTCCCCGCCATACCACGCGGCGATCAACGCCAGCACGCCGACGATGAAACTCTCCCAAGGCACGCTGGTTGTATAATGCCGCAGCCACTCGGGAGCGTAGCGCCAGAACCAGTCCTGATTGACGAGGTAGGTCAGCACCAGCGCCGGGGAAATCCACAAAAACACACTGAAAACCAGTTGCAGGCGCACACTGGAGAAGCGCTTGATGAGTTTGGCAATCATGCTGACTGGGTGGACTGTATCGCAAAACGTTGCCGGTAAAAATAAATTAATCTTCCGCCGTCACTGCCGCTGCCCGACCACGTGGCAAACGACCCAATTGTAGCTGTAAATAATGACTAAGCCACCCGTTCAATTCGCCGCTTTGTGCCGGGCTTAATTGCAGTCGGGCCGCGCTTTGCCAGTCCAGTTCTAATAGAGCTGCGATGATTTTTTTTGCGCCCATGGTCAGTCGCGCCTCTGTCAAATCTGGTGACAAACCAAGCTCGCGCAGTAACTTGAGTTCCAGTGTATAAATGTTTTGCGGCGACGTTTTGTGTTCGCACAAAAACTTTAAAAAACCGTCAGCCAACCCAAAGATTTCCGGCAACGGCGTGTCCGTTTCTGTTGTCTGCTCGATGAAGGCGGCGGCGTAGCCCGCCTGTTGGAGCTTTGTCATGTCCGCACGGATCGCGCCGTGGGTTTCGCGTAATTTTACTTCGCGCAGATTGTGCAGGCTAGAAGTGCGGCTTCGACCGAATGAAAAATCAGCGGCGTAAAATAAATCCAGCCGGCCAGCGAAAGTCGATTTTGGCCGACGCGCCCCCTTGGCCACCGTTGCGATGCGTCCCCATTCCGGCGTGAGCCAGTGAATGATGAGGCTCGTTTCCGTTAGTGGTCGCACCCGCAAAATCAGGCCGGCAGCGGATTCGGTCATTTTTGTTTGGGTAAAAAATCTGGCGAAATTGAGCCGAGGCTCACAATGTATTTGATGCCTTCAGCCACGCTCATGTCGAGTTTCGTGATCTTGTCTTCCGGCACCAGCACCAGAAAACCGGACGTTGGGTTGGGCGTGGTCGGAATGAAAACGGCGACAACTTTCTCCCGGGTTTTCTGTTGCACCTCGGCGCGCTGTTCGCTTGTAACAAAGCCCACGGAATAGATTCCCTCGCGCGGAAACTCCACCAGCACCACTGTCTTGAATGAGTTTTTATTGCCGGCAAATGCCTCGTTCACCTGCTTGATCGCGCCGTAAAACTTGTTCAGCAGCGGCACGTTCATCATTGCCGCATCCAGCCATTCTATCATCCGCTTACCGATGTAATAACGCGTCAGCAAGCCGACGCTCGTAATGAGCATCACTGACACCACCAGCGCTAGCAGACTCCAATACCAGAACATCTGGCCGTTCTGGCCGTTTTCATAAACCTTGTTGGGCTTGAGAAAAAACTTCAGGAAAAATAGCAGCGCGTCCGTAAAACTGGATACGGTTCCAAACAGCCATTTGACGGCGGCGATGGAGATGATCGCAGGCAGCGTGATCGCGAGGCCGGTTAGAAAACTCCCGCGCCAGCGGGCAAAAAATGATTTATTCACGCGCCGAGTTTAACCGTCCGCGAAAGTTGTGCGAGCGGAAACCTTTTGGCCAGTCGCCGAACTAGCCGGTTTTCCTCGCGCTTCATTTTACGCCGCAACTCCGGTTTTAAATCATCGTAGCCCAGTAGATGCAAAACGCCGTGAACGACATAACGCACCACTTCCGCCTGCCAGCTCGACTTGAATTCTTTCGCCTGTGCTATCGCCACGTCCACGCAAATGAACAATTCCCCGTGCACCTTTGTGCGAGTGCTCTCGTGGTCAAACGTGATGACATCCGTGGCGCCTTCGTGTTGGAGAAACTGCCAGTTTACCGTCGCCATTTCTTTGGCGCTAACGAGCGCGATGCCCAAATCCGCCTCGGCAATTTTTAATTCTGCAAACAACTCGCCCGCGATTTGCTTGAGCAAACGCGTGTTGATTTTTTTGGTTCGCTGACGGTTGGCGATCGCGAGGTTCATTCCGTTTTCGCCTTGCCGCGATGATTTTCGTAGGCCGCGATGATGCGCTGCACCAGCGGGTGACGAACCACATCTCGCTTGGAAAATTCCACAATCGCGATGCCTTCCGTGCCGTTCAGCGCGCGATGCGCCTCGGCGAGACCGGAATGTTTATGCGACGGCAAATCCACTTGCGACTCGTCGCCCGTGATGACCGCCTTTGAGCCGTGGCCGAGCCGCGTAAGGAACATCAACATCTGTTCCGTCGTGGAATTTTGTGCCTCATCCAAAATGATAAACGCGCCGTTCAGCGTGCGTCCGCGCATATACGCCAACGGCGCAATTTCGATGACGCCGCGTTCCGTGAGCTTCACGATTTCTTCGGCTGGCATCATGTCTTGCAACGAATCATGCAGCGGGCGCAGATACGGCGTGATTTTTTCCAGCAGATCGCCCGGCAAAAACCCCAGCGCTTCGCCCGCCTCAACCGCCGGCCGCGTCAAAATGATTCGCGACACCGTGCCTTCGCGCAGCGCCGACAACGCCATCGCCACCGCTAGATAAGTTTTACCTGTGCCCGCCGGTCCGATGCCGAACGTGATGTCGTGCTTGCGGATCGCCTCCAGATATTTTTTCTGACCGACCGTTTTCGCCGTCACGCCCGGCTTGCGTTCGTGCGTCGTTATCCGGTCGCTGACCATGTCCTTCAACGTCGTCGCGCCTTCATGCTTCACGACTTGCAACGCGTGCGTGAACTCGCGGTTCTTCACCGGCGAACCCGCTTTCAATAAATTTTCCAGCGACGTAAAAAAGTTTTTCGCGCGCGCAATGTTCTCGGCAGTGCCGTCCAATTTGATCCAACCCTCGCGCGCCGTGGCTTTGACACCCAGCTCCGTTTCCAGCAACGCCAGATTGCGCGGCTCGTGATTGAACAGTTGTTGCGCAAACCGCGCGTTCTCGTAATGAAGAGTTTCAGTGGCCACGATAAAATTATTTGGCGAGTTCCGTCCGCAGTTTGGCGGCGATGGCCAGAAGCGCATCGGGCACGACGCTCGTGTTGGTGAGGACGGGCATGAAATTCGTATCGCCGTTCCAGCGCGGGACGATATGGATGTGTAGATGCTCGGCGATACCCGCGCCCGCAACCTTGCCGATGTTGATGCCCACGTTAAAGCCGTCCGGCTTCATCACCGCCGACAGCGCATTGCTGCAACGCCGCACAAGTTTCCACAGATCGGCGAGCTCCTCATCGGTGAGTCCGTTCAAATCGGGAACTTCCTTGTAAGGCACGACCATCAGATGACCGCCGTTGTAAGGATAACGGTTCAGCAACGCAAAACACGTCCGCTCGCGCACGACGACGAGATTTTCCACGTCGTCGGATGATTGCGCGATGCGCGCGAATAAACCTTCCTTGAGTTCCGGCTTCGGCGACAAAATGTATTCGATGCGCCACGGCGCGTGGAGTGAGTCCATGCGGAAAAGTTAAGGCGCAGGTGAAATAAGAAAAGCCAAAACAACTACATCTCACGCAAAGCCGCCAAGTCGCAAAGATTTAGTTTCTGGAAATTTCTTTGCGGCTTCGCGTCTTTGCGTGAGTTTCACAGGCTTAAAATCGCCGTCGCCGCGCGGCAAGCTGCGCCCGGTTCGCCGAGCGAGGCAATGATTTTGGCGAGCTGCGCTTTGATTTGCGCGCGGTGCGTGGCGTTCTCCAACAACTCCAGTGCGGCGCGCGAAAGATTTTCCGGCGTCGCCTCGTTTTGGATGAATTCCGGATACACCGGCTCGCCCGCGAGCAGGTTCGGCATCGTCAACGACTTCACCGTCACGATGCGTTTGGCGATTTGATACGTCAGCCACGACGTTTTGTAGAGCGTCACCGTCGGCACGCCGAAGAACGCGCATTCCATCGTCACCGTGCCCGTCGAGGCCAGCGCGACATCGCTCTCCGCCAGCGCCCACGGCAGTTCGCCAATTTGGATTTTTAGATTTAGCCCAAGTTTTGAAGCGCAGCCCTCAATATGTTTTGTGGTTGCTGGTCCGGTCATCCGGTATGCTATTCCAGTCTTTGCCGCAAATTGCCACCACGCTGCAGTGACAAGTTGCCGGTTGGGTAAAACCATTTTGAATTGAATTTGCGCGTCTTTGGAAACCATCTGCTTTGCCGCATCAATCATTACTGGAAGATGTTTCAGTAATTCACTCTTCCGACTGCCCGGCAGCAGCAGCACCGTCGGCACGGACGACTTTTTCTGGCTGC
>JBAXIY010000103.1:0-9570 GCA_037138135.1 Verrucomicrobiia bacterium
CGGGCGAGGGGACGCCGGTGAACCATTGCACGGGACGCAGGCAGACGTAGAGATCGAGCATCTGGCGCAGCGCGACGTTGAGCGAGCGAATGCCGCCACCGGTTGGCGTGGTCAGCGGGCCTTTGATGCCGACGAGGAATTCCTTGAACGCCTCGACTGTGTCGTCGGGCAGCCAGTTGTTAAACTTCTTGAACGATTCTTCGCCGGCGAACACTTCCATCCACGCGATTTTCTTTTTGCCGCCGTAAGCTTTGGCGACGGCTGCATCCATCACGCGCACGCTGCTGGCCCAGATGTCGGGGCCGGTGCCGTCACCGCGGATGAAGGGGACGACGGGATTATTGGGAACGGTGAGTTTGCCGTTGGCGATGGTAATCTTTTCGCCCGCGGGAACGGTGCAGGTAGTGTAGGCCATAAATTGAATTTAATTATTTAATTCCTTCCGCCAGATGAAACCGTCGAGCGCGTGGAAAATCAAGGAAAGAAAGCGCCCTGAAACAAAAAGTCGTCCGCAAGTTTCCTCGCGGACGACTGGTGATGGGCAAAATATGTTTACGCGCCGCCGACGAGCTTCGTCGTAGACGTGGTGTCGCCGAAATGCGCTTTGACCTTCGCGACGGTGTTCTCGACGGACAGGCCGTATTTGTTGCGCAGCTCGTCCTGCGTGGTGGCGTGTTCGATGAACTGATCAGGCCAGCCAATGCGCACAACGGGCGTGTTCACGGCTTTTTCGCTCATGAGTTCCAACACCGCTGAACCATAGCCGCCGATGAGGACGTGGTCTTCCAGCGTCACCACCAAATCCGCCTCGCGACTGAATTTTTCGTGAACCGCCGGATCAATCGGCTTGGTGAAGCGCGGGTTGATGAGCGCAACGTCAAAACCTTCGGCTGCCAATTTTTCGCCAGCGGTGCGGGCTATGGAGTTTAGCGCGCCGAGACCAAACAGGGCGACTTTGCGTTTGCCGTTGTTGGCAAAGTTTTGTTGCACAACAGCCTTGCCGACTTCTATGGCTTGCGGTTCGGCTTTCACCGGCACGCCTTCAGCCGTGCCGCGCGGGTAGCGTATGAACGTCGGATGATTCACCTTCGTGGCGGTAAACATCATGTCCGCGAGTTCGTCTTCGTTGGCCGGAGCCATGGCGATGACGTTCGGAAAACAACGCAGATACGAGATGTCGAAAATGCCGTGATGCGTCGGGCCGTCGTTGGCGGAGAGGCCGGCGCGGTCCATGACGAAAATCACCGGCAAATCTTGCAGGCAAACGTCGTGATGGATGCAGTCGTAGGCGCGTTGCAGGAACGTGGAATAAATCGCCACGACCGGACGCAGACCCATCGTCGCCATACCGGCGGCAAAAATAACCGCATGTTCTTCCGCGATGCCGACGTCGTAATAACGCTCGGGCATGGCTTTTTCGAGATGCTTCATGCCGGTGCCCGTGGGCATGGCAGCGGTGATACCGACGACGGCTTCGTTGCCTTTGCAAAGCTTCACCATCGTCTGGCCCATCACGTCTTGATACGCGGGTGGTGTGCCGGGCTTGGTGGCTGGCGTTTCGCCAGTCGTGGCGTTGTATGGTCCGAGTCCGTGGAATTTTTCCGGTTGCTTGAGCGCGGCTTCAAAACCTTTTCCCTTCTGCGTCAAAACGTGAATGACGATCGGATGATCGCAGGTCTTGGCAAATTCCAGCGTGCTGATGAGCAACGGCAAATCGTGGCCGTCAATCGGACCTAGATAGCGCATGCCCATTTCCTCGAACAATACCGGCGAGCCGTGGCCGCCGCGTCCGTCCGTGTCTTGCAACGCGCTGCCAGTCTGTTGCAGACCAACGCCGGTCAGCGCGCCCTTGAAACCACCTTCGGCGCGATGCGCGAGTTTCAGCGCGAGTTCGCCTTTCGGTAGCTTGCGCACGAAGTTTTCAAAATCTTTCGAGAGCTGGTTGTAACGCGGGCTGGTGATGAGCTTGTTAAGGTAGCCAGAAATTGCGCCGACGTTCTTGGCGATGCTCCACTCGTTGTCGTTGAGGATGCCAATGAATTTCTTCGTCGTGTGCGCGACGTTGTTCATCGCTTCGAACGAAATGCCGTTGGTCAATGCGGCATCACCAAAGATGCAGACGACGCTTTCGTCCGAGCCGCGCTTGTCACGCGCTGCCGCCATACCGAGGGCGGCGGACAAGGCTGTGCCCGCGTGGCCGGCGCCGAAGCAATCGTGTTCGCTTTCAGTGCGAAGGGCGAAGCCGTTGAGGCCGTCCGTCTGGCGAATGGTGCGGAAGCGGTTTTTGCGACCGGTCAAAATCTTGTGGACATAAACCTGGTGGCTCACGTCCCAGACAAATTTGTCCTTGGGGGTGGTGAACACCTTGTGCAACGCGATGGACAATTCCACCACGCCGAGGTTCGGACCGAGGTGGCCGCCGCCTTTGGCGAGGCCTTCGATCAACTCGGTGCGGATTTCACCGGCGAGTTCTTGCAATTGCGGCACCGTGAGCTTTTTGACGTGCTCGGGCGCGTCAACCATGTCTAAGTAACGACTCATATAAAATTATTCTTCGGACAGGGCGTGTGGCTTTAATTTGATTTCGCCGGCCGCCGTTTTTTCCAGTTGCTGGATTTTCACTTCCGCTTCCGCGAGTTTTTCCTGGCAGATTTTCACCAGCCGCGCGCCTTCTTCGTAACGCGCCAACAGCGTTTCCAGCGGCAAATCATCGGCTTCCATGGCGTCCACGATGCCCTCAAGTTTCTTGAGCGCCTCTTCAAACGGCACGTTGCCCTTGGCCGCGTCTCCGGCCTTGGCTGGTTTTGACATCGGGAAAAAATAAGAAAAAACCGCGCCCGCGTCCAGCGCGGAGACGGAAGAATCACGGTTCGCTGCGACTGAAAATTTCGCCTTTGGCAAGCTGCGTTTTCAGTTTTTGTCCTGCTTTGACCAGCGCCGCGTTCCGCACAACCATGCCGCTCGCTGCGTCTGTTGTGATGGAATAGCCGCGCGCCAGAACTTGCTGCGGCCCGAGCGCATGGAGACGTTTTTCTAACTGGCGCAGTGTTTCGCGCCGCGCTTTCACGGTAAGCGCAGGCTGGGCGCGCAAAAAACGTCCCGCGAGATTTTGCAGCGCGAGTTCGCGGGAACGCACCGCTGTTTTCAAGCCGCGCAAAAGTCCGGATTGTAAATCATCCAGCCGTTGCAACGATTCGTCGAGCCGGCGGCGCGGATGCCGCCGCGACCAGCGGCCAGCGAGCGAGCTGAAATCTTGCTGCGCGTTCGTCAAGCATCGGTGCACGCGCAATCGCATCAAGTCCAGCGCATCGCTAACAAACTCGCGGCTGGCAAAAACGCCTTCCGTGATGATTTCCGCCGCCGCGCTTGGTGTGGCCGCGCGCACGTCCGCCACAAAATCCGCGATGGTGAAATCAATCTCATGCCCGACGGCGGACACGACGGGAAGCTTTGATTCAAAAATTGCCCGCGCCACTGGCTCCTCGTTGAACGCCCACAAATCCTCCAGCGACCCGCCGCCGCGCGTGATAAGAATCAAATCAAGTGGCGAGTAGCGAGTGGCGAGTGACAAGTTGAATTCGTTGAGCGAGCGAATTGCTCCCGCAATTTCCCGCGCCGCGCCGTCGCCTTGCACGCGCGCTGGCGCGAGAATGACTTCCAACGCTGGATTTCGCCGTTGAACGACGTGGAGCACATCGCGAATCGCCGCACCGGTCGGCGACGTGACCAAACCGATGCGCGCCGGAAATTTCGGCAACGCTCGTTTGCGCTCCGCCGCGAACAAACCTTCCGCCTGCAATTTTTGCTTCAGCTTTTCAAACTGCGCTTGCAGCGCGCCGACGCCTTGTAATTCCACTGCGCGGACAATGAGTTGGTATTGCCCGCGCGCCTCGTAAACCGTCACGTCGCCTTGCAACAAAACTTTCTGTCCATCGGCAAGGAGTTCGCGCCGGGCAACTTTTTCGCGGCTGAAAAGCACGCAGCTTAATTGCGCCGCTGCATCCTTAAGTGTGAAATATACATGGCCGGAGTTTTGCGCGCGCAGGTTCGTAATCTCGCCGCTGACCCAGACGGAGCCCACGGATTTTTCCAGCAGGCGCTTGATGTCCGAGGCGAGTTCCCAAACAGATAAAACTTTACGCGTTTCCGCCAGCGAAAATAGTTCACCAAAATCCCATTGCGATTTAACCGGTTTGCTCATGTGTTTTACTGGCCACAGCTTGACACAGATGAAACTCGGATAAAAACATTTCTTGTCGCGCAAAAAAACGGTGTTTCATCTGCGCCGATCTGTGGCTAAAATTATTTCGTGTTGCCACATCAACAAATTGAATCCTCTCTGCAATCCGCCGTTCGCGCCGTGCTGTCGGATGCGGACGTTTCCGCCGTGCTTGTCCGCCCGTGCGATCCAAAATTTGGCGATTACCAAAGCAACGCGCTCATGTCGCTCGCCAAAACGCGCAAGCTGAATCCGCGCCAGCTGGCAACGGATGTTTTAACCAAACTCGACCTCGCCGCCGTTTGCGAAAAAGTTGAAATTGCGGGCGCAGGCTTTCTGAATTTCCGGCTGAAAAATTCCGTGCTCGTCGAATCGTTGCAGTCCGCCGCGCGCGGCGAACATTTGTTTTTCACCAAAGCCGCGTCGCCGAAAACCGTGGTTATTGATTTCAGTTCGCCCAACGTTGCCAAGCCGATGCACGTTGGTCATATCCGCAGCACCGGCATCGGCGATGCGCTCCAACGCACGTTGCGGCTGCTCGGTCACCGCGTCATCAGCGACAATCATATCGGCGATTGGGGCACGCAGTTCGGCAAGTTGCTGCTTGGATGGAAACAGATTTTAAATCGCGCTGAACTCGAACGCGACGCGATTGCGGAACTGGAACGGCTCTACAAAGTCATCAATGCCGAATGCGACGCGAATCCCGCGCGACTCGAAGAAGCCAAATCTGAATTGGTGAAACTCCAGGCTGGCGACGCGGAAAACACCGCGATTTGGAGGGAGATGATTGCGCTCTCGCAAAAGCAGTTCGATGATATTTACGGGCGGCTGGGCGTGAAGTTTGACCACGCGCTTGGCGAAAGTTTTTACAATCCATGGCTCGGCGAAGTTGTGATCGACCTGCTCGCGCGCGGCATCGCCCGCGAAAGCGAAGGCGCCGTCGGCGTGTTCAGCGACGGCTCGCTGCCGCCGAAGGAAGATCCGTTTCTCGTGAACCGCGATGGCGAATGGATCGCCGATCCCGCACTCGTGCGCAAGAGCGACGGTGGTTTTAATTACACGACGACTGATTTGGCTACCATTGATTACCGGCTTAAAACATGGTCGCCGCAGGAAATCATTTACGTCGTGGACGACCGGCAGTCCGGCCATTTCAAAAAATTATTTCTCATTTTCACGCGCTGGAAACCGGATGCGGCGAAGACCACAAAGCTGGTTCATGTCGGGTTTGGAAAAATCATGGGTGACGACGGCAAGCCGTTCAAGACGCGCTCTGGCGACACGGTTAAACTTGGCGAATTGCTCGACGAAGCGGTGGAGCGTGCCTACAAAACGGTTTGCGAAAAAAGTGCAGAATTGCCCGCAGCGCAACAACACGAAATCGCGCGCGTCGTCGGCCTTGGCGCGGTGAAATACGCCGACCTGCTGCCGAACCGCCAGAGCGATTACATTTTCAGTTGGGACAAAATGCTCGCGCTGCAAGGCAACACTGCGCCGTATTTGCTATATGCCTACGCGCGCATCAAGAGCATTTTCCGTAAAGCCGAAGTCAAAATTCAGAACGCGGAAATAAAATTGGTCGCGCCGGAAGAAATCACGCTGGCGAATCATTTGCTCAATTTCGGCATCACGCTGGAAGCCGTCGCCGAGGAATTGCGCCCGAATTATTTGTGTAATTATCTTTTCGAACTCGCAGGCAAATTCACTTCGTTCTACGAAAACTGTCCGGTGCTGAAAGCTGATGACGCGGCCACGCGTGATTCGCGTTTGGCGCTGTGCGATTTGACCGCGCGCGTTTTGAAACAAGGTTTGGAAACGCTCGGCATCGAAACCGTCGAGCAGATGTAATTTTGGCTGTCGTCATGACGCCGTCCGAAACATTTTTCAAACTGCTGCGCGCGCCCGCGCCCGTGCTGGCGCTCGCGCCGATGCAGGACGTGACGACGCTGCAATTCATGCGCGTGGTTGACCGCTACGGCGGGCCGGAGGTTTATTGGACAGAATATTTTCGCGTGCATGGCGATTCGCGGCCCGAAAAATGGATTCTCGATTCCATTACCAAAAATGCCACCGGCAAACCCGTCGTCGCGCAACTCATCGGCAACGACATTCCCGCGCTCGTGCGCAACGCCAAGCTGCTGCAACAATTTCCCGTCGCCGCCATTGACCTGAACCTCGGCTGTCCCGCGCCGATTGTTTATCGCAAATGCGCGGGCGGCGGACTGTTGCGCGAACCGCAGAAAATCGACGCCATCCTTGGCGCAATGCGCGACGCAGTGACAATCCCGTTCACGGTGAAAACACGCATCGGCTTCGAGTCACCCGCCGAATTTGAGGCGCTGTTGGCGCTGTTCGCGAAGCATCCGATTGATTTACTCACCGTCCACGCGCGCACGGTCACGCAGATGTATCGCCCCGGCGTGCGCTACGACTTGATTGCGCGCGCAGTGCAAGAATTAAAATGTCCGGTGCTGGCGAACGGCAATGTCTTCAGCGCGCCGCAGGCGAAACAACTGCTCGCGGAAACCGGCGTATGCGGCTTGATGATCGGGCGTGGCGCGATTCGCAATCCGTGGTTGTTCGACCAAATCCGTGCGCAACTTCGCGGCGAAAAAATCAAATTGCCAGTCGGTCGCGATGTGCTGAATTACATCCACGAACTCTGGGATAATGAAATTACGCCGGGCGTTCGCGAGTCGGCGCAGGTGCAGCGGATGAAAAAATTCACGAACTTCATTGGCGAGGGCATTGCTGGAAAATTTCTGCACGACATCCGCCGCGTGGCGACGACGGCAGATTTCTGGCGAGTGTGTGGCGAATATCTGGAACACGACAATCTCATGTCGCTGGAGCCGATTCCTGTTTCGCAAACACCGTTGGATTTGCCGTCAGCATTTTGAATTTAAGATTGGAGGAATGAGCGTCCTCATGAGCCGCGAAACCTCCTTACTTGTGGGCAAGCCTGACTGCCGCTAGATTTGCCGACTTTATTTTATGACCAGTTGTCTACCATACCATAATGGCTGGCGCGCCAAGCTGCGCGCGGTGCTGCCGCATGAATGGATTTTCAGCACCTATCTACTGCTGATGGGGCTGCGGTTGTTTATCCACGGCGGCGCGGCGCGACCTTGGGCTTTCGTGTTTTTTGGCTGTATTCTCGGTGCCATCGGTTTTTTCTTTTGGGCAGAACGCAATCCGACCCCGTGGCGGTGGCGGGTGCGATTGCTGTTTTATCCGGCTTCAATGGGTATTTCATTTTACGCGATGGGGGCGGCGGTGCCATTGCTGGGTAACGGCAAGGTGGACACGCTGTTGCTCGACTGGGATCGGGCGCTACTCGGTGAAACGCCAGCGGTCACGTGGGAAAAATGGTTGCGTCCGTGGACGGCGGACTTCGCCATGGCGGGCTATCTATTTTTCTTTTACTACATCGTCGCAGGTCCGGGAGTTTATTGCGTAAAGAATTTGCGACTGTTCCGCAAGTGCATCGTGGGCTTGTTCACGATGTATGGACTGGCGTTCACGGGTTACACCGTGCTGCCAGCGGGCGGACCGTGGCGCTGGATGACGTTTGATGCGCCGCTGCACGGGCCGCTGTTGCTGGACTGGGTGCTCAAGCCGGTGAACGACGGCAGCAATGCCGTGGACGTTTTTCCAAGCGTGCATCTTGCGGCATCACTATATCTGTTGATGTTTGACTGGCAGCACGGTCGCCGCCGCTTCTGGATTTATCTGTTGCCATGCGTGGTGCTGTGGTGGTCCACGATGTTTTTACGTTTCCACTACTTTGTGGATTTGCTGGGCGGGGCGGTTGTGGCGCTGGCGGGTTGGTGGATGGCGCAGAAATACGCGGATGCAACGCAGTCTCAGCCGATGCTGGCCTCCGAAGTTGCCAATCCTAAAGCCTGATGCTGAAGCCGCCGCTGGTTGTCATTTTCTCCAGCTTACCCTGATAAAATAGCTCGCGGTATTCCTCTGTCTCCAGCAGATGTTGGCGCAAATCTTTTTTGTCCCGGTTGAGAATAAATTTTAATTCCTTCAAATTCTCCGACCAGCGGAAACCGTTGAAAAATTCCGCGCCGACGAATTGCGTCTTGTAAAGCGCCGCATCGGAATAACACGTTCCGAGATAAAGATTTTTTGCCCCGCGCTCCGCAAACAATCCCACCGCCGAAGTCATCATGAACATGCCAAGATTGCGCGCGTAATAATTCAGGTCGTAGAACGCGTAGTAATAAAACGCGAGCGATTTGCCTTCGAGATACAACGTCACCACGCCGATTTCTTTACCTGTTTCCACATCCGTGAACACCAGCAAATGCGAGATGATCGGCGCATCAAACAGCGCATCCAGCCGCTCGTAACTCATCACATCTTTGCCGAACTTAATGTCCGCATACGTTTTAAAAAAAGTGCGGCGCTCCGGCGTGTAATCAAATTTATCGCGGGCCACCAACTTTACTTCAATACCCGCACCTTTGCGGAGAATTCGGCGGTTCTCGGACGACGGCTTGAACTTCGCCAGATTCACGCGCACCTGCCGGCACAAATAAAACCGATCCAGATAGCGCGACGACGGCAGGAAGCCGGCGTTAAAAATATCCACCGGCGTCTCCCCGTCTTCCGGCAATGCCCACACCGCGTAGGGAAATTGGTAATTGTCGTAGTCGGAATTTTGTTCGGAAAAAAGGAGTTTCATTTTGTCGGCGCAGTTTCCAATTTAGTTCTAGCCAGCAAAGCGCGGCCATTGACCGATTTCCGCCGCAGCCGCAACCGCCAGTTGGTCAGCACATCGTAGGTAACGGAATTTTTGAGTTTTGCAATATCGCGGACCGTGATTTCGTCGCCGCCTTGTTTGCCCATCAAAACCGCTTCGTCCCACATCTGCGCCTGCAGAATGTCCGTGATATCCACCATCAACGCATCCATCGCGATGCCGCCGAGCAGCGGCGCGCGCCGGCCATGGATGAGCGCGCAGCCTTCGTTGCGCACGCGCGGAAAACCGTCGCCGTAACCGATGGGTAGAATCGCGATGCGCCGTTCCGTTTTCGCTGTGTAGCGCATCCCGTAGCCGACGACTTCGCCCGGCTTCAGTTTTTGAATCGCCGCAATTTTCGCCTTCACCGACATCACCGGTTCGATGCCGGGAATCTGCCGACAAACCTGCGACGGAAAAACGCCATAGAGCAAAATGCCCGTGCGCACCATGTCCAGATGCGCGTGCGGCAGATCGAGAAAACCGCCGCTGTTGCAAGTGTGCCGGATTTTTACAGCAACTCTCTTTTGCTCCAATGCGACCAGAATTTCCTGAAAACGAGAAAACTGAAGATTGGCAAAGGTTTTATCCG
>JBAXIY010000104.1:0-9568 GCA_037138135.1 Verrucomicrobiia bacterium
TAGATATAACAAACATTGTGCATCAATATATAATGTGTGTGTTGACAACTAAACTTTGCGTATGCGGTATGTTGTTTGCTTCAATAATTAAAAATGTGCATAAAATTACAATTTAGGCGGTTGTTAGGATTTACTATGGTGGAGATTATGGTAGTCGTCTGCATTCTGGCACTGTTGTTGTCAATTGTTATTCCGTATTACGTCAAGCAACGTGCCTCAGCTCAAGCTACTGGTTGTATTAACAATCTCACCAAAATAGAAGCTGCAGGCTACGAGTTTGCCTTAGAGAAAGGTAAGAAAACCGGCGACCTAATTGTTTATCCCGACGATTTACGGCCGTATATCAAACTTACGAAATTGGGTGAAATTCCGATTTGCCCAGCAAATGGGACCTATCAAATGCCTACCGTAGGAGCTACGCCGAGCTGTTCATTGAGCAACTCGGTTACGCCTCCTCACATCGTCCCCTGAGCCTCTCACTTGAGTTTGTTGTAACGGCTCGCTAAACTCCGCAGTGCCCAACGGGGTAAAAGTTTTGTCACCACCGCCGTTAAAAATTTATTTTGCAATCCCGGCACCGACAGACATTGGTCGTTACGAAAATCTTCGTGTCCGATCCGAGCAACAGAACTGGCGGACACCTTATGTGTGCGAGTTTCCCGGACACGATGACTGCGGGCAACCTGTGAGAAATTTGTCTCCGTTGGCCCAGGGCATAAATTAGTTACGCAGATGCCAGAGCCAACCAATTCTTCATGTAGCGCTTCCGAAAACGACAGCACGAACGCCTTACTCGCGTAATAGACAGCCATATTCGGCCCGGGTAAAAAGCCAGCGACCGAACCGACGTTCAAAACACCACCTCGCCGACGTTTTAGCATACTCGGCAAAAATAATCCGGTAAGTTCGACCAATGCCGCTACGTTGACTTGGATAATTTCTAGTTGTCGGACCTGCGGCAATTCTACAAAGCTGCCGTGCAATCCAAACCCGGCGTTATTTACCAGCACGTCCACCGTCAAACCCGCCCTACCCGTCTGCTCAAATATTTCCGTTGCCGCTTCTGGACGCGATAAATCAGCCGTGACAACATGCACCTCAATGTTTTGTTCGTGGCGTAGTTCAGCGGCAAGTGTTTCTAACGCCGCCGTGCTGCGCGCGACCAGAATCAGATTGGATTTGTCTGCCGCAAAGCATTTTGCCAGCTCCAAACCGATGCCAGATGAGGCGCCGGTAATGAGAACAGTTTCATTCATTTCTAATTTCTAATTCGCAGTTTCCCAATTAGCTGTTGGCGGCGATGGTTTCATCGGTTGCCCCAGCCGAAACGCTCGGTGATTGGCCAGTAAACGAAGAATGATTTGCCGATGACATTTTCCGCTGGGAAGCTTCCCCACGCACGCGAGTCAAAGCTATTGCAAGTATTATCGCCCATGACCATGTAACGATTACCATCGTTGTTATAGACGGCATTGCTGTCGGGAAAATTTGGTGCGAGCGTCGGATACAGCCCGTATTTGGTGGCCACCGTGCCGTTCACATGGCCGGAAAACTGGCTTTCCCTAGGCGGTTTGTCAGGGTCGAAACCATAAACTCTTTCAAAGTGCGGAGTGCCAGCATCGAGCCGCTCGCCGTTGATGCGCAAATGTCGGTCATCACCAATCTGCACTTTTTCACCGGGCAATACCACGAGCCGTTTGATATAAAATTGATCCTGCGGCATCTGCGGATGATCAATGCCTTTGGTTTCAAACACCACAATCTCACCGCGGGTCGGCTTGCTGAAATTAAAACTCACTCGGTTCACGAACAGATGGTCGCCCGCGCTCACCTTCATTTTCACCACATCCTCACCTTTGTGATAAACATGCCTGGGATCAAGGCCGCCGCGGTGCGCGATGGATTGTTCACCAAAGTCCGGTGGAAACCAGATCGTCTGCTCCACGCCGCCGATGGTGATGGTCTGCTTGAGGTTGAAAATCAAAAACTTTGTCGGCGCACTCATGGCTTCAATCACGCCATCCGCTGGCGCCACCACGTGCACATACGAATCGCCATGTAGCCAGGCTTTGATGCGATCCAAACCAGCAGGAATCACCAGCGAATCGCGCGATTTTACCTGCTCCCGCACTTCCGCATTGATGCGCTCCTGATCGCCCGACCACCCGTTAATCTTGGTAAAATCAGGAACCGACGTCACGCCGAACAGTGTCGGCTGCATCGAACCGGTGGGAATCTTGAAGGGCTGGAGAAAAAACGTGCGGATGGCCATCGCCACCGCCAGCGCGACCAATAGCACTTCCACATTCTCGCGCCACGCTGCTTGCGGATACGGCTTAATGTTCTTCTCGGCGGCGAATTGCAGTTCCTCGGCCTTGATGCGGATTTTCCCCGAGTGACCTTCGGCAATTGCCGCCTTCATTTCATTCAGCTTCACCGTCACCGCTGCGACCGCTTCCGACGATAGCACATCGCGTTGCGCCTTGAGTAGTCGGCAGTAATGCTTTCGCACCGCGCACGCCTCGCGCACGGCTTTGGAGATGAACCAGCGGAAATTCATAATTCAATTAAAGACTTCGACCCGCATTTCGCGAGTTTACACAAATTATTTTCGGGTTTTTCTTTCAACAAACAATATGCCGACCGAGGCGATCAAAAGTGCTGAAGCATGGATCACCATTTCTTCCCGACAATTTTTTTGAATTTTCAACAACATCGTTTTCAGCAACGCCGCATTTTGCGCCTGCGATGGTTCCACACTCTGGCTGCTCAAGCTTTCCAACCGATCAGCCGCTCGCCGATACTTTGCCGTGTCATTAAAAAGAGAAATCCCCGCTGGAATAATCAAACCGATGAACACAAAGACCAACACCTTCCGCCACCCTGCCCTGTCCAACTTAAACTTCCTCGTGCTCATTTAAATCGATTACGCCTTCAGCACCTCAATGAACGCCTCCTGCGGTATGTTCACGTTGCCGATGGATTTCATGCGCTTCTTGCCCTCTTTCTGTTTCTCAAGCAACTTGCGTTTGCGCGAGACGTCGCCGCCGTAGCATTTCGCCGTTACGTCCTTACGGAACGCGCTGATGACCTCGGACGCCACAATCTTACCGCCGATGGCCGCCTGAATTTTCACCTGGAACTGCTGGCGCGGAATCACTTCCTTCAACTTCTCCGCGAGCGAACGTCCCCTGCCCTCGGCCTTCGTGCGATGCACGATGCACGAGAACGCATCCATCGGTTCGGTGTTCACGAGCATGTCGAGCTTCACCATGTCGCTCTCCATGTATTCATCCGGCTCGTAATCCATCGAGCCGAAACCGCGCGTGATGGATTTGATGCGGTCATGGAAATCGATCAGGATTTCGTTCAGCGGAATCAAGCTGGTCAACATCACGCGCCGCGAATCCAACGTCTCCGTGTGATCCACCGCACCACGCTTCTCGGAAATCAGCGCCATCATGTCGCCGATGTTTTCGTTCGGACAAATCACGAACGCCTTCACCATCGGCTCTTCGATTTTGGCGATGTAAGTCACGTCCGGCATGAAGGCCGGATTATCCACTTCCTTCATCGTGCCGTCCGAAAGATAAACTTTATACACCACGCTCGGATACGTCGCGATGATGTCCATGTCGTATTCGCGGCGCAAACGCTCCTGCACAATTTCCAAATGCAACAAGCCGAGGAAACCGCAACGGAAACCGAAGCCGAGCGCCACGGATGTTTCCGAAGAATACACAAACGCCGAGTCGTTCAGCTTGAGCTTGCCCATCGCTTGCTTCAACTGTTCGTAATCCGCCGTGTTGATCGGATAAATCCCGCTGAACACCATCGGATGAATTTCTTTGAAGCCCGGCAACTCGCTCGACGGATTGCGCGCATCCGTGATGGTGTCGCCCATCTTCACTTCGGCGGCCGTCTTGATGTTCGCCGTGAAATAACCCGTCTCGCCCACTTCCAGTTTCTCGCGGATGTAAGGCTTCGGATTGAAGCTGCCGACTTCCTTCACCTCGACATTTTTGCCGGAGTGCAGGAGCTTCACCATCATGCCCGGCTTCATCTCGCCGTTGAAAACGCGCACATGCGTGACGACGCCCTTGTAAGTATCGAAATACGAATCAAACGCCAGCGCCTGCAAACTCGGTTCACCCGTGGGCTTCGGCGGCGGCACGCGCTCGATGATGGCTTCGAGAATTTCCTGGATGCCGATGCCTTGTTTCGCGCTGCACGGAATCGCCCACTCCGCCGGAATCGCCAGCACGTCTTCCAACTGGCGCTTCGCCTGCGGCACATCCGCGTGGCCGAGATCAATCTTATTGATGACGGGAATGATCGTAAGATTCAGTTTCGCCGCGAGATGATAGTTGGCCACCGTCTGCGCCTCGACACCTTGCGCCGCGTCAATGACGAGCAACGCGCCTTCGCACGCGCTCAAGCTACGCGAGACTTCATACGCGAAATCAACGTGTCCCGGCGTATCAATCAGGTTCAGCTCATACGTCTCGCCGTTCTTGGCCGTGTAAAGCATTGTCACCGGATGCGCCTTGATGGTGATGCCACGTTCCTTTTCCAGATCCATTGCGTCCAGCAATTGCTCCGACATATCGCGCGTGGCGATCGTGCCGGTCATGTGCAAGAGCCGGTCGGAGAGCGTAGTCTTCCCGTGGTCAATGTGGGCGATAATGCTGAAATTGCGTATGTGTGCGGCGTCCATCTGTTCCTAATCTTAATCGTAATCTTAATCCTAATCGCCAGCCAAAATGACCGTGCGATTCGAGCGCCGTAGCATACCGGCAAAACCCGTGATGAAAAGGAAATTTGACCAGTCCGCGCCGACGCTCGGCCTTGGGAAGCCTTGACTTCATTCCATTGAAGTGGCTCATTGCGCGCATCACAGCCATGACGAAACGCCCCTTTTTGCATTTGGTGCTCCTTTGCGGTTGCCTAGCAGTCAGCGGCACGACGGCTTGGGCGGGGACTGGTCATCGCGAAGGTATTGATCGGAAAATTCTGCCGGGGGACAACTGCCTGTTTTATTCCACCAATCAGGAACCCGACTGGCATGGCGTGGTCATGCTGCGGCACGCGCACACGCCGGTCATCCATTGGTATGACAAGCTCAACCCGGTTTGGTGGCTGGGCAATTGCGAGGAGCCGGTGCCGCCGGCGTGGTATCAGCCGGATAATCCGCACCGTAATCGCGATTGGTATTTTCGCAACCCGTTCACCAACTTCAGCAACTTCGTCATTGGCGTGGCGGATAAGGACACGATGCGCTATGGGCGTTATCCCAAGCTGGTGGGCAATCCGCATGGTGGCTGGAATTTTGCGGTGACGCGGCGGCGCGTGGTCCTGCTGCCGTTCTGGGATTACAAAACCTCGCGCATGGAATTTTATTTCGGCTGGCGCGAGCGCGGGAACTTCGGCATAAAACTGGTTTTCCATCACACGCCGGAAAAATTGCAGCCGTAAATCAATTTGCGTTGGCAAATTGGCGCGGCTGTCTATGGTGAATCCATTTATAATGCCAAAGCCTTCCGGAAAATTTTAGACCGCTGCGAGGTTTTGGAATTCCGTCAGTTGCTGGTTGAGACCGGGCAAATCCAGATCGTCGGATTTCGCGGTGGCCATCGCGCCCAGAATCGTTTTATCCGCGCGCCGCACGCAATGCAGCGTTGTCCGGTCATAATACCAGACTAGTTGCGCGGACGGCAGTTGGCGTGGCAGCAGCCATTGAAACGTATCCGCGACCGCGTGATATGCCTGCTCCAACGCGGCGGCGGTAAGATCGCGCGAATCAACGTCGCACACGATCGTCTGATCCGTGAACCGCAGGCCGCGCAACAGCACGCCGCGCACGGACGGCGTGTGCCGCAGCCATTCGGTGGCCTGCGTTTTCAAGGCGTCGCTGATGCCCGCGTTGATGGGTGCTGGCACGGCGGCAGTATCATTTTTCACCCGCATCATCAAACTGCCTTCCGGCTTGGCGATGACCAGAACCCGCGCGCCGGAGGTGTAAATTTCCAGACGTTGAAAGACGCCGAGCGTCATCAGCGTGCCAAGCTGCTCCGCCTGCGGCAGAATAAATTCCACCGTCTTCAACCAGTCCGCCAACTGCCGACAATTCCGGTCGTGCAACACCTCGCCAAACGACGAGCAAATCAACACGTCCGCCACGGGCGACGGAGCCGCAGCGGGCGGCGGCGTAGTCTGGGAAAGAAAAGTCACTTTGCCGCCAGCGGAAGCATTATCGTCCGCCGCGAGTTTGGCCAAGGCATTTTGCGTCGCGAGTTTCACGGAAGCGTCCGCATCATTCAGCGCGATTTTTAATTTTTCCGCGCAGTCGGCAAGCTGCATCCGACCAATTGTCTCAGCGGCAGCCACGCGCACGACCGCGTCAGCGTCGGTCATGAGCTCGCGCAAAAGGCTGACGAGTGGCGGCGGGCGTTGATCGGCGGACGCCGTCAATACTGGCGCCGAACCGTCGGGGGTTGGGCGATGCACGCGTTTGAGCAGGCCGGCGGCAGCCGATTGCACGCTGACATCGCGGTGGCGTAAGGCGCCTTGAATTTCCGGCAGCATTCGCTGGACGCGGTCGGAAGTTTCCCAGCGCGGATAAATCTTGTTCAATGCCCGCGCCGCCGCCTGGCGCACACCGCCGTGAGCGTCCACCAAAGTCATCACGAGTTTTTCAACAATGGTTTCGTTGCCCACCCGGCCGAGCGCATCGGCAGCTACCTCGCGGACGCCTTCGTCGGTATCATCCAGCCGTTTGGCGACGGAAGGAAATGCCCGCGTATCGCCGAGTTTGCCGAGCGATTCCAGCGCCGTGCGCCGAATTTCCCAATCCTTATCATTGAGCAATTTGATTAGCGGTTCGACCGTGGAATCATCGCCGAGCGAGCCAAGCACTTGGGCGGCGACGATTCGCACATTGCGCGTGTTGTCCCGCAATGCCGCGACCAGCATGGGCAGCGCCTCGCGACAACCGGCTTGTTCGAGTGCGTAAATAGCGGCGCTACGCACGGAAGGCTCCGGGTCGCGCAACAATCCTTGCAACGGTTTGAACACTGCGGGTTCGCCTATCGAACCCAAGGCAGACGCCGCGGCGCTTTTTTTATCCACCGTGGCCGTGCGCAAAAGTTCGGTAAGCGGCTTGATCGCCTCGGTGCCGAAACCGGACAACTGCCGGATCGCGCCGGTGGCAATGAGGTAATAGATTTGCTCCGTCGTGGTCTCAGGATTCCAGCCGAGTGACTTGAGCGTTTGCGCCGCACGCCACTGAACCGTGGGGGTGCCGTTGGATAATTTTGGCACCAGAGCCGTGATGGCGGTGCGGTCGTCCAACCGCTTGAGCGCGGCAATGGCGATTTCCTGAACCGCTTCACTCTGGTCGCTCAAGGCGCGAATCAGCGGCGCCAGCGTTCGCACATCGCGCAGATCACCGAGGATGGCGGCGGCTTCCTGACGAACTTCAACGACTGGATCCGTCAGAACATGGTCGAGAAGCGCGATGGTTATCTTACCGTCGAGGGCAATGACCGCGTCATTGAGAGCCGTCCGCAATCGCTGCAAAGCCCGCAGCCGCCGTGCGGGCGTTTTGGATTTGAGCTGGTGCTGCGCCAGCCAGAGCGCGATGCGGGTCATAGATTCAATGGCTGGCTATTTAGCAGCTAATATGCCACGACCGCAAGCACGCGATGAAAACGCCGACTTAATTTACAGCGCGGGCGGCTTTGGCTTTGGTGCGGCACAAACGCCCGCTTCACATTTGCGACCAAACAGTTTGCCGATGCCCATGCGATTGCGCGCAAACCATTCGTAGCCGACATCTGCCAACCACCGTAAACCCGGCCAACCCGTCGGTGCCAGCAGCCAGCCGAGACCGATGGCGCGATAAGCTTCACGGAAAACTTCCATTTTTTGCACGATGCGTCCGTCGGGAAAAACGCCATGAATCACGCCCATCAATTCCTCTTGCGTGCAGCCGTAGGCCGACGGATTAAATCCGGCAGCGGCAATATTTTCAAACGCGAGCTGACCGCCGCGATTACGTTTGGCGAGAAAGCGCGCCTCCCGCTGGCAGAGCGGACAATCGCCGTCATATAACAATTTAAAACGCCATTGGTTCATAAGCGGAATCAACTTACTACCCATCCCGCCGGTTTGCTCAATAAAAAAGCCGGGACGTTTGGGCGTCCCGGCGCACGGCGTAAAATTTTATTTCTTGGCGGCCACCTGCTTTTTCGCGATCACCGATTTTTTGGCGACGCCCTTCTTTTTAATAACCACGGCGGGCTTGACCACCACCGGCTTGCTGCGTTGCACCAGCACTGCCTTGTTTTTTTTGAGAAACTTTACAATGTCCGTCTGGCTGCCGATGGAGTTGGAAACGCGCACGGCATTATGCTTGCCGAGTTTATAGTGGACGAGCAGTTTGCCCACCATGTCCACTTGCAAATTGGTTTCCGCCATGCGCCAAATCTGACCATCAGCCAATGGTTCCATGGGCGCGGGCGCGGCGGATTTCGTTTTAATCACATTCCAGCTTGCAACTTTAACTTCAACATATCCAGTTAAATCGTTGCGGCCAAACCTCACCTCAAAATAAAAAACCGCCGGAACCATTGCTTATTCCGGCGGTGCTTTGATTTTCTGGTGGCCGTCCGCAAGGACTCACGTCGCCATGTGCTGCACTGCGTCGCACCATTCGGTAACTTGATTACCCGAACCCATCACCTGCACGCGGATGGAATACATCGTGCCGGGCGTCAAACCCGTCAGCACCACGTCACGCGGATTGGTGAACGTCGCCGTCTTTACCGCGCCATTCGGCAAGGCCGTGTATTCCACCACATACGCCCAAGCGTTATCCGCCACTTGCAAGTTCAAGCCCAGTTTGCCCGAAGCCACGTTGTCCACCGACACAATGCTGGTTGTGCTCGGCACCGCCGGCGTGCGGGAAGTGCTGGCCAGACTGAAACCCGAGGAAAGAATTTTAGCCGGATCATTGTTCGCCACCAACTCGACATACGTTGCCAATTGATTCAGCAAGCCAATCAAGGCCTCGCGCAGATTCTTCTTGTTCAACGTATCCGCTGGCGTGCCATTCAAACTCGCCGCTGCCGACGCCATGAAGTTGTTCGTCGCCGTCGTCAATGAAGCGATTGTGAACGGCGGGGTGGTGAAGTTCACATTGCCCGTCATTTTTGTGCCGATGTGCAGACCGAAATCGCCCAAGTCGCCATCCGCTTTACGCCCGTAATTCCGCAATACACTATAGTTTGCCATATTTATTCAATGTTTGAGGTGATTGAACCCGTGGAAGAAGCCATCCGACCCCGCCCAGTTAGATTCGTTATTACGCGCCCACTTTTCCAAACTGGGAAAATTGTTCAAGCCCCAACCGGCGTTTGCCTGAAAGTTTTACATGGCTGTAACCGGACCGTAAAAATGCGCCAGAATACGATGTAAATTTACCGACTCGCGCCGCACATTTGCCCCGTCACATCGTAGATTTGCCCTGCCCTATTGCAGAGTTACCGAGCCATTTTGTAAATGTGCC
>JBAXIY010000105.1:0-9558 GCA_037138135.1 Verrucomicrobiia bacterium
GATGAGCAACGTCCCGCCGTTGTCTTTGATCGTGGTGCCGCCGCTGTAGGTGTTGGCGCTGGCAGTGGTGAGGGACAAAACACCGGTGCCTGCCTTGGTGATGCCTTTGTCGCCGGTGATCGACGCGTTGATCGTCAGGGCGCCGCTGCCATTGTGGGCGACCACGAGGTCATCCGCCAGAGCGACCGAGCCGATGCCACCGGCACCAATGGTGAAACTGCCCGCCGCGCCGCTGTTCACCGTGATCATCGCGTTGCCGGTCGCGGCCTGCGTGTCGAATGTCAGAGTCCTGGCCGTGACATTCGACGTGCTATCCGCAGTGCAAATCGTGACGTTGCTGTCGGCGTCAGCCGTGAAGGTCAGGGACCGGATCGTGCGGTTGTCGCCGAGCGCGTTGGCGAGATTGGCCGCCCCAACCGTGTTGAAATAGACATCGAGTGTGTTGCCGAACGCCGGAGTCGAATTGTTGGTCCAGTTGTTCGCCGTGTCCCACAACGCATCCGCGCCGCCCCCGTCCCATTCGTTGGCGGCGGCTTTTGCGGCGACCGGCTCGGAAAACGCCAGCAAGCCGACCCCATTTCCATTCCGCACCCAACCGCCGGCGCTGCCAACGTGGGCGAGGTAGGCGAGATTGGTCGCCGCGCTCACGTTCTGACCGTATTGCAGTTCGATGCCGCCATTGGTCACCGTGGCGGAGGACGGCAGTGTGTTGGTGGTCAAGCCGGAGCCTTGCACACGAAAGTCCACGAGCGCGGCGGCATCCACCGTGATGGCGGCGCCGGGCTTCCGGAGCACCACGCGCAAGCGGTCGCCGGCGGCGTTGGCGACTTCCACCCTGTCCGGGTTTGGCGGGTCTATGTCCGGCGTGTCCGTCGCGCCGTAGAGTTCGCGCGCCACCTGCCGGAAGACATTCAACCCGTGCGTCTCGTATCCGCCGACAAATGGGTAATGGCAACCGGCGTGTGTGAGTCCGTTGACGGACATCATGCGAACCGTGCTGTAAACATCCTCGAAGCGGCGCTGGGCGTCTCGCAACTCGGGCAATTCACGGGTGACCCCGCAGCCCACATGCAACTGAGTTTCGAAAATCCGCTCGATCGCCGGGTAGTCAAGCTTCCAGGAGGAAACCAGCGACGCGAAACCGTTCGTATGTTGCGCGGTGTTGTCGTAATCAGCTTCGCCCTGATAGTAGAAGATTCCACGCACGTTGCCGGCCACCCCGGCCTGGATGGTCCGGTAACGCAGCCGGTTGTAAACGCGGTAAACGCCGCCGCTGTTATCCAGCGCATCCGGGTTCGCGTTATCGCGCTGAAGTTTGGGCATCGAATAGCCGCCACGCGCGCCGTTCAGAATCGCCACCGGGATGCCGTAGGTATCTACAATCTTGCGCCCCACCACCAGCGCCCATTGGCCGATGCCGGCCGCACTTTCCTCCCCTCCGTCGCCGTCTGCCTGCACCCAAAACAGGTATGCCATGGTGACGTTGCCGTAATCGCTATTCATCCCGAAAGTTCTGACCCACGAAGAGGCATAGCCGCTGGCGCTGCCGGTGCGCATCATAGCCTCGGCGTTGGATTGGCCATACCACAGAAACACATCCCCCGCCACGACGTCGCTGACCCGGCGCACCAAACGCAGGGTCGACCCCGTCTGCAAATACAGTTCGAAGGTGTAGGAGGCCAGCTCGGCGGGAATGACGGGGTTGAACGAGAAACTCGCCGAACCTCCCGAGTAGGACAGGACTTGGACCGTATCTGATCCATAAACCACGCCGTTGCGGTAAATCCGCAGGACGGCCTTGTCAAAACCGCCGACGGTCTCGCTCCCTGAAATCGGCACGGTCGCCTTACTCGTCGCCAGATTCCGCGGCACCACCTGCTGGTTCATCGGCACCGCAGTGAACGTGACCGCAAAGCGCTTGGGCCGGACCAGCACCACCAGTTTCCGGCTCGTGTAGTTGGTGGTGGTCCCGGCAAAGGTCCAGTCCGGGTTGGCTCCAGTAGAATTGCCGATCCCGATGTCGTCGCTCGTCCCGCTCGACGTTGCCCAGCGATTATAGGCGAGCACCACCTGCCGCGACCCGGGGTTGTGGACCTGGAAGGAACCATACCCCGACGGGGTGCCGCCAATCATGTCACCCCAATCGTAGGTTGAATCGCTCGCCGCAAAGACCGCCGTGGAGTTACTGGCGCTGTAGCTTTGATGCCACATTTCAATCTGCCCACGATCAAACGAGCCGGTCTTGACTCCCGACACACTCGAAAAGACAGCCAGGTTCGTGACGCCCTGTTGAAAAACCACCGGGTTGTAAGTGGCGTGCGGTATGCCGATTTGAACCGCCGAAGCGGTGAACGCGTCCATGGACGCATACGCCCAGTTCGTGACCGAGCCATTGGCCAATTCGAGATAATAGGCCACGCGGTCAAAGCTGCCCGACGCGATGCTCCCACTGTTGTTCACGCTGTAGGGCACGGGCGTTGTGCCCTGAAAAACGCCTTTCACCGGAATCGCCAGTTGATAAACGACCTGGTAATCGGACGCTTCCGGAACATTGCTAAACACATCGGCCCGGACAAGACCGACGAACAACAGGCAATGGCATCCCATCGCAACCGAAACCGTGCGCCAGCGCACAATTGCGGATGCTCTTTTCACAAATACTCTCTTTTGCTTCATACATTTAGTTCTGTAAATGCTCAGGTAGTAATACCAAGTGGTGTCACCTTTGATGAAGCTTAGTAAATATTCATCGCAACGCTGATCTGGTGCAGGTTGCTGGCGCACCGGACGCGGTTTGCCTCTTCCTTCGCCCTGCTCAAAGCCGGCAGCAGCATCGCGGCGAGAATCGCGATGATGGCGATGACGACCAGCAGTTCAATCAGGGTGAAGGGTTGGCGGGAGTTCAAATTAAACGTCGGTTTCTTGGATTTTTCCCAGCAAGAGGGCCTCTTGGGCCCAATTGCTTGTGGAGGGGGAATGAAGTGCAACATATTGTTTCCCTAAAATAGGAATCGACTGGGCTTCATTCGTTATTTTGCTGTCTATTGCAAGTTTGTCTTAAGAGCAATTATATGGCCTATACTGGCTGTAATACTACGAAATCGTCCGGCCAGCACCTAGCTACTCAATTGAGTAGGTCTTGCGGGTGTCTCCTATGCCGTCGCAAGGCAAAGCGGGGACACCAGAGCCTATCCCCGTCAACCGCAACCCAACCCAATCTACCCGACGCACTCGGTCGCGTCCGGTTTTGCAGCGAGCAAGATCAGGCCCGCCGCAAATCCAGGCCTTCCCGCTATTGTCTGATCAGAAAGAACTCCTGCGGTGTGGCAGGGATGATCGTGTTTGTCACGCGGAAGTTGCCACCGGCATCAAAGGCGTTGGTCCATACCGGCACCCAATTGGTTCGGGCTAGCGCAAGATTGGTCGAGGCCAGGACGACATAACCTCCGTTCGGCGCACCGCCCGTGCCGCTGAAGACCAGATTGGGGCCGGAGCGCACGACGCTGGTAATGACAGGCTGGGATGGCTGAACGGCGCTGACAAGTTCGATCAGGAAGAATTCCCGGGGTATGGCTGGGATGATCGCGTTTGTCACGCGGAAGTTACCGCTGGTATCGAAGGCACCGGTGGAGACCGGCACCCAATTGGTTCGGGCCAGCGCAAGATTGGTCGAGGCCAGGACGACATAACCTCCGTTCGGCGCACCGCCAGTGCCGCTGAAGACCAGATTGGGGCCGGAGCGCACGACGCTGGTAATGACGGGCGCGCGCGGGGTGGTTACCGTCACGGTGATCTGCGAACTCGCCGTCCCGCCGTGGCCGTTGGTTAGGGTGTAACCAATTGTCACATTGGTGGCAATGCCCCAGGCGGGTGTGAAGAGGACGTTGGTGGCGTTGCTGATTTGCGCCGTGCCGCTGGCCGGACTCAGGTTCACTAGTGACAACGGATAGCCGTTCGGGTCGCTGTCGTTGGTCAAAGGACTGATGATGACCGTCGCGCTCCAAGGAGTGGTGACCACATCTGGATTGGCCACCGGCGACTGAGTGGAGCTGACAACCGTGATCGTGCCGTTGGTCGGGTTGAAACTGTAAGCGAGTTCCGGCCCCGGCGAACCCACGATTCGGGTGAAGTTGCTGGTCGGAAGCGTGTTCGCGCTGAACAATTGAAAGGTGTCGCCAACTTGCAGGTCTGCCGGGCCGTAATTGGTAACCGCGAGCGTGCCGCCAAAGACCAGCGTGCCGCTATTGACGGCAATCTGGTCGTTGCCCCCCAAGTCCTTGTTCAACTTGAGGCTGACCGTGCCGCCACTGTTCAACGTGGGAGCGTTGGCGAAGACCAACGTGTCGAGGTCTGGGCCCGGAGCCAGCGTGCCGTTGTTGGTCAGGGCGCCGATGACAAGGCCATTGCCCTGGAGGGTGTGGCCGGCGGCGACGGTGAAGCCGGCCGCTGACACATCAAAGGTCGCATTATCGTTGTTGCTCGCGCGCGCGTTGAGGATGATGTTCGACGAATTGGAAATAGACCCGCCGGAGGCGAGGGCCAGCGTCCCCTGCCAGATTTCCGTGTTGCCGGTGTAGGTGTTCGCCGCGGAAAGTGTCAGCTTGCCATCCGAGAGCTTGGTAAAGCCAAAGTTTCCCACGATGTTGCCACTGAGGGTCGTTGCTCTTCCGCTGTCCACGGCGATAGCGCTGTCGCCAAACAAAGTAATGGGGCCGCTCGCAGCGGGAGCGTTAATGCGGAGTTGTCCACGTTGTTCTCCGGTCCCCCAGAGGCCACCATTATTGTCAACGCCGTACATTTGGATGGCGCAGGGGAAGATGTCGTAGGCATTGACGTAGGGGATGTAGGCCGTCAGGTTGCGGTCGAGTCGAAGGGTGGCGCTGGCGGAAGGATATCTCGTAGTGGTGAAATCGATCTTGGCATTGCCGGTCACGACTTCGAGCGTGCCGTTGAAGGCCCTGTAGTCGCCGTCCAAATGGGTGGTGTCGGACCCCGCTCCGGTCGCGACTTGCCAGAGTCCAGCGCCGCTGACATTGTTGTAACAGTGGAGGCTGTAAGCATGGCCGAGCATGGACAGCGTGGCGTTGCTGGCGATGGTGATAGGACTTGCATTAACGGCGGCCCAAGTGTTCGAGGTGACCTCCAGCGTCCCGCTGTTGACGACTGTGGCGCCGGTGTACGTGTTCGGAATGTTGTTGGCGAGGGTCAGGGTGCCCGAACCGCGTTTCAAGAGACCGCATGAACCGGTTAGGTCGCCGTCCCCGCTAAAGATGTAATGATTGGTCGCAACATCCACCGTGACCGAAAGCGGGCTGAGATCGCCCACCAGAACGATTGGGGACGAAGCCGAACCGGCATCCGTGAATTGGACAGGAGAGCCGTCCGCATACACGCCGGCCCCCCCTGTCCAGTTGGCACTGTAGGTGTCCCATTGGTAAGCAGGGTCCGGCGTGGCTGACCAGGACATGGCGACGCCGATCACTCCCGAATCAACCGAAGTCAACCCGCTGATGCTTGCGCGAATTTGCCCGGCGCCGACGCCATGTCCGGTAAAAGTGGAACTCGGCCCGCTGCCCGGGGACAAATCGCTGCTCATCAAGTACCCAGTAACATTTTCAATCGTCCAGGTGTCCGCCGCCGCATTCGCCAAGAAGTTGCCCGCCGCGTCGCGGGTGATGGCATAGACGGAGACCGCCTGGCCGGGAACGAGGGTCTGGGCCGGCACCACCGTGCCGCTGCCATCCGCCGCAGTTTCCACGCGCACCTGCGCGGCCGGACCCAGCACCACCGTGAGGGTGCCGGAATTCGTGACAGGCCATGCCCTTGCGGCCGCATGTATGACTGCGGTGCCGGGTATATGGCCGGTGAAGGTCGCACTCTTGCCGTCTCCGGCAGAAATCAGGTCGCCAGTGACCGTCCCGCCCGTGAGGTTCGTCAAGGACCAGCTTGCCGCGACATTGGCTACGAACGAATTATCGGCCGCACGAGCAATGGCATACACCGTCAGGCCGCTACCGGCGGGCAGGATCTGAGCCGGCACCACCGTCCCGGTGCCGTCCGCCGCCGTTTCGATTCGAACCTGCGTGGCCGCAACATCGCTGATCGTAAGGAGCACTCTTCCGCCAGTGACCGAAATGTTGCCCGTCTGCGCCGGACCGATGGCGGTGCCGGTTACCGTGCTATTTCCGGCGGTAACAATATCTCCACTGGCTTGCTGGATCAGGGTATAGGTGCCGGCGGCCAGCGGGGCAGCCGTGTTGACCGTGAATAGATTCCCACTGAGCGACAACGCGCCTTGTGAAATGTAGAGCGCGGGATTTGAGCCGTCGTAGTTCAGAGTAATCGGTTGAGTGCCCAGGTCAACGGTGGTGCCGCCTGTGATGGCAGCGGCGTTGACGCCCACCGTTGTGCCGATACCGCTGGCGCTCAAAGCGCTGCCGCCGTTCAACGTGTAAGTAGAGAGGGCTGACACGTCAAAAGTCGCCCCGGCAGCAATGGAAAGCGTGGGAGAAGTGTTGATGGAACCACCCCCGGTCAGTTGGAGGGTGCCCGCGCTGATCGTTGTGGTGCCAGTGTAACTGTTGGGGCCGGAAAGCTGCAGCAGGCCCGAACCGGTCTTGGTCAGACCCGCCGTGATTCCGCTGCCGTTGATGATGGGCGTTTGGATCACGAGAGCGGCGCCGTTCACCTGAATTTCGTTCGCGCCATTGAGGCCAAGAGCAAGGTTTAGATCGTGAATGCCAGCCCAGGATATCATGGCAGCGGGGCAAGTGGCAGCCTGCATGATGACGGGATTGGAAAGGTTGTTGCCGCTTACAGTCAGCGTGTATTGCTTGGAAGTGCTTGATTCATAGAGCCGCCATCCATTGGTGCCTGTCGGCGCGTTGGCGAACTTGAGCTGGCCAACACTGTAGTTTGCGCTTAAGCCAATCGCCGCCAGCAAGTAAGAGGTTCCATTGATCTTATAAGAGCTGGATAAATTGCACCCAACCGTGCTGAAGACGGCGTTTTCAACCGGGGTGTCGGGAATAGCAATGGGATTCCAATTGAAGGCACTACCCCAAGCATGAGCACTGGCATTGTGCCAGGTTACGTCAGTTTGCGCCAGCGAGACGTCCGCGACCATCATAGCCGACGCCAGCGCCAGCAGGGCGTTGAAGCGAGAGGATAGTCCGAACGGTTGATTGCGCTTGCTCTTGATGCTTTGTCTTTCGTGGTTTGGTTTTGATTGTCGGTTTAGTTCTTGATGCATAGTTTAGTTTCAGTGTTTGCGGGACTGCCCGCGTTGGCCAACACCGGCGGAAACGCCGTTCCGGTCTCGTGTGAGATCAATCCAGCGCGAAAATTAAGGCTTCGGATCAACGGCCGCCCCCCGATAGAACACCGGCGCGGCTTCACTCACCGTCTCGTTCCACAGCCCGCCCGCGCCCGCTGTGTTGGTCACCCCCACCACCGTCCACGCGCTCATCGCCGCTGTCACATCCGAACTCTTCACCACGTAATACTTCGCCCCCTCCGTCCCCTGGAAATACAACGTGAACGACCCACCCCCAAGGTCCGCGATGGACAGGATCACGTTGGTCTCACTGTAAATGACGCCGTTGGTGATGCTCGCCGTCAACGTCGGCGGGGTCAGGGAGTATTCGATTGCATCGGCCCCGCCCAGGCTCAAGCCCGTGACCGTCACTGTCTTGCCCGTGCCGATGGCCGCATCGACAAAGTGGCCGACAGGTGTGCCCTCGAGGCTAACGACATCCGGGGAAATCACGCTCACCAACGTCCCGGTGCCCACGATCATGGCGTTAGTGGTGCCGTCGTAGGCCTTGTCTTGGGCCGTCAGGCCCGTCACGGTCAGGCTGAGCGGATTGATCACGCCACTGGCCACCGTCCCGTAAGTGTAGTTGTAGTTGTTCCCGCTGTTGCCGTCGATCACCTTGCCGGCCGGCGTAAGAGTTTTGCCGGTGCCCACGTCCTTTGTGTCGTAGGTCTGCGTCCAGGCGGGCCCCGTGTCGCCCGGCTGGATCGCACCCGAAGTGATGGTCGGGGTGCCCGCCGCGCTGTTAGTCCCGTCATAAGTCTTGGTGCACGTCGTCGCTGTCACCGTAATCGCCACCGCCGTCACGTCCGCCGTTAAACCCGTTTGCTCCGACACGGTATAGTTGCCAGCGCCATAACCCGTCACCGTGACGCCGGTGACCAGCACGGGTTTGGCAGTGCCAACGTTCTTATCCGCAAACGCGCCCACCGCCGTCCCGCCCGCGCTCACATAATCCACATTGTAAGGCTTGCCGTCGCTGGTCGAACCGGCACCCGCATCCTCCGCCGCCGGAAACACCGCGCTCCCCCCCAGCGTCTCATTCGTCGTGCCATTATAAACTCGGGCGCCAGCGGTCAGCCCAGTGACCGTGAGCGCCTTGGGCGTGATGGTCCCCGTCAGCGTGGGTTGCGTCAGCGAGTAGTTGGCCGAATCCGATCCGCCAAGGTACATCTCACTGATCACCGTCAGGTTTGTGCCCGCCACCACGTCAGAAAAACCGACGTCAAAATAGCCTTGGCCGTTGAGGGTGACCGTGTCGCCGCTGATCACGCCGCTCAAGGTCGCCCCGGTGATGGTGGCGTTGATGGTGCCGTCGTAAATCCTGGTGGGAACCACCGCGTTCGTCACCGTCAGCGCCCTCTGGGTGATCATCGCGCTCAAGGTCGGCGCGGTCAAAGTGTAGTTGCCAGAGCCCGTGCCGGTCAGCGACAGACCGCTCCCGGTCACAGTCGTCGCGGTGGCCACGTCCTTGCTGTTATAGGCCCAACCGGCCGTCCCGGTCAGGCTCACCGAATCCACCGAGTAGGGCTTGCCGTCGGAGGTGGTACCGACTCCAAGCGCCTCCGGTGCTTGCAACGCCGCTGATCCCGACGGCGTAGCGTTGGTCGTGCGATCATAGACCTTGCCGGAGTAAGACAAGCTGCCCTGCGCCGTCAACGCCTTGGCGTTCACCACCTGCGCTAGCGCGCTCGAAATGCTCGCGTCATAATTCTCATCGCCGAGCCACGAGGCGGTGATGCTGAACGGTGATGCGAGGTGCGTCAGATTGTTGGTGGTGAAGGTCGCGGTGGCAGTCGTTCCGGAACCGCTCAAACTGCCCGTGCCCAGCGTGGTGCTCCCGTCTTTGAAGGTGACCGTGCCGGATGGAGTGCTGCCATTACCGCCGCTGCCAGTGACGGTGGCGGTGAAAGTAACCGAACCGCCATAGGTGGACGGATTGGCGCTCGAGGCCAGCGTGGTGCTGGAAATCCCGCCCGTGGTGACCGTGAGGATGCCCGAACCGGCAATGGAACTGGTCCTGTGATCGGCGGCGGAACTGGTCGAACCCCAGGTGCCTTTGGCTTTGCCGCTGCCGCTAAACTGAAGGGCGCTGACCGTGTTGTTGTATGAACTCATGGCCAGCGTGCCGCCGGCCAGATTGACGGTCGTGCCATTGGGCAGAACGCTGCTGGCGCCGAGGGCAAGTGTGCCGGCGCTGATCGTCGTCCCGCCGCTGTAGGTGTTCGCGCCGGAGAGCGTCA
>JBAXIY010000106.1:0-9431 GCA_037138135.1 Verrucomicrobiia bacterium
CCGCGCACGAGCGCAAGATGATGTTGACCGTCGAGGTTGGAACGGTAGAGGTGCAAATCAAAATCGCCGTAGTCAGTCGGCATTTTTACAACCTCTTCACGCTCTACCAGGCGCTCACGCGTGCGCCGGAATTCGATGAGCGAGGCGATAGAACAGATTTTTAATTTATGCTTCTTCGCAAATTTCAACAACTGCGGCAAGCGCGCCATCGTGCCGTCGTCATTGAGGATTTCGCAAAGCACGCCGATGGGTCGCTGGCCGGCGAGCCGCGCGAGGTCAACCGTCGCCTCCGTGTGACCGGCGCGTTGAAGCACACCACCCGATTTGGCGCGAAGCGGAAAAATATGGCCGGGCTGCACCAAATCTTCCGGCACGGCTACGGGCGCAGACATGATCTGAATCGTCTTTGCGCGATCGGCGGCGCTGATGCCGGTGCTGATGCCGAGCGCGGCGTCCACGCTCACCTGAAAATCCGTGCGGTGGCTTTCGCGGTTCTGCTGCACCATGCGGTCAATGCCAAGCTGCTGCAACCGTTCGCCGGTGGTCGAAACGCAGATCAAACCGCGTCCGAAGCGCGCCATGAAATTAATGGTCGCCGCCGTCGCGTGCTGACCAGCGAGGATAAGATCACCTTCGTTCTCGCGATCCGCGTCATCCACGACGATGACGATTTTGCCTTTGCGGATGTCGGCGAGAACGGCCTCGATGGAATCAAATTTGGTTTTCATCAACGGACACAGGCTAATCTCCGCGCGGGAAAAAGTCACACCAATCATGCAGCATCTGGAAAAATTTAAATGCGGTTTTTAAAATTCACTGTTCGCCCCGCCGATTTTGTTTATGCTACCGCCACGATGAGCAAGCTGTTGTTGATTGATGATGAAGAGGACGTGCGGTATTCGCTGCAACGCATTCTCGCCTCGGAAGAAATTGAACTCGCCACCGCCGCCAGCGGTGAAGAGGGGTTGAAGGTCATCCCCAAGTTCAAACCCGACCTCGTGCTAATGGACGTGCGCATGACCGGCATGACCGGCATGGAAACGCTCCGCAAAATTCGCGCGACCGACCCAAAATTGCTCGTCATCTTGATGACTGGTTACGGCACCACGCAAACTACCATCGAAGCGATGAAGCTTGGTGCTTACGACTATCTACTCAAGCCGTTCGACATTCCAATATTAAAACAAGTCATCGCAAACGCACTAAAAGCTGCGCGCGATATGAAACAAGTTGTTTCATTTGAGCCGCTGCTCAACTCAGAAGATTATGAATTAGGCTTTGTAGGTGGAGCTGCCTCAATGCAGCAAGTTTTCAAAACCATCGGGCAACTTGCCGCCACCGATGCTACCGCACTTATCACGGGTGAAAGTGGCACCGGCAAAGAACTTGCCGCTCGTGCAATTTATTGTCACAGCATACGCAGCACCCAACCATTCATCGCCATTAACTGCGCCGCGATTCCCGAACAGCTTCTGGAAAGCGAATTGTTCGGCCATGAAAAAGGCGCGTTTACCGGTGCGACCGTCCAGCGCATCGGCAAATTCGAGCAATGCAATAACGGCACGATTTTCCTCGATGAAATTGGCGACATGACGCCCGCGACGCAGACGAAAATCCTGCGCGTGCTGCAATCCGGCACGTTCGAGCGCGTCGGCGGCAACTCGCCGCTCAAGGTGGACGTGCGCGTCATCGCCGCGACCAACAAACCGCTCGAGGCCGCCGTCGCCGCCAAACAATTTCGCGAAGATTTATTTTATCGCCTCAACGTCGTGCGCATCCACCTGCCGCCGTTGCGCGACCGTCGCGACGACATTCCGCTGCTCGTAAATTACTTTCTGGAAAAAATCGCGCGCGAACATTCGCGCAAGCCCAAGTCCATCGCCGCCGCCGCCGTCAAGTTGTTCGAGAAATATCATTGGCCTGGCAACGTCCGCGAACTGGAAAACGCCATTCGCCGCGCGCACGTTCTCGCCAAGAGCGACGCGATTCTGCCGGGCGATTTGCCGCCGGAAATTTCCGGAGGCGCCACCGGCGTGGCCGCGCCGCCCACAAATAATTCCACCAGCGACGGCACGACCAGCGATGCCGCGACGCTCGCGCGCCAGCTTTTTCAAATCGCCAAGCGCGATCCGAAATTAAAAATCATTCCCGCCGTCGAACGTGAACTCGTGATTCAAGCTTTGATTGAAACGGACAACAATCAAGTTCACGCCGCCAAAATGCTCGGCATCACGCGCGCCACGCTCCGTAAACGCATTGAAAAGTTTGGGATTCAGCGCGAGTTGAATGTGAAATAATTTGGGTGTTGTGAACCGTGCTTCTGCTCCAGCTTGGAATCTGATGCCGCTGGCCGCTGGCATTTTTCTGATCTGGATTCTCGCCGCGCTTTTCACCAACCTCTGTTTGTATGCCGATGGCGCACATGAGTTTGTGCGCGTGTTGGAAACGCAAAACTTTGTGTCGCTGATGTGGTCGCGCCATTTCGCGTTTTATATTTTCCAATTCCCGCTCGTGCTGGCCATCAAACTAGGCATCACCAATCTGGCACTGTTGCGATTCGCCTTCGGGCTTGGTTGTTTTTTACCGTGGCCGCTGGCGCTGCTGCTTTGCTGGAAAATTTCCCCGGAAAACTTCTGGCTGGCAGCGGTCGGCTGCGCCGCTGGTTATTTGAATGCCAACACCCCGGCCATCAGCGAGCACATTCTCGCCCATGCAATGTTCTGGCCAGCGCTTTTCGTTCTCCTGTTTGCCCGTCCGCTCAAGATTTTTTCCGCCCTCATCCTGCTTGTCATGGCCATCGGCTTGCAATTCAGCTATGAATCGCAAGTTTTCCTATGCGCCCCACTGCTGGTGTTCTCGTTATGGCGTTCAATTCAAGAACGTCAGGAAAAATCCGGCTGGTCGTGGCTAATCTTTTTTGTGGCGGCCATCCTGTTTTTGAACAGCATGGCCAACGGTATTTGCTCGGTGCTGATGCCGGAATTGCCGGGCAACTTCAGCGGTTTTAAGACTGGCACGTTGGGGATTTTGCGACATCTGGGCTGGTCATTGACCGGGACGTTGCTTTGGATTGGACTGGCCGTGATCGCTTGCGTATCGGAAAAAAGCTGGCGCATTTTGTCGGAGAAAAACGGCCGGTATCTCTGGTTCGCAATAATTCTCGTCTGGGGATTCTGGCCATTGCTCGCGCCGGAAAAAGTGGATACCGGGATCCCCTACGACAACCGCGTGGTAAATTTGATGATGCCACTGACACTATTATCCGTGGCTTGGATATTACGATTCCGCCCGACTTGGCTCGCTACGCGCCGACCGCGATTGGTGCAATTGACCGCCGCGTTGTGGCTGGCGCAATCGCTTGGGCAACTGTCCAGCACAGTGGTTTGGGGACGCGAGGTAAGCTGGATGCAAAAAATTCTTGCGGCTAATCGGGGCCTTATTCCTCTGCGCGCCACCACGCTCGTATCAGATGGAATGTTGGGCCGCGAACTACATCCAGATGCCATTGGTGGTCGTTTCGATTGGTCCTGGCCGTGTCTAAGTCTCGCACTAACGCCGAGCAAACAAATTAACAGCCTGATTTGTTCCGAAGTCTTTTTAGATCCAACCATTCGCCGACACAGTTGGCAGCCCTTTGATCCGTTCAACCCAGAAAGACTCCCGAACCTTAATCATTATGGTTTGGACTATTCCAATTACCTCGCCGCCCTGCGTGAATTGAACATGAAATGACCGCGAAGCCCGTCTTGACACAAGGCCGGTCACTGCTATTCTCCCACGCTCCGGTTTTTGCGCCGGGAACAATTGATTTAATTTTATGAAACGCCAGTATCAACCGTCGAAAATCCGCCGTAAACGCCAGCACGGGTTCCTAAACCGCAACTCCACCAAGAGCGGCAAGGCCACCCTCGCCAACCGCCGTCGTAACGGTCGCAAGCGCCTCACGCCGGTTTGATTCTGTGAATCCCGCCCCGCCGAAACGCCTGCGCCTGAGCCGCTCGTCTCGGCTTGCGCAAAACCGCGATTTCGCACGCGTGCGGTCACGTGGGGAACGGCTGGTGGTCGGCTGCCTCATCGCCAACTGGAATAAATTGCCGGATGGCTCCGCACCCAAACTGGGCGTCGTCACCAGCAAAAAAATCGGCAACGCGCCCGCCCGCAGCCGTGCCCGGCGGTTGCTCCGCGAAAGTTTCCGCCAGCATCAGCACGAATTCGCATCGCCGGTGGAACTGGTTTTGGTGGCGCGGAACTCAATCGCTCAAAAAGATTTTGCCGGAGTGGAAAAGGATTTTCTCGTCGCGCTGCACCGCGCGAAACTGCTCAAAAACTAAAACCGTGAATCCGCTCCAGCACATCCTGATCTTTTTGGTGCGCGCCTATCGCCTATTGATTTCGCCGGCGCAGGCTTTTTTGTTTGGCGGACATTCCGGCTGTCGGTTCACGCCGACGTGTTCACAATTTGCGATGGAAGCAGTGCGTGAACGCGGAGCGCTGACGGGAACTTTTTTGGCGGTCAAACGAATTTGCCGCTGTCATCCGTGGGGCGATTGCGGCCACGACCCGGTGCCGGAAAAAGAAGTAAGAATCATTTCAGTTCATTCCCATTAATTTCATGGATAAAACAGGCGTCATCGTCATTTCAATCTGCGTGTTGCTGCTCGGCTGGTGGTTTATCGAGCAGAAGAAAATCGCCGAACAACAGGCGCGCTATGCCGCCGCCCATCCGGTCCCCATGGCGATCGCAGGTTCTAACGCGCCGCCCGTGGCGACCGCGACGCTTGCCACCCCCGCACCGGCAGTGGTGTTTGACACGAATTCGCCAGAGCAGACGCTGGTGCTGACGAACGGCCGCGCGCGCTACACCTTCACTTCGCGTGGCGGCGGTTTGAAGTTGATCGAACTCCTCGATTATCCGCAGACGATTTCCGCGCGTTGGAAAAATCAGGTTACGAATGCGGCGGCGAGCGTATCCGCCTTGAACGCGCGGACAGGCGTTCCGGCACTGGCCATTCTTGGCGGTGAAAGCCTGATTGGCGACGGCAATTTCACTTTGTCCAAAACAACTACGGGTCTGCGCATGGAAAAATCTTTTGCCGACGGCTTGCATCTGGTGAAAAATTTTCAGTTCAGCTCCAATTTCCTGGTGCTAGCGAACGTGCGGATTGAGAACACTTCCAGCCAGCCGTTGAATCTGCCGGCACAGGAATTCGTGGTCGGCACGGCGACGCCGATGGATGTAGATGATAGCGGTCAGGTGGAAGGCGCGATGTGGTTTGATGGCACTTCGGCGGTGGATCAGCCGTTGACCTGGTTCGCCGGCGGCGGCATGGGCTGTTCCAAAGGCGCACCGAAGACAGAATATCTTGCCGGCAGTGGCAACGTGCTCTGGGCCGCAGCGCACAATCAATTTTTTGCGATGGTGGCAATGACGCGCACGAACGAACCGGCGCAGCAGATTGTGGCGCGTTCGGTCACGCTGCCGCGTTTCCAAAATGTCGGCGTGGTGACGAATCTGCCGGCGCCGCAAGGCATCCAGACGGCGTTGGTATATCCGGCAATGACATTGTCGGCCAATTCCACACTAGATCGTGAAATCGTTTTCTTCGCCGGACCAAAGGAATACCGGAAGCTGGTTCAAGTGGGCGAACAGCTCAACAACCACGCGGATCAAGTGATGAATTTTGGCAGCGGCTTCGCGAGCTTCTGGGGCGTGGGCACATTTTTTGCCAAGCTGCTGTTGTCGGCGATGAATGGGCTGCATGATTTGACCGGCCTCGGTTACGGCTGGACGATTGTGCTGATCACAGTGTTGATCAAAGTTTTGTTCTGGCCGTTGACGGCCGCCAGCACGCGTTCAATGAAGCGGATGCAGGCGCTTGCTCCGGAACTGGCGGAACTGAAGGAGAAATACAAAGACGACGTGCAGAAGCTCACGTCAAAGCAGTGGGAACTTTACAAGCAGCACAAGGTGAACCCGATGAGCGGCTGTCTGCCGATGGTCATCCAGATGCCGGTGTTCATCGGCTTTTTCACGATGATTCGCAGCGCGATTGAATTGCGCGGCGCACATTTTCTGTGGGTTGCGGATTTATCGAAGCCGGACACGCTGTTCATGATTCAGGGCGTGACGTTCCTGCCCTTCGTCAGCACACCGGAAGGATTGCCCTTCAACCTGCTGCCGCTGCTAATGGGTGCCTCGATGCTGTGGCAATCGCACATGACGCCGCCGTCGCCGGGCATGGATCCGGCGCAGCAAAAAATGATGCGCTGGCTGCCAGCGATGTTCATCTTGTTCCTTTACAACTATTCGTCGGGCCTCGCGCTTTACTGGACCGTCAACAACCTGCTCACAGTGGCGCAGACGAAGTTGACGAAGGCAAACGTGCCGTTCACCCCGGTGGTCACAACTGGTCCGGCGACAAACCCGGCATTGACTCCGGCGTCAAAAAAGAAAAAATAATCCCATGCCTGCATCGCCCAAAGAAATTGCGGAAAAAATCCTCGGCTCGCTCGGTTTTCCAGCGACCGTGGTGGAACAGAAAGTCGGCGACGACTTGATGCTCGACGTTCAGACGGAAGAATCCGGCCGGTTGATTGGGCGCCAAGGCCAGACGCTGGCAGATTTGCAATACCTCGTGAACCGCATTTTATTCCAACAGGATCAAAGTGCGCCCAAGGTGATGATAGATGTGGGCGGTTACCGGGCGCAGGCGCGCGAGGCGCTCATCCAAAAGGCACAGGAAGCTGCTGAAAAAGTAAAACGCTGGGGTGACGCCGTGGAAATGGAGCCGTTGAACGCCTTTGACCGCCGCATCGTGCATCACGCCCTGCGCGACAATCCCGATGTGGAAACGCACAGCGTGGAAGTCGAAGGAACGGAAAAGAAAGTTTTGATTCTGCGCCCGAAGCGGAATTAAGTTTCACCGTCTCGGCGGAAAAAATAAAAAAACGCGAACAGTGATGTTCGCGCTTTTTATTTTTCACCTAAATTTATTGATCCAGAATCTTCAGACTGTAAGTCGGCGACCACGCGCTGTCCGGCTGGGGATTTTGGCCAAAGCTGTTGTAAAGATAGTCAAATTTGAAACGGTAAGTCACATCGTTGGCCGTGGGCGGCACGGGCACCAAACCTTCCCAGCGGTTTTGGACAACGGGCACCGGACGGAGCGGAAACGGCTGGCCGTGAACCAGCACATAGGGCCGAACGCTATCCCAACGCAGCGACTGCTGCCCGGAATTAAAGGCTACTTCCACGGGATAAAGGTTGTCGGCATTGCGCGGTTGTTGGGTGGGGGTCATGCGCGTGAAGGTAGCGCTGGTGCTGCAACCGGCCAGCAGCAGAACCGGCAATAAAGGGAGAAACTTTTTCAAATTCATTCATAGAACCTGCCGAAAAAACACGGTTTTGTAAAGTTGATTTCCAATCTTGAACAGCTTGCCGGTTTCGGCAATCCTCGCCAGATGAATTCCCCCGCCACTTCCCGTCCAGCGGCGAGCAACTTCCGCTGGATCATCTGCGCGCTGCTATTTTTTTCCACCACGGTCAACTACATGGACCGGCAGGTCATCAGTTACCTCAAGGAATTCTTCTGCACGCCGGCAGAAGCGGGCGGCTTCGGCTGGTCCAACACGGACTTCTCCCATTTGACCGCATTCTTCACCGGCTTTTACGCCGGCATGACAATCCTGGCTGGCTGGGTCATTGATAAGATCGGCACCAAGATGGGCCTGGCCCTTTCGCTGATCGTCTGGTCAATCTTCGGCATCGCCAATGCCTTTGTCGGGCGGCTGGTCGCGATGCACGTGCTGGTGCGCAGCGCCTTCGGCATCGGCGAAGCCGGCAACTTTCCTGCCTCCATCAAGACCGTGGCCGAGTGGTTTCCCAAACGCGAACGCTCTCTGGCCACCGGCATTTTCAATAGCGGCTCCAATGTAGGCGCAATGATCGCCGCGCTGTTTGTGCCGTGGTGCATGGTTTATTTCGGCAACGAAAAGGGTTGGAAGATGGCGTTCATTCTTACCGGCGCTGTCGGTTTCATCTGGCTTATTTTTTGGTTCTGGCTCTATGACACGCCCGGCAAAAGCAAACGCCTGTCGCAGGCGGAATATGATTTAATCCATAGCGACAAAGATGAGGCCAAGCCGGTGCAAGATGGCGACAAGTCAGGCAAAAAAAACGGCGTCAACCTGTTTACCTTCGCCGGCCGCCTGCCGCGCTCTGCGTTCTGGGGCATGACCATCATGATTCACATTTTGTGCGTCTTCATTTTTTTCATTACCCAGAAAATTGTCGGCGCAAATGTGCTGCAAAACAAACCCTCGCTGATTTTTTTCACGGTCGCGGTCGCGATTGCCGTGGCGGCCAGTTTGGCGCTGCACGCCCGCCGCTGGCACGATCAAAATAAATCCGGCTGGCTTGCGTTGACATATCTCATCCCGGTTGCCGCCGTTTTTTTTCTCGTGACTCAATTTGGTTTTGAAAATCACCTTTACCTGATTGGCGTCGCACTGGCGTTGCTGGCCATGGTTGTCGCCGGAATCAACGCAGGTAATGCCGGAGTAAATAAGTTCGGAGTCACCAGCAGCCCCGGCCTACTCGGCCACCGCCAGACATGGGCTTTTTTTGTTGGCAAATTGATGACCGACGGCATCTGGTGGTTCTACCTATTCTGGCTACCCGACTACCTAGTGAAACAGTTCCACATGAAAATCCACGACACCATGTGGCCGACGTTCATCGTTTACGGCGTCGCCATCGTTGGTAGCGTTTACGGCGGCAGCATCCCGATGACCCTGATGAAACGCGGTATGTCACTTTACAAAGCCCGCATGACGGCGATGTTTCTCATTGCGCTCTGTCCACTGTCGGTGTTGTCAACGCAGTATTTTGGCGATGTCAATCATTTTGGAAACATGGCCTTGTTCTATGCCGTAGCGGTCATCTGCATCGGGGCCGCCGCGCATCAGGCCTGGTCGGCTAATCTCTTCACGACCGTTTCCGATATGTTCCCAAAAACTTCAGTCGGTTCGGTCACTGGTATCGGGGCGATGGCGGGCGGACTCGGCGGCGTCATCGTGCAACTTATCGCCGGCTCGCTTACTGACACTTACAAAGCCACGCCGCAGACCGCCTACTTCATCATGTTTTTCATCTGCGCCTTGAGCTATCTGGTTGCGTGGTGCGGAATGAAGTTATTGGTGCCGAGCCATAAGCCGATCACCGACCTCTGAATCAGGAAGTGGTTGATGGCCACCACTTTTCTCGTTCAGATTTGATTTGCCAGAACCGGAGCTTGGAATTAAGTTGGGCCTCATTATTAAATTAGCTATGTCGAACGTTGGAAAAGAGTCATCGTCAGCGAACGATTTGTTGAAGAACTCCACGCTTTACCGCGAGTTTCAGGCGGAACGCGAGGAAATCCTGCGCCACA
>JBAXIY010000107.1:0-9381 GCA_037138135.1 Verrucomicrobiia bacterium
TCTGTCCCGTCTGTCTCGGTATGCCCGGTGTTTTGCCCGTGCCGAACGAAGAGGCCCTGCGCAAAACCGTTTTGACCGGCTATCTGCTCAACTGTGAAATCCCGCGCTACGCGAAGTTCGATCGCAAAAATTATTTTTACCCCGATGCCTCCAAGAACTACCAGCTCACCCAATACGACAAGCCCAGCACAGCGAACGGCTTTGTGGAATTTGAATTCAACGGCCTCGGCTCCGTCAATGGCATGGGCAAAGTCCGCATCACGCGCGCCCACCTCGAAGAGGACGTCGGCAAGCTGACGCACTTTGAACGCACCAGCGGCGTGGATTTCAATCGCGCCGGCGTGCCGCTGCTCGAGATCGTTTCCGAGCCGGACATCACCAGCGCCGAAATGGCGTATGCCTATTTGAACGCGCTCACGGAGATTTTGCATCAGTGCGGCGTGAGCGATTGCGACATGGAAAAAGGCATGGTGCGCTGCGATGTGAACATTTCCGTCCGCCCGAAAGGCACGAAGGAACTCGGCGCGAAGATCGAGATCAAGAACATGAACAGTTTTTCCGGCGTGCGTCGCGCGGCGGAATACGAGATCGCGCGGCAGATTGAAGTCGTCAGCAAAGGCGGCAAGCTCATCCAATCCACGCTGCGATGGGATGACGTAGCCGGTATCACTGAGGAAATGCGCACGAAGGAGAATGCGCACGACTACCGTTATTTTCCCGAGCCGGACATGATGCCGCTCGCGCCGACGGATGCGTGGCTCGCCGAAGTGAAGTCGCGCGTCATCGAATTGCCGCTCGCACGCAAGCAGCGGTTCATGCGCGATTTCCAGTTGCCCGCTGGCGACGCGGAAGTGTTCAAGAGCAACGTCGAGTTAGGCAATTATTTTGAAGGGCTCGCCAAGCAGTCAAAAAATCCAAAGGCGATTGCCAACTGGATCATCAACAATCTGCTTTCAAAACTTGCAGAATTGAACGAAGCAGAAAAAACCGAGCAAGGCGCGATGGGGATTGATGTTGCGGATTTGAAATTGTCGTCGCTCGCCGATTTGAAGTTCAAGCCAGAGGCGATTCTGGAACTCGTCGCCCTCGTCGAAGCCAAGACTATCAGCAGTTCCGCCGCGCAACAGGTGTTCACGGAAATGTTTGCGACCGGCAAAGCGCCCGCCGCCATCGTGCAGGAAAAAGGTCTCGCGCAAGTCAGCGACACCGGCGCGATCGAGAAATTCTGCGACGAAGCCATCGCCGCGAATCCCGCGCCGGTGGCTGATTACAAGGCCGGCAAAGTCGCCGCGCTCAATTCGCTCAAAGGTCAGGTGATGAAACTCTCCAAAGGCAAGGCCAACCCCGCGCTCGTCGGCGAGATTTTGGAACAGAAATTAAAGGGCTAATTTTGAGCCGGACGGAATGGCGGTTGAAGCAGTTTGCCAAGCTACCGCCTGTTCCTACTTACAAATCCATTGCTTAAAATGGCTTTCCTGCTTTAATAGTTCCATGAGTATTAACAGTCTAACTCCATCACAATTACGTCAGGCCGCCAATCTTAAAGAAAAGATTGCCGTGCTGGAAAAACAACTTGGTCAGTTGCTGGGCTCCGCATCCACAGCGGTCGCGACGGCTAAACCCGCCAAGAAAAAAGGTGTCATTAGTGCGGCCGGAAAAGCCCGCATCTCTGCTGCCGCCAAACTCCGTTGGGCCAAGGTCAAAGCCGCCAAAGCCAAGACCACTCCCCAAACAGCGGTTAAAGCCGCCGTGGTTAAGCCGGCGAAAAAGAAGTTCGTGATGAGCGCTGCCGCCAAAGCCAAACTTTCCGCTATGGCCAAAGCTCGTTGGGCCAAAATTAAGGCGGCGAAGAAGTAATTTACGGCGGATAATCACCATACAAAAACCCTCGTCCATCGCGGACGAGGGTTTTTGATTTTCCAGCTGCTGATGTGAACTCGCTTACGCCGGTTTGGGCGCGGGCGGAGTGGGATTGGCAGCGGGCTTGGGCGGTGGCGGCGAGCAGGTCGTGGGAATCGTGCCGCGGATCATGTCCCCTTCCGCCGTGCCCTCGGCGAAGACATCCGTGGCATCGGAATACCACGCCACGTTCATGTCCTCCAGATTGGCGACCAGTTGATTGAGGATGCCGGCCTGTTCACGCCACGCGCTGTTCTTGTTTTTGTAATCGTCCTGCAACGCCTTCAGACATTGCGCACGCAGCGCGCCGAACGCGGTGAGCGTATTGGCCGGGAGCGGATTCCACGTGGGTTCGACTTCGTTCCAGGCGGTTTCCCATTCCAGCGCTTCGTCGAGGATGACCGGACGGCTGTCGCCCCGCGCCGTGAGATTTTCCACCAAGGCGAGTTTTACCGGATCGTTGCGGTAACGGCTCTTGGCCATCGAGACCCCTTGCATCGTCAGGCGATGCAGTTGGTCGAGCGATTTGTCCCACAACGCCCGCGCATCCGTCATGGCCTTCTCGGCGGCGCTGGCGGTTTTCTCCTGACCGATGACGGGAGGCGTCACGGTGTTGTCGCCGGTGATGGCCGTGAGTGCGGCCTTCATCTGCGGGATGGTTTTTTCCTGCCACGTCCATTGCGCCGCCAATTGCTGGGCAGCGGCGATGGTTTTAGTGGCACGTTCTTTGACGAATATGATGCTTTCCATATCAGTGATGATTTTGAGGTTTCCCAATTTTCCATTTGAATTCCCGGCAGAAGCAACCCGCCACACCGACGTATCGGTGAACCCCTCCTACAAGCTGGCCCGTTTGCCTACGTATCCACGCGGGCCACCTACGACGTAGGTGTGTTCAAGGAACACGTAGGAGATAAAAAATCAGCCGTAGGTGCGTCAAGTCAATATATAGACGCCTCGCCCCACCCGTAGGCGAGCCACTGGCACACGTAGGCGGGCCTCCCCGACATTTAGGAGCCGCGCGGGAACCCGTAGGCGGGCCACGCCGATACGTAGACGTGCCTCGGGAATACCGTGGAAGCGGCTGAAAATGAACAAATTAGGCGCTACGGCGACAGTTTTTCGCGGTGCGGCAGATGATCGCGGTTCCAGCGCACGAGCGCCGCGTCTCTGGTGTCTTCAAAGAGAAATTGCAGCGTCGGCGATTCGACATGGCCGTCGCAAAAGACCATGTTGGCTTTGCTTGGTGGCGACGACGGAAATTCATTGAGCCATCGCGCGGTAAAACTTCTGGCCTCCATTCAAATTAGTGACTGTGAACTGCCAATTACCGTTCGTGTCAGCAGAATTGGTGACGATGGACAGCCAGTTTACCGGAGGCGTCAAATTGGTGGCCGATTGGAGGGTGTAGGGGTAATGCGGCGTTCCTGTTAGTTGGAGTGACAATTGAAGGCTATTTGTTTTTTGGTTGATAAAATTTGCAGGGGGAATGCCGACTCGAACTTCAGGTTCATAAGTGTCTGTCCACTGCCATGGACCATTCAGATACCAGTTTAATTCTATCATAAAAGAATAAGAACCAGAAGGGTAATAACCGGCTATATTTGGGGTGATGGTTGCCAAAAGGTAATCACCTGCCAAGTTGAGGCTTCGCCTGCTAGAAAAATAATTTGTCACAGAAAAATGATTGCCGCCAATAATAGTCGCATCAACTTGATTTACTTTGGATGGAACGGAGTTGCCAAAATGAAAATATACAGAGAAGGAATTGCTTGTTTGGACGGCGTAATACCCTAAAGCAGGGTGTATGATGTAGGCATCTGTTTGCGCCTTGCATTCAAGAGGCGAAAGCCAGCCAGCCATTACAGCCAAGACAAAAAATAATTTGATGTGAGATTTCATGACAGTAATTCAAGTCTTTTGCGATCCCGGACAACCGAGCTTGGGTTCACTGTGACCACAATCCATGCACAACATAATAAAGTGTGGATTGTGCGGAACTCGATTGCGTTCAGGGCCGAGTGTTTTTAGTTCAATTAACTGCACTTGATAATCCTTAACGGCAGTGTTGGTGCTGCCACATTCGGGGCAGGGGTCGGACGGGCGATTCCAATTTGTTTTTATTTCACTCATAAAAAATTAGTTTGTAATGCCGCAAAATTACCAGAATCCAGAACGCGAGGCAATGCCTCGTGTTTGTCCGCTCACTTTTTAAGGACGATTATGGAATGCCGTCACAAAAGCCAAAATCTTGCGTCCACCGAGCAAAGCTCGGCGGAAACATTGCGGCTTTACGCGGGCAAAGAAATTTGACGCAGGAACAACTGGCAGAAAAGACGGGTGTCAGTGCGCGATATATTCAGAGTTTGGAGGCTGGAGAATATTTTCCAAGCCTTCCAAAACTCGTGAAACTGAAACTGGCTTTGCGCTGTGGTTGGCCTGAAATCTTCGACGGTTGCGAAAAAGTTTAAGCCATCGCGCGGGCGATGCTGTTCCACCACGGATCGTGCAATTCGGTGAGCGGAGTGGAGAATTCGCCGCTGGCGGTCTTCACCGTCAGGTTGTCGCCGCCGACTTTGCCGATCTGCACGGCGGGCACGCCCATGAGCTTGGCGCGTTCGACGACTTTCACAGCGTCCAGCGCTTTGCAACTGATGACGATGCGCGATTGCGTTTCGCCGAAGAGCAACGCGTCGAGTCGAACATCTTTGGTGGCGCTCAGGTCCACGGTCGCACCGATGAGGCGTGGCGTTTCGCGGGCGATGAGCTGGCTGATGCAGCTTTCCGCGAGCGCGACAGCAAGGCCGCCTTCGCTGCAATCGTGCGCGCTCTTCACGAGGCCGGATTGGATCAGGCCGATGAGCGTGGTGTGCAGCGTCTTCGCGACTTCGAGGTCGCAACGCGGCGGCGAACCGGCCTTCTTGCCGTGGACGACTTGCAGATACGCGCTGCCGCCGAGGCCTTGCAACGGCGTGGCTTCCACCGCGTCGCCGAGCAGGATGATGGCGTCGCCTTCGTCCTTGAACCATTGCGTGGTGACGTGCTCGGGCTTGTCGATGAGGCCGACGACGGAAATCGTGGGCGTCGGATCAATCGGGCCGGCGGGGCTTTGGTTGTAGAGCGAGCAATTGCCTCCAGTGACGGGCGCATTGAAGGCTTTGCAACCTTCCGCCAGGCCGCGCACGGATTCTTTGATCTGCCAGAACAGCTCGGGCTTGAGCGGGCTGGGCATGTTAAGATTGTCCGTCGCGCCCAGCGGAATCGCGCCAGAGCAAGCCAGGTTGCGGCAAGCCTCGGCCACGGCGGCTTTCGCGCCTTCGTAGGGATCGAGATAAACGTAACCGCCGTTGCAATCCACGGTCATGGCGATGAGCTTCTCGGAAACGGTTGGGTCGCCAACTTTCGCGGCGAGTTCCGCGCTCATCACCGGCAATGAATCCGTCTTAATGCGAATCACGGCGGCGTCGCTGCCGGGCAGAACCACCGAGCCGTCGCGCACTTGATGATCGTATTGGCGATAAACCCAGTTCTTGGAAGCGATGCTCGGAAACGCGAGCAGTTTTTTCAAAACATCGGCCGGCGCAGTCGTGTCGGCGATGCCGTCGAGGCGGAACGCTTTCACTTCCGCGATGTAAGCGGGTTCTTTCGCCTCGCGCTGATAGACGGGCGATTCGTCCGCGATTTTCTTCGCAGGAATATCCACGACGAGTTTGCCGCCGTGACGCACCTTCATGTGGCCGGTGTCGGTGATGATGCCGATCTCGGACCACGGCAGATCCCACTTGTCGAAAATGCGCTTCACCTCCTCTTCGCGGCCCTTGTGGACGACGATCAACATGCGTTCCTGCGATTCCGAAAGCATGATCTCGTAGCTGCTCATGTTCGGCGCGCGCTGCGGAACTTTGTCGAGTTCGATCTCGATGCCCGTGCCGGCGCGCGCGGCCATTTCGCAGGTGGAACACGTCAAACCCGCCGCGCCCATGTCCTGCATGCCCGCGACGCAACCGGTGGCGAGCAATTCGAGGCACGCTTCGCACACGAGCTTCTCCATGAACGGATCGCCGACCTGCACCGCACCGCGCTGTTGCTCGGCGGATTCCTCGGTCAAATCCTGCGACGCAAACGCCGCGCCCGCGAGACCGTCGCGACCCGTCGCCGGGCCGACGTAAAACACGGGATTGCCCACGCCCTTGGCCGCGCCGCGCGTGATCTGTTCATGCCGCAGCACGCCGAGGCAGAACGCGTTCACGAGCGGATTGCCCTGATACGTCTTGTCGAAATACACCTCGCCCGCGACGGTCGGGATGCCAAAGCAATTGCCGTAATGCGCGATGCCGCTGACGACGCCGCTGAACAACCGGCGCACCGCGGGATCGGTGAGTTCGCCGAAGCGCAGCGAGTTCACCGCGCAGACCGGCCGCGCGCCCATCGTGAAGATGTCGCGCACGATGCCGCCGACGCCGGTGGTCGCGCCCTGAAACGGCTCGACCGCGCTCGGATGATTGTGCGACTCGATCTTGAACGCGATGGCGATGCCGTCGCCGATGTCAATGATGCCGGCGTTTTCCTCGCCCGCGCCGACGAGGATTTTCGGCGACTTGGTGGGGAAGGTCTTGAGCAGCGGCTTGGTGTTTTTGTAGCTGCAATGCTCGCTCCACATCACGGAAAAGATGCCGAGCTCGGTGTAGCTCGGCGTGCGGCCGAGGATTTCCACGGCGTGGGCGTATTCTTCCGGCGTGAGGTTGTGCTTGGCAACCAACTCTGGGGTGATGGCGGGTTCGGTCATGGAAAAATTATTTAATGATTTGCTTCAACCAATCGGGCAAAAAAAATTCAACCGCGAACCGCGCGAAATACGCGAACAAGGCAAAATCAAAACGCCTTTTCCGTTTTCGCGTATTTTGCGTATTTCGCGGTTATGATTTTGGGTCTTTGTTTTCATAGCGTCCACGTTCGGCAACGATGCGTTCAACCTGTGCTTTCGGAAAATGCCCAAAGTTCACCAGCAATCCCAATTTCAGGCCGGTAGCTTTGAGATAATTCTGAACCTGCGCCCGATGTTCGTCGGTAAGTTCAGTCACAGCTTTCAATTCCAGCACAATCTTTTCGTAACAAATAAAATCCGGCTCATACGTAGAACGCAAAGGACAGCCCTTGTATTCCAGCGCGAGCGGTCTCTTCGGCACATACGGAATTCCTTGCAGTCGCAATTCAATCTCCATGCACTCCTGATAGACCGCTTCGAGAAAGCCGCAGCCCTTCTCGCGATAGACTTCAAAACACGCGCCGACAATCTTGTAGCTCTCTTCTTTGTAAAGAATTTCGGTGCTCATACGATTCTTTAACCGCGAACGACACGAAATACGCGAACAAACAGGCAAAAATCCTTTTCGTGTATTTGGCGTATTTCGCGGTTATCAATTCCAGTCTTTGTTTTCATAACGGCCACGTTCGGCCATGGAAATCAAAATGCTTCGTCTAAATTCTTTGCTTTCATCAAACGCTCAAACGACGTGTAACGCGGCGCTTGGGGCGCTTTAACTTTTCCGGTCGGCTTTGGAAGTAATTTAATAGGCCCAATTGCCTTCGCGGGTTCGGAAAAATTCAAAACGTATTTTGCCGTGTCCTTCCACCGCTCAATACTTTTAACAGCCGCGACGTGCGTGATTGCCGATTCAGGAGCAACGCGATAAGCCGCGATGTATTTAATCTTTGGTATCATGCTCGAATTAATCCGAATCTGATACCAACGATTCTCTCCAATAAAAGTCTCCTCAAAACCTTCGGCTTGAGCCGGAACGACAACCGTATCCAGATTTGATGGGTCAATCGTGGAAACCGAAGTTGCTCCTTGTCCTTGAGCTGAATCAATCTCGCCTCCGATTTCATTTAGAAACGGCTCGAAGTGATACATCCGCTCTCCGCTCGAAGTCGTGTGCCGTTGGATAGTCAAAATCTCAACCGGAAACTTAAACCGACTCCACAAAACCTTTTTTAGTTCTTCGGATGCTTCATCAATAATGACCAGCGCATTGAAGGCATCTGACTTGTGAATGATTTTTTCCAGCAGCAGGTCAACATTCTCATAGCCGTTGTTGACGGCATATTTCGCGCATTTATCAAAAGCTGTCTTATCTTTGGCGAGGCAATCGCGGACGATGCTCTTTACCTGTTGAGGTGATTTTTCAAACGAAAGAGAGAACTTCAGAATCTGGAGCGCGATGTGTTCCAGCGGGTCATGCGTTTCCAGTTCGTTCTCGACGACGTAAAGTTTCGGCTCAACTCTGGATGAAAGGTCGAGCAAGTAGCCGTCGGGAATGTTTTGAATTTTTCCCTTTCCGCCGATTTTCTTTTTTACATCCAGATAGAAACGCGCATCACCAAAGAGCGGGCGGGCGAGTTCGATGACTGCCTTCTCCAGCTCATCTTCTTTCTCGAACGGTTCGTCGAGAAATTGTTTTGATGATGACCAAAGCATTTGTTTATGCGGCTTGCGCGACGGTTTTGTTTTTGAGCGCGGCAAAGATGCTTTCGAAAATCCATTTGCCGTCGTCGCTGCCGAGGAGCGGTTCGCAGGCGCGTTCGGGATGCGGCATCAGACCAGCCACATTACGCTTCTCGTTGCAGATGCCGGCGATGTTTTGCAAAGCGCCGTTGGGATTCGCGGTGTCGGTCAGGTTTCCGCTGGCGTCGCAGTATTGCCACAAGATCTGGTTGTTGGCCTTGAGCTTCGCGAGCGTTGCATCGTCGGCAAAATAGCAGCCTTCGCCGTGGGCGATGGGCACGCGGAGGATTTTTCCCGCCGGAATCTGGCTCGTGAACGGCGAATCGTTCGTGGCGGTCTTGAGGAAAATGTTTTCGCAGTGGAATTGCAGGTCGCGGTTGCGGATGAGCGCGCCGGGCAGCAGGCCGGCTTCGGTGAGGACTTGAAAGCCGTTGCAGATACCGATGACGAGGCCGCCGTTGTCGGCGAATTGTTTCACGGCCTGCATCACGGGGCTGAACCGCGCGATCGCGCCGCAGCGCAGATAATCGCCGTAGCTGAAGCCGCCGGGCACGATGACGCAGTCGGTGTCGCCGAGCGAGGCGTCCTTGTGCCAGACGAGCCGCGCGGAATGGCCGAAGTGCCGCACGGCGTGGACGGCGTCCTGGTCGCAGTTGCTGGCGGGAAATTGGAGGACGGAAAAGTTCATTTTATTTTTGCCACAGAGTCACAGAGGTGCTGGCGCACGGCCACCAATTATTTTTCTCTGTGCGCTCTGTGTCTCGGTGGCTATTCAGAAATTTCGAGTTTGTAATCTTCGATGACCGGATTGCTCAAGAGCTTGTGCGCCGCGTCGTTCAACGCCTTTTGCGCCGCCGCCTTGTCGGTGCCGGGCGCGAGGTCGATCTCGATGTATTTGCCGATGTGGACGCCGCTGACGCCAGTGTAGCCCATGTGTTCGAGGGCTTTTTTGACGGTGATGCCTTGCGGGTCAACGA
>JBAXIY010000108.1:0-9342 GCA_037138135.1 Verrucomicrobiia bacterium
GCCCGTCGGCGTGGCGCCGGAGATGCCGTCATAAACCAATTCACCCTTGGCGGTGATGGCGTCCGTGGCTTTCTGCTCGAAGTAAACCGAATGCGTCTGAATCGTCATCCGGTTGTTATCTTCTTTGTAATACTCGTAGCGGTAGTCCACCTGATCCTCGGCGCGCAGGAGTTGCGGGAGGCTCAAGGTGAGGCCGAGCGGCAGACTGAAGCGCGCGAAATTCGCGGGGCGGACAGCGTTTTTATTTTTGCTCATAGCTATAAGGGTTCCAAAATTCTGGCTGAATCTAACACTGCCAGCTTAAAAAGCTCGTGTAAGAAGGATTAAAAAAAATTTAAGTTGTGCCATCGTCAGCACCGCGAAAACCGCGAGCTATCAGATGAGAAACGAGTCCGGTTGTTCCACCAGCGGCACCAACAGCCGCGCAACGTGGTAACGACCGCCGTGCCGCCGCTGCAGGCGCATCTGCGGTTCGAGCCGCAGCAGCGCCGCCACCACGCGCAGGCCCAGACCGAGCGTCGGCTCGGTGGTGTCGGTGCGACTGGCATCGTTGCTGACGGTCACGGCCGCAAATTTTCCGCTGGGTTTCACCCGCACCGTCAAATCGCCGCCGCCGTGCTTGAGTGCGTTGGTGAGCAGCGTGTGCGTGATCTGCCGGACATGGCGCGGGTCGGCAGACACCCAGCATTCCGGCACGGATTTCAAAGTGAATTGCCGATCCTGCTCGGCGGCGAGCAATTGAAAATCTTCCACCACTTCGGCGACGGCGGCGGACAAATTAAAAACCGAGCGCATGGCCATCAACCGCCCCTGCTCCGCCCGGGCGATCAGCAACGACTGATCCACGACGTGCGTCAGCCGGTGCAATTCGCCTTCCAGCTCATCCGCGAGTTCCGGCGCAATACGTTCGCCCGCCTGCTCGACCTTCAACCGCAGTATGGCCAGCGGGGTGCGGAGTTCGTGCGCGACTTTGGCGGCGTAATTGTTCATCTCGTTGAAGGAATCATCCAGCCGCACGAGCAATTCATTCAACTGCCGCACAAGGTCGCGAAATTCATCATCCAGCTCCGGCAAGGAAATCGGTTCGGCAAGGTTGCCGGGATTTTTCGCCTGCAACTGCCGGTTCACGTTCGCGATGGGACGCAAGGATTGTCGCGCCAGCCAGTAGCCACCCGCCACCGCCAGCACAACGACCGGAATCAGCCACATCAGCGCCGATTTGAGCAGCGCATCCGATATCTGGTGCACCTCCGCCTCCGTCAGACTGTCGTGCAGCTTCCAATCCGGCAGTTCGGGATAAACCTTGTTGCACGCCTTCTGGAGCAATTGTTTTTCCAGCGTGAGGTGCAGCAGAAAAATAAACGCTCCCGACACGACCGCGAAGCCAAGGCCATACCAGAGCGTCAGCCGACTACGCAACGATTTCACGGCTCGCCCTCCCGCAGGGCAAAGCCCACGCCGCGCACCGTGTGGATCAACGGCGGCAGTCCCGCGCGATCAATCTTCCGCCGCAGCATTTTGATATAAACATTCACCACATTCGTCTCGGAATCGAAATGCTGATCCCAAACGTGTTCGACAATCGCTGTCTTGCTCACGGGCTTCGGCGAGGCGTTGATAAGAAATTCCAGCAACGCAAATTCGCGCCGCGTCAGTTCAATTTTTTCGCCCGCGCGCCGCGCATCGTGCGTCACCATGTCGAGTTCCAAATCGGCCACGCGCACGAGATTGTTCGCCTGCGGCCGTTGCCGCCGCAACACCGCGCGCAACCGCGCCAGTAATTCGACGATGGAAAACGGCTTGGTCAGATAATCATCCGCGCCCGCATCTAGCCCACGCACCTTGTCCTCGATGTCATCGCGCGCCGTGAGAAAGATGACCGGTGCCAGCACGCCTTTGCGCCGCAGCAGGCGGACGACGGTGATGCCATCCTTGTGCGGCATGTTGATATCCAGCAGCAGCGCGTCGTAGGTGCTGGACTCGGCCAACCAGAGCGCCTCGTCGCCATCGTGCGCCACGTCCACTGCGTAGCCTTCGGCCGCCAAGCCGGCGCGGACGTGTTCCGCCACTTTACGTTCGTCTTCGGCGAGTAGGATGCGCATGGTTCTATTTTTGGATGAAACTGACCTGCCTAATTCAACAGGGAATTAGCGCCGTGTCAAATTTCTCGTGCGAAAAAAACTTTCTCTAACCGTGCCGCACAAGAATCGGCAGCCGTTTTTGCGGGACGCGCGCCAAGAAAATCAATTCACGCAGCGCGCTGAAAGCGGCCATACCGCAGCGCCAACACCGGCAGCACGAGCAAATTCAGCGCGGTGGAAGTCACCAAGCCACCGAGAATCACGATGGCCATCGGCCCTTCGATTTCGCGGCCAGCCTCGCCGCTGCCGAGCGCAAGCGGCAGCAGACCCAGCGCCGTGACGAGCGCGGTCATCAGAATCGGAATCAAACGTTCCGTCGCACCGCGCAAGGCGGTTTCCATTCCCCACGGCAACTTTTCCTCGTTCACCAGATGTTCGTAGTGCGAGATCATCATGATGGAATTGCGCATCGTGATGCCAAACAGCGTGACGAAACCGACCAGCGTGCCAAGCGACAACGAGCCCCTGCCCTCGCCAAAAAAACCAACGAGGAAAATTGCCAGCACGCCGCCGACCAACGCGAACGGCAGATTTGCCAGCACGAGTAGCAGGTGGCTGGCTTTGCGAAAAACGATGGCGAGCAATAAAATAATTCCTGCGGTTGCCGCCAGCGAGTGCAGCAGTAATTCCGCCTGCGCCTGCTTCTGTTCCTGCGCTGCACCGCTGAATTCCGCATACACACCCGCCGGAAATTTCACCTGCGCCGCAATCTGTTTCTGCGCGTCGGCCACGAATGACGCCACGTCGCGCCCCGCCGGATTGCAAGTGATGGTCTGCCGCCGCCGCGCGCCGTCGTGCAGAATCGCGTAACGTCCGGTCGTGAGAAAAACGTCCGCCAGTTGCTTCAAAGACATCTGGCCACCTTGCGCATTGCTGATCAATAAATCGCCGATGGCTTCCGGCTGCTGCCGCGCGGACGGATCCAGAATCACCACGACTTCAAAAACTTTTTCGCCCTCGTAAGTTTGCGCCACGACATCGCCTTGATACGCCGTGCGCACGGCTTCCAACACTTCGAGCGGACGAAAACCAAACTGCGTCAAGCGCTCCGGCCGCAGCCGAACCATCACGCGCGGCGCACCCGGCGGTGCGGATACCTGCACATCCGCCGCGCCGGGAACTTTGTTCAACGCGGCGGCAACTTCATCGGCCTTTTCGTCGAGCACGTCGAGGTCGTCGCCGAAAACATTCACGACCACTTGCGCCGTTTCGCCGGAAATCGTTTCGCCGATACGGTCGCCGAGGAAGGTCAACACTTCCGTCTGGATGCCGGGAAATTTCGCCAGCACGTCGCGGATGGCGTCCTGCACTTTTTCCTGATCCTCGCCCGCCGTTGGTTTCAGCTCGACGTGCATCTCGCCACGATGCGTGCCCCAAGTATCTTCGCCGCCTTCCGCACGGCCGATTTGCTCCTCGACACTTTGAATCTGCGGAATTTTCAGCAGCTCCGCCGAAATCTGCCTGCCGAGGCGCTTCATTTCCGGCAGCGAGGTTCCCGGTGCCATCGTGATGCCGACCACGAAATGGCCTTCGCGGAAATCCGGCAGAAATTCGCCGCCAAAAAACGGTAGCGTCGCCAAAGCCGCCACAAACGAAACGAGCGCGACAGCGACAATCACCTTCGGACGCCGGCTGATTTTTTCCAGCGCGCCGCGATGAAATGATTTTAATTTCCGCAAATAATTCGGTTCTTCATGTGGCTTGGAGCGCGAGAGCAACGCGAAGCACAGCGCCGGCGTGACTGTGAGCGCGACCAATAATGACGCCAGATTTGCGAGGATGAAGGCGATACCGAGCGGCCCGAAAAATTTCCCCTGCAAACCGGTCATCGTCAGCACCGGCACGAAAACCATCGCCACGACGAACGTCGCGTAGACCACCGAGTTACGCACTTCGAGCGTCGCGTCCAGCACGACGTTGAACAGCGGGCGCGGCGGCGTGATCGTCAAATTTTCGCGTAGCCGTCGTAAAATATTTTCCACGGTGATGATCGCGTCGTCCACGACCACGCCCAGCACCGCAGCGAGTCCGCCGAGCGTCATCGTGTTGAGCGTCACGCCCAAACGGTCCAACACGACGACTGCCGCGAGCAACGACAGTGGAATGGCGGTGAAGGAAATCAGCGCGGTCCGCAAATCCAGCAAAAATAAAAACAGCACCACGCCCACCAGCACCGCGCCGATGAGCAGCGAGGTTTTCATGTTGTGGATCGCAATCTCGATAAACGTCGCGGGCCGGTGCAGCGCGGGTGTGTAGTGAATGTCCATCGCCGCAAACATCGGCTTCAATTCGTCGAGCGCCGCCTCGACACCGCGCGTGACTTCCATCGTGTTCGCACCGTATTGGCTGGAAGTGGTCATTAACACGCCGGGCTGACCGTTGATAATCGCGTCGCCGAATTTTGGTTCCGCCGCCTCAACGACATTCGCCACGTCCTTCAAGCGGATACTGCGTCCGTCGCGCTGCGTCACGACGACTTCGCCGAGCTGCGCCGCCGTGAGCGACTGACCTTCGGTTTGGAGCACGAGCCGTTGCGCCGGAGTTTCGACAAAGCCCGCACCGCGCACGCCGGTCGCCGCGCTGGCCGCGGCGGAAACATCCTGGATGGAAATGCCAAATGAGAGCAGCCGATCCGGCCGAACTTGAATTTGCATCTGTCGCACTTCGCCGCCGAAAACTTTCGTCGCCGCCACGCCGGGCACGGACAACAGTCGCGGGCGAACCGTCCAATCCGCGAATGTCCGCAATTCCATCGGCGAAAGCTTTTCCGAGGTCAGGCCGAACTTGAGCAAGTCCATTGTCGAGGATGTGAGCGGCTCCATTTTCGGTGACGCGACGCCTGTCGGGAGTTCGCCGCCCAGCTGCGCGAGCCGCTCCGTGAGCATTTGCCGTGCGATGTGGATGTCCGTGCCTTCCTTAAAAACGGCGGTGACGACGGACAAACCTTGGATGGATTCCGAGCGGATGGAATCCAGATCGCCCGCGCCATTCAACGCGTTTTCGACGGGCCGCGTGACGAGCGCCTCGACTTGTTCTGGTGCGAGTCCCGGTGCTTCGGTCTGCACGGTAGCCTGCGGTTGGACGAATTCGGGAAACACATCGAGCTTCGCGTGCGTGGTCACGAACAACCCGTAGGCAATAAAGCCCAGTGCCAGCGTGATGACCACGCCGCGCGCGCCCAGAGAAATTTCAACCAGTCGCTTGAGCATATTAGTCGCGTTGGCCGGTGCTGAAGCCGCTGCCCAGTTCGGCGGACAAAATCGTCTGCGCGCCAGTCACGACGATGCGGTTGGTCGCCGTGAGATTTTCCGAAACGAAACAGCCTTCATCCACTGGCCGGTCGAGCGGGATTTCCGTGCGCAGAAATTGATTCGCTTCCGTCTGCACATAAACCCAGCCCTTGCCTTCGTGCCGCAGCACCGCGCTGGCGGGAACCACCACGCCGGCAACTGGTTCGCCGGCAGTTTTAATGAACGCCGTCACCGCTTCGCCCGGCGTGAGGCGATTAGTCGGCGAAAGGTCTGCCTTGAATAATAATCCTTGTTGCTGCGTCAGTGGATCAACTATCGGCAGCTTGTCGAAAAGCGTGGCGGGAACCGGCGCAACTTTTTCCGCCAGCGAAACGATCCGGGCGGATGCCACTGAATCGTCCAAGCGTTCACCGGCGGGCAATTCGATGCGAACAAAAACGATGGCGTCCGGCAGTTTCGCCAACAACTCATCCGGCTGGCGAATCGAGCCGAGCGGCATCGTCAGCGGCCCTTCCAAGGCTGCAATTTTACTTCCCCAAACAAGCTGAATTTTCGAGGCGATTGCGGCCGCCGCTGCCAGATTCTGGTGATAGTTCACGTCCAACTCCTGAAAGGCGCGCTCTGAAATATTGTTGTCTTTTTGCAGTTTTTCAGCGCGTTCCAATTCTTTTTTTGATCCGTCCAGTGTGATTTCAGAACGTTCCAATTCGACAAGCATCTCCAGCAACGGCGCGGGATCAACCACGCGGCCATAAGCCCTCATCTCCGGTTGCCATTGCCTTGGCGCAGGGAGTTCCAGCTTCAAAGCAATCCGTGCCTGCGTCGCCGCGTCGATGGTCACACCGGCTTTGGCGGGCGCTTCGGCTTTTTCCGGCGCGTCAGATTTGGCGCAACCAGCCAACAGCGCGATGAATAAAATCAGCGCCAGCGCGGGAATAAATGAGTTGGTCGTTTTCATGGTTGATTGATTTTGGCCGACGAATTTTTGGTGGGAGTATTTTCCGCGGCGGGCGCTGCGCCCGGACTTTGCATCGCGTCTTCAAGATCACCGAGCGCTGCCTGCGCCGACACCAGCGCGGCGAGTTGCATCAGCGCGGCGGTGGTGAGTTCCAGTTGCCGCTGGGCGAGTTCGAGACGCGAAATTTCACCCACGTCCAGCAGCGCTTGTGCGGCGCGTCTTTGCCCGGCGAGTTCGTGGTTCAAAGTTCCGGCGGCTTCCGCTTTTTTTGCCGCTGCACGATAGCCCGCGACGGTTTGCTCGATTTCCGAAAGCACGCGGGCTTGCAGCGCGTTAAATTTAGCCGCGCTTTCCGCGCGCCGCGCTTCGGCTTCCGCAATCGGGCCTTGATTGTGGTTCAACATCGGCAGTTCGAGCGAAAGGCCCAGTCCCCATTTGTTGTCGCTTTGGTCGAATTCGTAGCCGGGATTCAGATGAAGGTCGGGATACTGCTTGGCGATTTCCAGTTGCAACGCGGATTGCGTGGCGGCGTATTCGGCGAGCGCGCCGAGAATGTCCGCGCGGCTCACGAGCGCTTGCCGACGGGCGACCGCATCCGGCACATCGGCGGGAAATTGTTTAAATTCATCGAAGTCAAAATTCACGCCGTCGAGCGCAGTGGAAGGCAGACCCAGCGTTTCGGCCAACTGAATGCGCGTGGTGGCGGACTGGCTTTCGGCATCGTGCAGCGCGAACCGCGTTTGATTCAACGCCACGCGGGCTTGCGTGATTTCATACGGCGAAATGGTGCCAGCACGCAATTGGCCTTCCAGAAGACGCACGCTTTCAGCTTGAGCCGATTCCTGTTGCTGAAGCAGTGCGGCGTTTTCACCGGCGGCGTAAAGCGCGAGTAAATTTTTCCGCACTTCGCTGCGCACATGCCACGCAGCGGACGCCAGCGCGCAACGCGCCGCTTCCGAAAGATGCGCGGACTGCGCGAGGCGATAACCGCGCTTGCCCATCGTCTCAATCGGCAGATCAAGGCTGGGAGTGACAATCCACGGGGAAGGAATCGTGGTCGTGGTGTTGTAAGCCGCATTAACACCCACGGTGGGATTGGGGCGCGCGCCTGCCGTGAGTTTCGCCGCGTTCGCGCCGACGAGTTGCGCCCGTGCAACGTCCAAATCAGGATTGAAATAATAGGCAACCAGTGTCAGGCGATTGAAATTCCACGCCGCCGGTGACGCGGATTCGGCCGGAAGATTCGTAGCGAGAAATGCGTTCAGCCCGGCGTCCGCCAGCGAGCGACTTTCAAAATCTGCCCGCACTTTCTCCGCCGACAACGGCTGGTCATTAAAATGCGCACAGCCCAGCCAGCCGAACGCCGCCACCGCGCCAATTAAAATGCGTTTCATGATTCAATTTCCACCAAGAAAAAATATTAAGCGCGGGAAGCTTGCCAAAGAAAACATCTATCGCCAATGGTTAATGGCTGGACGCCGGCCCCGGACCATAGACCAAGATTTTGAAACTGCCGGGAACCGACTTCGGGCGACGTTCGCCGGGAGCGGCTTTTTGAAAATCCGCCGCCGCCAGATAGATTTTATGCGTCGCCGGATCCAGCGCCATCGTGCGCGAACCGCGCTGCGTTGGCAGTGTTTGCACTATCGTCAATTTGTTGGGCGAATCTTCATGGGCAATCGTCACCGTGCCATCGCTGCAGGAGGCAAAGGCCAATTGTGTGGCCGGATCAAACGCATTGGCGTCCACGCCGTCACCAATCGGCACGTTCGCCAAAACTTTTCCGCTCGCGCTGTCCAACATGACCACCATCTTGTTACCGCAACCCAGAAACAGCCGTTGATTTTTTCCATCGAACGCCATGCCGCTCGCCTCTTCGCCGGGCGCAATCGGCCAGTGTTTTTTTACGGTGTGCGTTTTGGTGTCAATCACAACCACTTCATTTTTATCTTCCAGATTATTGAAAACCACTCCGGCGGCGACGTCGGTTTGCGCGAATTCCGGTTTGCCGCCGAGCGGAATGGTGGCGACGACTTGGCCGGACTGCGCCGCGATTACCGTGGCCGATTCGCCTTTGCCGTTGAACGAGTAAAATTCCTGCTGACTGGGTTCGTAAAGCATCCCGTCGGGATTCGCGCCGGTATCCGTCTTGGAAATAATCGCCAGCGTTTTCAAATCCACAAGCGCTGCTTTATTTTCGCGACCGCAAGTAACTAGGCCGCGATTGAGTTCCGGCGCGAGGGCGATACCATGAACGCCCGGCGTGTTGGTGATTTCGCCGCACACCGCGTCTTTTGCCAGATCAATCACCACGACTTTGGTGCTGTGCGAGACATAAAGCCGCTGCGCCACCGAATCTACGGACAAATAATCCCATCCGCCGTCGCCGCCAACTGGAATGGTTTTGAGCAGTTGATAATTTACCTCGCCACCACGTGCGTCCGAGAAAGTGAAACTGAAAAGTGTGAGAGTGATAAAGGTAAGAGTGAGCGATAGTTTTTTCATGGAGTGATTGATGATAAAAACGAGCATAGTTGCTGAAGAAACCATGCCGCAAGGTTTTGTTCGTGACAATCTGTTCATTTGCTAGCCGTCAGCGGCAGCCGAACCGTGACAGTGGTGAATTTCGCTGGCTCGGACGCAATCGCAATGAAACCGCTGTGCGCGGAAACGACCCATCGAGTGTTGCTCAAACCGAGGATTCAGTCAGCTGCACCCTAATCACGGCTCACTATTGTAATTTCAACTTAATCCCAGCGGTGGAAATTTTTCACTGTTGGATGGTCTGCCCATGTTACCATGCTTGACGGATTGCCTGACCATTCGTTAGTCTTCGCTGAGAGTTTTCGTATGCGGAGAGTTCCCGATAGAATTGCAGAAGTTGCACCCGTGTTGAATAAAGTAGAAGCGCTTCAGCAAAACGCAGCCGCAATACGTTAAAATCAATTGGTTGGAGAGATGGCCGAGTGGCTGAAGGCGCTGGTTTGCTAAA
>JBAXIY010000109.1:0-9268 GCA_037138135.1 Verrucomicrobiia bacterium
CCGCAATCCCACACCACGTTGTGATGGAAAATGTTGCTGCGCGAGTAGTCATCAGCACGAATGCCAATTCCACCATGACCGCCACGACCCAAAAAACCATCGGTCACGCAGCCATGCACCCAGTTGTAGCGAACGACACTGCCATGGGTTATCGGGGAAGACCCGTAGATCAACGACACATCCTTGCACGCCAGACCGCCATCATAAACATGGTTATACTCCACGACACTGTCCGGAGCCGCAAAGAGCAAAAGGGCGTTGCCACCGTTATACAGCGTGTTGTGACTGGCGACGTTGCCACGGGTTGTCACTTCGGAATTCTCACTGGTTCGCCCGTTGGCTGAATGCGGCTTGGCGGCAAGTTTCAAAGCTGGATATTCCAGCGTTCCCATCCAGTTCACGTCATGGATGATGCAGTTTTCCACCCGGTTCTGACTCCCCATGACCTCCAGACCTGCATTGTTGGCATAAGCCAGCGAGCAATGGCGGACGACATTGCGATCGCCGGTGATTTTCGTGATGACCGATTCCTTTTTCTTCGGGTCGAATTCGGTGATCGTCCGCGTATAGGTTGGATACAATAACTCACAGTTTTCAACTCGGCAATCGTCGCAATCATCCAGGCGGAAGCTACAGGCAAAAAAGTTTATTCCCGTGATTTCGAGATGATGTTGCCCTTTGGCTTTCAGGGCATAATCGCGAACCTTGAACCGGACATCGAGAGTTGATGGACTGACTCCGCCCGGAGCATAAAAATAGAGCAAACCGTTTTTAGAATCATGGAACCACTCCGTCTCGACATCCAGCAACTCTAGCTTCCCATAAAGATAAAAATAATCATCTTCCCATGCCTTTGTTACCCACTCCGGGATTTTCTTGTAGAGCGCTGGATCACAGAAAGCCAAACCCTTGAGATCGGCTGGGTATTCCAGCGTGTTCGACCCTGACTGATGCTGGGTAATCGGGCGACTCCAAGTCCACCACTGATGCGCGATATTTAGGCAGGCCATCGCGCCTGTAAAATCAATTCCGGTCTTCGCAACTTCCTCACACACAATTTTCCCGTGCCTGCTTCCCTTGTCCACCGGCGCCCACCGGCTGCGCTCCAAGCGCTGGCCAAAGGTCATGTTCGGCCAGCGGGCTTCAATCATCATTTCCCGACCCACAAAGAGTTGCTCGATTTTTTTTGCATCAATCGGAGTCTTGTAGATTTTTCCTCGGTAAATCGTCCACGCCTTGGGCACGGACTCTGTCCCATCCAAGACCACCGACTCGCCCGGATACGCCTGCAAACGCACGGGCTTGCCTGGTTCGCCGGAGGTTTTGAAAACCGCCGCCTCGCGATAGGTTCCGCCCCGAAGGATGCAGACATCGCCTGCTACCATTCGGTCTAATGCCACCTGAATCGTTCGCAACGGTTTCTGCTCATCGCCGGGATTGACATCGTCGCCATTGGTTGCGACGAAAAATGCGGCGGCGTGCAGTGTGGCTAGTGACGCGAGCAAAAAAAACGAAATGAATGTAGCGTTTACCTTCATTGTCTAATCGCTGGCTCAAATTTTAACATATTGTAATTACCGGTTATCAACGGCAACATTGGTTGTGGACTGCCACCCAATTGACTTGAGCATGGGGGCGATTTCGGGGTTGGCCATGAACATGCGCCAGCACAGGCCGGTCCGGGCGTTTTCAATCATGGCGATGATCGGCCCCTGATCAATGGCCAGCCAGCCGTCGGCATACCAATTGCGGTCGAGGTTGAACGCGTCCTTGAAACCAAATTCACCCCACAGGCGCTTGCCATAATTCCGATAGAGGTTCTTCAGGCAGGCGAGCGACTCGGCCGGCGCATAAGGCATGGCGCTGAGCGCGGCGGTCGGGGCGATGGTGCCGTTGTCGCGCTCACCCGGGGCACTGCCATGGTATTTGTCAGGGCCCATGCTGGCGGTCAAACCCCAGAGGTTCTCGCCATAACCTTTATGCCGGCCGGGATTTTCGATGGCGTAGGCGCGCTGGATCAGCGTGGTGTTGCGGTTGTTTTCAAAATAGTTGCAGAAGCGGTCACGCTTGTCGCGGGGATCAAAGCCGATGAAAGAATATTGCGTCAAAAACAACGGGCCGCCCATCGGCGGGCCAACTAACTGCTTGAAGCCGTAATAATTTTTGTCGTGAACATAGTAGGGTTGGGCCGCCCAGCCTTGGTAGTAACAGTCCGCCGAAATCGGATGGGTCGGCGAGGCAATGGCGAGCAGATAGGCAATCATAGCCTCGTTCCATCCGACGATTTTTAAGTCTTTCTGCCAGCCGAAATTTGGCGACCAATGCCAGTAAAGACTTTTGCCGCCGGGGTCCTTCAGAAACCAATTCCATTCCACGCCTTCCCACAGGTGCGTGGCCCGTTGGCGGATTTCGGTTTCCACTGTGTCGGCGCGGTTAAAATATTGCCGCACCGCCAGGACGCCCTGCATGAGAAACGCGGTTTCCACCAGATCGGCACCGTCGTCATCCGGCGAGAACGGCTGGGTTTTGCCGGTGTCGCCGTTGATCCAATGGGCAAACGCGCCGTGGTAATGCTCAGCCTTTTCATCCAGAAAAGTGAGAATCAGGGCAACTCGTTCCGACACCTTGGCGCGCGGCGCAAAGCCGCGTTCTGCACCGACTATCAAGGCAAACAATCCAAATCCAGTGCCGCCCGTGGCGCAGGTGGTGTTATAGCGGGAATTTTCCCGAATCAACCCGCTGACGGGATGCGCGAACTGCCAGAAATAGCGGAAGGTTGCCTCTTCAACGGAATCCAGCAGCTGCTGATCCGTCATCGCCCAGGTGCGCGCCGACACCGTGGCGGATTTTTCGGCCGGCTTGGAACTTTCGCTTACTCGATAGTGGTAAGTGCGGCCGTTCTCGCCGATGAAATCGCTGTAGACATTGTAACGGTGTCCGGTAGCGATGGCGGTGAATGGCCCCTCCGGTCGCTCGGCCCGTTCAACCGTGAACCGCTCGCTTTCCGGTGCCATCGGCGACCACAGCAAATCAATGCGGCGGTCCTGTCCCGTGGCAATCAGCCCCTCCACCGCCCACAGTGAAACCACATGGCAGCAGATAAAGGCAATAAGACAACATTTTAGACAAATACGCATTGTTAGATTACTGATGTATACACGAACAGTTCACTGCACTTGGGTTCGATTTGAAAAGCTATCGGCAAGAACAACAAAATCGTCATTCTCCGGTTTCCTTGGCATCGAAAACGGGAAAGGATTTGTCCCAGCCCCAGAGTTTCGGCATCAGCGTCGCATTCCACGCGGCGAAATCGGCCTGCAGGCGTTTGACGACATCGGGCTGTTGCTCATAGAGGTCAGTCGTTTCACTGATGTCCTGCGCAATGTGAAAGAGGTGCGCCTTGCCGCCTTCGTTCACCAGTTTCCATTCGCTGTCGCGAACGGCCCAGGCGCGATTGAAACGCCAGTAGAGATTGCGGTTGGGCGGCACGGTCTCACCGGTCACCAGCGGAATCAAATTAATTCCGTCAACGCCATCCGCCTTGCCTCCTGCGGTCGAAACAATGGTGGGCAGCAGGTCGAGGCTGCTGATCGGAAAATCTAGCGTCCGCCCGCCTTTGACTCTGGCCGGCCACTGCAGGCAAAACGGAATCCGAATTCCTCCCTCCCAAAGCTGCCCCTTTTCCCCGCGCAGCGGAGTGTTGAGCGAACCATTATTCTTCGGCAAGCCGCCGTTGTCGCTGAAGAAAACCACGAGCGTGTTCTCTTCCAAACCGTGCTTGCGCAGCGCCTCCATGATGCGCCCCACATTGCGATCCAGCGCACAGGTCATGGCCAAGGCAAACTGGCGTTTCTTGTCGGCAACATACTTGAACTTCTCCAGATCCTGATCGGTCCCCTGCTGCGGGCCATGAATGGCGTTGAAGGGAACATAGAGAAAAAACGGCTCCGCGTGATGCCGGTCAATGAACGAAATCGCCTCGCGCCCTAGGGCGTCGGTCAGATATTCCCTCTCCTCGACTTTTTGAAAACCGCGATAAATTGGGTTGCTTGGTTCATTGATCTTCGTGCCCCATTTCCCGTCGGAGCGATAATTGGAGGCGCCGTTGATGAACCCGAAGAATTCATCGAAGCCTCTGTTCATCGGGTGAAACTCGAGCTCTTTTCCGGTGTGACTTTTGCCGAACATGCCCGTCGCATAGCCCAGCGCCTTCAACCGCTCCGGCAGGAGTTGCACGTTTTTTGGAATCCCTTCCTTGACGTCAGCCCGCAACCGGTAGGGACCGGGATTATCCTCGAACCCATATCGGTTTTGATAGATCCCGCTCAAATAACCGGCGCGGGAGGGCGCACAAACCGGCGCGGTCACATACCCCGCCGAAAACCGGACGCCATTGTGAGCAATGGAATCAATGTGGGGCGTCACCATGTCGAGACTGCCCTGATACCCCGTATCAGCATAGCCCAGGTCGTCCGCCAGAATCACCACGACATTCGGGCGCGTCGGCGCGGCATCGGCGATTGCGGCAAGCAACAGTATTGAGACGGTGCAGTGAAATAGTTTTTTCATGCGGTTGTGCTTTCGGCGTTGACCTTCATTCTGTGATCATTTCTCTGCTCGGGGCAGATATTTTTCAGGCGGAGTCACGGTCATTTGGGATAACGAGACACGGGTTACCAACGGTCGCAAGCCGGCAGCGGTGGCCTGCTTGTAAACCAAAGCTGCGTTCTGCTCGCTCACACAGTAATCCACGGTGAAAACCGGCAAACCGCGCTCCAGATACTTGTGATACCACGCGATGCGCTTAGTCGGTGTCCAGTCTTGGTCCTCATCCTGATGGGACAAATCTCCCGCCTTGGGATTATTCCACTTGGCTCCCCCTTTGCCATAGAACCATGTGTCCTCGACCGCTAGTCCGTTGATGATTTTAGCGTAACGCTCCGGAGCGGCATCGATCAGTTCTGCTGCGTTCTGGGCGATGATCAAAAAACCGGGAGACAGGCGGCGTCCCGCCTGGCCCAGCCGATCAATGAATTGGATCATTTCCAATGCCGGATCAACGCCGGCACGTTTGGCGGCCAGAATTACTTGCGGGTCTTTATACGCGTCGATCCAATCCAGATAGATACCGTCGTAACCGAGGCTGGCAAGCCGGGCAATCACACCGTTTGTGCCTAACCAGATATCCTGCCATCTTTGATCCCAGTATGCCACTTGGTAACTCCCGTTCCATCCATCTGGATCCCGTGCTAGCAGGAAGTCAGGCTTTCCGGAATCTTGCCGCGTAGGTGCTTGCCAATCCTTTTTCCAGTAGGCCCGGTATTTTTCCGCCTGTCCGATGTCGAGGTATGCCAACAGAAGACGAGGCCGTCCATCCGGCAGTTTCCGCAGGCGTTCGACGAGCTGGCGAACAACGACTTTGTCTGCACCGCGGTCATTGATACCGGACTCCAAAACGAGCAATGGATATGACGAGGCCGCGAGCGCATCCACAGCCCCACTGGTGTCGAGTTCATCAATTTGATACATCCACGTCTTGGCTGCGGCGAGCAATTCACCCCGGTTTAGCTGCCGAACTTTCTCCTTGTTGGTTCTGCTCGCTTCGTCGCGCGCGTTTGCCGGTTGCTGACCGGAGAAAGCCGTGGTGGCCACAATCGCTCCGATGGTCACGCATCGCTGAATGGCATGGTTCAACATAGATTGCTGCTGGCTTTTGGCCTGCCGTAGGCGTTGGTTCCTGCCTGGGCGCGAGACAAACAAAGCCGTGTCCCACCCGCAATGCGGGCAGGCACTGTGCGCCCCACATCTTGTGGTTCAAACGCAATGTGTCCTTTGCAAAGCTGGCATGAACATTTGGCATCCATGGTTCTTCCTCGTAAGCTAGAATGATTTGACGGCATTCTTCGAGACCACTGCAATTGCCGCATAAAAGTGGGACAGGCGAGACGCCTGTCTTACTGCGTTTTGTAGAGGTCCCAAAATTAAGGCAGATTGAACTGCCCTCACCATTCCAAATGATTTACTGCGTCATTTTCGGACGATACCAGTCCTTGCCGTTAAGTTTGGCTTCTTTATTCTCGTCATTTTTTTCAGGTTTTTCGACGCGCACGGCCGGATCTTTGGGATCGAAAAGCGGCCAGTTATCCGTTCGGAACGGCGAAGCTGGGAGACCTTCCTTGTTATAGAGCAGGTTGCGCTGCGTAGGATTCATGGCCCAGGCATAGCGCACCGCCACGGGAGACGAAACCTCCTGCGAGGAAACGATGACGGTGTTGCCGGATATCTCAGCATCGGCCCAGTGCCATTTCTTGTCGGCGCCGGCGATGGCAAAGTCATCCAGCTTGCCCGGCTTTGCGGCCATCATACCGCTGCCAATGCAATCGAAGGTGAGAACAATTTTATTTCCTTCAATCTTCTGGCTGAGATAGCGCGGGCCGTTGGGGACAATGTCTTTGCCATAAACTTCTTTGAGCGCGAGATAGGCATGACGGATGCCGATCGGCTTCTTGTTTTTGGGATGCAGGGCAACCGGGTCGCCGACGTCGATGCCAACGGACATCCCGGTGTTGGGATACTCCATGCTGACGAGTCGCATCGATTCGCGGTTGGCCGACCAGGTATCCTCCAATCCTTCCACCGGCTGGGTCTGCGGCGGTTCCCAGCCGGGCAACTGGGTGAAAAAGAACGGCAAGTCTTTCGAGACGTTGCCGCCCGAAAGTTCATGCCAGGAAGAGCGGTAGTAGCTAATCAGCCGCTCCAATTGTTCGCGGTAAGCCACGGCTTGGGGCACGGTCTTGGCATTGCGCTCGCCCTGATACCAGATGATGCCTTTGATTCCATAGGGTCTGACAGGATAGATCATGGCATTGAAGATGTTGGCCGGATACTGGTTCCCCATATCTGCGGGCTTGGTAATATATGGAGGTTTCAGCTCTCTGTTCTTGTTTTTCATGCTCTCCCCTGAAGCAACTGCAGCGTTGTAATCCGCCTGCTCTTGATTAAATGTGGCGAGAGCACTTTCCCGACTTGCGCCCTTGCCTTCAATCTGCCGCTGCTTGGCATTGTCCATTTCCTCCTTTTGCTCTTTCGACTGGGCAATGTCCTTCTGAACGTCCCACGGCATCCAACCCTCAATCGGCGTGCCGGCATAGGCTTCCTGAATGATCCCGACGGGAACACCGAGGTCCAGATGCAATTTCTTGCCGAAATTATAGGCGACAACCGAGGTCTCGGCGGCGGATTCCGGATTGCAGGGCTTCCATTTACCGAGCAAATCCCGTTTCTCCTCCAGCGGCTCATACCAGTGTTCGCGGCCGGACTTGTAAATTCGATAGTTGGGCAGGTTGACGTTGGCTTCCATTTCCGCCTCGTAGGAATTGCCCGTGGACCAGCCCATGTTGGATTGCCCAGCGCAGAGCCAGACTTCGCCGATGGCGACATCCTTAATCTCGATGGTTTTCGAGCCGATGATTTTCAGCGAAAAGCCGGTGCCATAGGAAGGCGTATCCAACAGGACTTTCCATCTGCCAGCCGCATCGGCTTGGGTCGAAGCCGAGGCTCCCCAAGAAGCCTCCACGGTAACTTTCTCACCTGGATTGGCCCAGCCCCAGATAGTGTTTGTCATCTTCTGCTGCAAAATCATGTGATCGCCAAAAAGAGTTGGCAAGCGGAGGCCGGTCTTGACCGGGACAACAGCGGCTGAGGCGACTGCGGGGACTGAAGCGGCTGCAGTGGAATTGGTTTGGGCGTTTCTTTTGCCGGCTCGCTTACCGGCGGCCATGGCCACGCGCGCGGCGGGCGATAACAAGGCAAGGATGATTGTGACTGTGATTAGTTTTTTCATGATACATTTCTTTCTTGTTTTTTTCAGATTCAGTATTTACCCAAATAACTGTCACGGCTCATTCTTCTTTGCCGCCCGATTGGCTTTGCGCTTCGAAATTTTATCGTCGGCTGCTGGGGCAGGGGTTGAATCTTTTTCCTCGTCGGAAACGATTGGCCCCTTGAGCTCCGGATAATTGGCCACGGCGTCGGCAAGCTTGGCCGGATCATTCCGAACATCAAACGCCGCAAGACAGAAGTCATGGGTGTCAACCATCCAACGCCGCAGCCGATCCTGATATTTTTTTATGGTCTCCTGATATTCGGGCACGTGAATGAGGTTGTTCGTGGAGAAAGGATCTTTCTCCAAATCATAGAACTCCTGCGGGACGCGATACTGGAACATATCCACGCGGGCTTTAATGTCGGGATGCGCCGGGGCGGCGGCTTCCATGGCGGCAAACGTCTCGCCTTCGTTGTTGTTCTTGTATTTGAATTTGCCGTCCGACCAGGCGTTGAAGATATATCCAAAGTGATCATCTTGAACGCAACGCATCGGCGTCGGCTTGCGGCCCTGTTTGTAGTCAATCTGGGAAAAGACGACATCGCGTTCGCCTTGTTCTCCGCCCTTGATGAGCGGGACGAGGGAGCGGCCGTCCAGTTCCTGGGGAACCGGCAGGCCGGTGGCCTCCATGAACGTGGGGAAGAAATCAACTTCGGAGACAAAGTGCGTCTTGTCCACGGAGCCGGGCTTGGTTACGCCTGGCCAGCGGAAAAGCAGCGGTGTTTTGTTGCTGGCAAGATACGTGTTGGCCTTGGCGAAGGGAAATGGCGATCCATTGTCGCTGAGGAAAACGACCAGCGTGTGGTCCGCCAGTCCGGAGGCATCGAGTGCCTGAAGCACGCGCCCCACCGTGTCGTCCAGCCGGCGGATGGAGTCGTAATAGTGCGCATATTCAACGCGGACGGCCGGCAGGTCGGTGACATAGCCGGGGATGATCATTTCGCTCGGCTTAAAGATCCGTGACGGGACTTCTTCACCTTTCAGGTTGCGCCCGGCACCGTAAAACGGGCGGTGCGGATCGTGGGAGTTTACCATGAAATAGAATGGTTTGTTCTCCTTCTTGCAACGAGCAAAGAACTCTTCGGCGAAATCGTGATACTTGGTGGGACTGCGGCCCGCACCCAGTTCCGCGTAGTCGTGGACGAAATCCCATTTGAACAGGGGATCGGGCGTCGAGTGGCTCACCTTGCCGAGGACACCGGTGAGGAAGCCCGCCTTCTGGAAGGTTCCAAACACGGTGGTGATTTCGTTGGGCATCTTGTTGAAGCCAAACAGGCCGCTGTTTTGACCGTAGCGGCCGGTGGCGATGATGCTGCGACTTGGGGCGCAGATGGCAGCATTCACATAGCCGTGCTGAAAGCTGAGGCTCTGCGAGGCGAGTTT
>JBAXIY010000110.1:0-9136 GCA_037138135.1 Verrucomicrobiia bacterium
AAGTCGGCGCAGGACGCGGCGGTCTTGGTGCTCGTGTATTGATCGGTAGGGCGGTCGCTGCCGCGCCGCCCATTATTGATGGCTGACCAGCAGGTCAGCCCTACCTTTCGCGTATTTGGTGTCTTTCGCGGTTTATCCCGCTGCCAGCTTCAACAACTTTTCCGCCTGCGCCTTCGTCAGCGGCGTGACGGACAAACGCGATTGTTTCACCAGCGGCATTTCCTTGAGCACGGCGTCCGCCTTGATGGCTTCCAGCGTCACCGGCATTTTCAACGGCTTCACCGGTTCCAAATCCACGCATGACCAATCGCCTTCCGTGGCGGTCGCGTCAGGATAAAATTCCTTCGCCACGCGCGCCAGCCCGACGATTTGTTTGTCGCTCACGCTGTGGTAAAAGAAAACGGCATCGCCCTTTTTCATCGCGCGCAGATTGTTCCGCGCCTGAAAATTGCGGACGCCCGTCCACGCCGTTTTGCCATCCTTGACCAGTTGCGCCCACGAATAGGCTTCGGGTTCTGATTTAGCTAGCCAGTAATTCATGCATTAAACCTACCCGTCAAACCGCCAAGCCGCCAAGCGGGAAAAATCTGTGTTTCATCAGGTTTCATCTGTGGCTAAAATGATTGCGTGCATCTCGCCCATCTGCGCCTACGTGACTTCCGCAACTATGCGCGGTTGGACGTAGATTTCGCGTCTGGCTTCCATCTGCTCCTCGGCGACAATGCGCAGGGCAAAACCAATATCCTTGAAGCGATTTACCTCATGGCCACGTTGCGTTCCTTTCGCGGCGTCGGCGGCGCGCAGATGATCCGGCATGGCGCGAAAGGTTATTTCGTCGGCGGCAACGTGGTGGGGCAGGGCGACCACGAAATCAAAATGTATTGGGCGTTGCGCGAACGGAAACTCACGCTGGACGGCCAGCCCGTGAAAAAACTTTCGGATTATTTCGGCGCGTTGCGCACGGTGGTTTTCTGCACGGAAGACTTGCAGCTCATCAAAGGCACGGCCCGCGCACGGCGGCGCTTCATTGATCTGCTGTTGGCCCAGACGCAGCCGAGTTATTTGCCGCTGCTTCAGCGCTACATGCACACCGTCCGCGCCCGCAACGCTCTGCTTAAGCAACGCACCGTGGACGAGGCCGCGCTGGAAAGTTTCTCTGGCGAACTCATCAAGCTAGGCAACGAAATCATCCGCGCCCGCCGCGAACTGGTGCCCAAATTTTCTCCGCTCGCGCGGCTGGCGTATCGCCGCATCTCAAACGACGCCGAGGAGTTACGCATCGAATATCAGCCGAGTGTGAAAAATGATTTTGCCGTGGAACTCGCGCAATCGCGGGCACGCGAGCGGAGTTTCCGCGCCACATTGGTCGGCCCGCACCGCGATGATTTGCAATTATTGCAAAATGAAAAATCCGCCGCGCAATTCGGCAGCGAAGGCCAAAAACGCACGTTAGCCATCGCCTTGAAAATGGCACAGGCGGAATTTCTCGCCGGCATTCACGGTTCGCCGCCAATCCTACTGATTGACGATGTGATGGGCGAACTCGATGTGAAACGTCGCAGCGGTTTGTTGCCGTTGCTCGAACAGGCGCGACGCTCACGCGGACAGGTGTTCATGACCTGCACCGAGGAAAATTGGCCGAGTGAGTTGGGAAAAGAATTGCAGCGCTGGGAAGTAAAGACGGGAAATCTGTTGAGACACTAATTTCACAAATTGGCGCAAACGAAATTGGCGCAAACGAAAAGCAATTCATGAAAATCCGTGCAATCTGTGTCCGTTTTTTTATTCTTTCTTCATGCGTATTTTGTCCGGCATCCAGCCCAGCGGCACGCTGCACCTCGGAAATTATTTCGGGATGATGCAGCCCGCCATCGCCCTGCAAGAAAAAGGCGAGGCGTTTTATTTTATCGCCGATTATCACTCCATGACCTCGCTGTTCGATGCCGAACAGCGCCGGAAAAATTCTTTGGACGTCGCGCTGGATTTTCTCGCATGTGGGCTTGATCCAAAAAAATCCGTCTTCTTCCGCCAGTCGGATGTGCCTGAAGTCTGCGAGCTTTCTTGGCTGCTCTCCACGCTCACGCCCATGTCCATGTTGGAAAAAGCGCACTCGTTCAAAGACAAGTCCGCGAAAGGCATCCCCATCAACCACGGCCTCTTCGCGTATCCCGTGCTGATGGCGGCGGACATTCTGATTTATGACTCGAACGTCGTCCCCGTTGGCCAGGACCAAAAGCAACACGTCGAGATGACGCGCGACATAGCCGTAAAATTTAACGAAGCCTACGGCGAAACGTTTGTCATTCCCGAGCCACAGATCAAGGGCGAGACCGCGAAAGTTCCCGGCCTCGACGGCGAAAAAATGAGCAAGAGCTACGGCAATACGCTGGAAATTTTCGGTGAAGAAAAACCGCTTCGCAAAAAGGTCATGGGCATCAAGATGGATTCTCGCACGCCGGAAGAACCCAAGCCGGATGCCGACCAGAATCTCGCCATCCAATTGCTGAAGCTCGTCGCGCCCTCGGAAACTGCCAAGGATTTTGAAACTCGCCTCCGCGCCGGCGGTATGGGCTACGGCGATTTGAAAAAAGGCCTGTTCGAACATTATTGGAATCATTTTGCCGCAGCCCGACAGAAGCGCGCCGAACTTGCCGCCAATCTGGATTACGTCAATCAAGTTCTAGCCGACGGCGCCACGAAAGCGCGCACTTTGGCGCAAAAAGTTCTGAAACGCGCCCGCAAAGCCAGCGGCTTGGAATAAAAATCTCACGCAAAGACGCAAAGGCGCAAAGTGACTATGACTGAAAACGATGTCGCCAAGCAGGTCGTGGATGCGGCATTCAAAATCCACACGACGCTGGGGCCGGGCTTGCTCGAATCCGTTTATGAAGCCGTATTGGCGCATGAATTGAAGCAACGCGGATTGCAGGTTGCCCGTCAACAAGCCATTCCGGTGGTTTACGAATCAGTGCATCTGGAAGAAGGTTTTCGCGCAGATCTAATTGTCGAAGGCAAAGTCATTGTCGAATTGAAATCGGTTGAAGTCATCTCGCCGGTTCACAAAAAACAAGTCCTGACTTACTTGCGTTTGACCAACCTCAAACTTGGTCTGCTAATAAATTTTGGCGAAGCGCTGATTAAGGATGGCATCACTCGCGTTGTGAATGGCCTTTGATTTTTCTTCGCGCCTTTGCGTCTTTGCGTGACACTTCCCCATGGATTCAAAACCAATCCGTCTGCGGCTGCGGCTCACGAACACGGCCGAATCCATCGTGCGTTCCGGCCATCCGTGGCTGTTTGCCGATAGCATCCGCGAACAAAATCGCGCCGGTCAGACCGGTGAGCTCGCCGTCATCTACGACCGCAACGATCAATTTCTCGCCGTCGGTTTGTATGATTCCGATTCGCCCATTCGCGTCCGTATTTTGCATGCTGGTAAGCCGCAAACCATTGATTCTACTTGGTGGAAAGCGCGTTTGGAAAAATCCTTGGAACGGCGCGTGAAACTTTTTGATGCGACCACGACCGGCTATCGACTGATTCATGGCGAGAGCGACGGCTGGCCAGCGCTCGTTTTGGATAAATATGATTCCACACTCGTGCTAAAAATTTATTCCGCCGTGTGGCTGCCGCGACAGGATGAAATGCTTGCGTTGTTCCAAGAAACAATTCCGTGCGAAAAAATCATTTTGCGCTTGAGCCGGAACATCCAGTCGCTCGCGGAAAAACAATTTCAGCGCCGCGATGGGCAAATGCTTTTCGGTGTCTCGCCCGAAGGCGCGGTGATTTTTTCAGAGAACGGCATCCGGTTTGAAGCCGATGTTTTGCGCGGGCAAAAAACCGGCTTTTTTCTCGACCAGCGCGAGAACCGTGCCGAGGTGGAAAAACTGGCGCACGGCAAAAAAGTCCTGAACGCCTTCAGTTTTTCCGGCGGTTTTTCCGTGTATGCCGCACGCGGTGGTGCGAAATCCGTTACCGACTTGGATATCAGCGCGCACGCTTTGGAATCCGCAAAGCGAAATTTTGCGCTGAACACAAACTTTCCCGCGGTCGCGGCGTGCCGCCATGAAACGGTGCAAGCCGACTGTTTTGACTGGCTGGAAAATGCTCCGGACAAATTTGATTTGATCATTCTCGACCCGCCGTCGCTCGCGAAGCGCGCGGCCGAGCGGGAAGGTGCCATCCGCGCCTACGAACGTTTGAATTCACTTGGAATCATGCGGCTTTCGCGCGATGGCATTCTGGTGGCTGGTTCGTGTTCGGCGCACGTTTCGGCGGCTGAATTTTTTGATGCTGTGCGGCGGGCGGGCGTGAAGTCGGGCCGAAAATTCACGGAACTGAAAACCTTGCAACATCCGCCAGATCATCCGGCTGGCTTCAAGGAAGCGGAGTATTTAAAAGTGATATATCTGAAATTCGCCGCGTAAATAATCTCACGCAAAGACGCAAAGGCGCGAAGAAAACAAAATCAATCTCGGTCTGCTATGTCAGACTTAAATCCTTTGCGGCTTTCGCCTTTGCGTGAGCCCTAAACAATTTTCAGCTTCGGCAAATCCTGCGAGTCCACCAATCCGACCGGCTCATTTTTCGCGTTCACGACGATTAGATCGTCGATGTTCCGCTCATTGAAAATCTTCAGCGCTTCGACGGCGAGTGCGGTTTCGCGGACGCAAATGGGATTCCGTGTCATGATTTTCTTGAGCGGCTGCGATAGGAGTTTTTCGTCGTTCGCCATGTGTCGGCGAAAATCGCCGTCGGTGAAAATACCTGCGAGTTTGCCGCGTGCGTTCACAACCGCTAGACTGCCGGACTTGGCGTGCGTCATCACGAGCAACGCTTCCTTCACGGAAAGATTTTCGGACGCGATGGCGTTGCGCTCGCCGCTCCGCATGATTTCGCCGACCTTCAACAACATGGCGCGGCCAATCGCGCCGCTGGGATGATACTTGGCAAAGTCGCTTTGCTTGAAGCCGCGCGCCTGCAAAACCGCCATTGCCAGCGCGTCACCCATGACGAGTGTCGCTGTGGTGCTGCTCGTGGGCGCGAGGTTGAAGGGACAAGCTTCTTTCGGAACCTTGACGTTCAATGCTAAATCGCTGTGGCGTGCCAGAGAGGATTTTACATTTCCAGTTATGGAAATAATTTTGACGGAAAATCGTTTTAGCGTGGGCAGCAGGTTCAACAGTTCCTCCGATTCACCAGAATAGCTCAAAGCAAGAATCACATCGCCGTCATTGACGATACCGACATCGCCGTGCAACGCATCCACACTGTTAAGGACGACGGCGGTGGAGCCGGTGCTGGTGAGCGTGGCGGCAATTTTGGCGCCGACGTTTCCGGATTTGCCGATGCCGACGATGACGATTTTGCCGCGTTGTTTGAGCACGTCGATGATGGCCTCGACGGCGCGGTCAAAGGATTTATCGAGCTGCGCGCGGACGGATTTCAACGCGGCAAGTTCGATGTCGAACACTTCACGGGCTTTGGCAAGATGGCTCACGCAAGGGAGCTTGCCCGCATTGCGACCGGATTTCAACCGCGAATCAAAATGCCCGTTTGCGGCAGCCGGTCAGATGTGCTAAAGCTGTGCGGCATATATTCGCGGCATGAACCATTCCAATAACTCACAGAAACATGTCATCGTCGTCGGCGCCGGTCCCGGTGGTTTGACGTCGGCGATGCTACTCGCGGCGCGCGGTTTTAAAGTCACATTGGTGGAAAAAAATGGCCGCGTTGGCGGGCGCAATGCCGCCATCGAGCGCAACGGCTACAAGTTTGATACCGGTCCGACGTTCCTGATGATGAAGTTCATCCTCGACGAAGTCTTCGAGGAGGCGGGGCGCAAGAGCGAGGACTATCTGAAGTTCGTGAAGCTGGAGCCGATGTATCGGTTGCAGTTCGACGATATGATGTTCGAGCCGACGACGGATCACGCGGCGATGCTCAAGCAGTTGAATGAGAAATTTCCCGGCAACGCCGAAGGTTACTGGCACTTTCTGGAAACGGAGCAGGAGCGTTTCCGCAAAATGTATCCGTGTCTGCAAAAAGATTATTCTTCGCTCACGAGTTACCTCGACACGAACCTGATTAAAGCCGTGCCGCATCTTTCGCTTGGCAAATCTGTCATGGACGTGCTCGGCGGCTATTTTAAACCCGATCGCCTCAAACTTTGCTTTACCTTTCAGGCGAAATATCTTGGCATGTCCGCGTGGGATTGCCCCGGTCTATTTGCGATTCTGCCGTTTGTCGAACATGCCTACGGCGTTTATCACACACAGGGCGGCTTGAGCGAAATTTCCGAGGCGATGGCCAAGGTCTGTCGCGAATATGGCGTGGACATCCGGCTGAATGCGCCGGTGAAACAGCTCGTCCTCGAAGGCCGTGACGTGCGCGGCGTGGAACTGGAATCCGGCGAAAAAATTCTCGGTGACGAAACGGTGTTGAATGCCGATTTCGGTTACGCAATGAAACACCTCGTTCCGCCGGGCGTGCTCAAGAAATACACGCCGCCGAAAGTGGATGAGAAGGAATTTTCCTGTTCCACCTTCATGCTGTATCTCGGCGTGGACAAGGTCTACGACCTGCCGCATCACACGATTTTCTTTTCGAAAGATTACCGGAAAAATATTGAGGACGTTTTTCAGCGCAAGGTATTGTCGGAGGAATGTTCTTTTTATGTGCGCAATGCCAGCGTGACGGATCCCAACCTCGCGCCGCCCGGCCATTCATCGATTTATGTGTTGGTGCCCGTGCCCAATAAATCCGCCGCGATTGACTGGTCCAAAGAGAAAGGCGGTTTCCGCGACCGACTACTCGAAGCGATGGAAACGCGCGGCGGCATGAAAGATTTGCGCAAGCACATCCGCGAAGAGATTGTTTTCTCGCCGGACAGTTGGGAGAGCCACAACATCCATCTCGGCGCGACCTTCAACCTCGCGCACAAGTTGTCGCAGATGCTTTATTTCCGGCCGCGCAATAAATTCGAAGAACTCGGCAACTGTTACCTCGTCGGTGGCGGCACGCATCCCGGCAGCGGACTGCCGACGATTTACGAATCCGGCCGCATTGCGGCGAACCTCATCAGCCGCGCGCACGGGGTGGAATTCGTTTCCAAGAACACGCAGGTGTGAAGATGGTCGACGTCTAGCCGAAGTTACTTTCGTTCCAGCACCCGCAAAAACCGGCCACGATTGTAGCGCTGAGCGAGAATGCACGGAACATTTAGCACCACGGCACAACCTGCGTTGACGGCGACGCCCCAAGCTGGATTCCAAATGGCGAAGAGCGGCACCGCCAGCACCGCCAGCCAGTGCGTCAGCTCGCCGCGCCACGTTTCGCGCAGAAATTGTTCCAGAAAATCGGGCGTGTTTGCACGCAGGTTGGCTTTGGCAAAGCCGCCTTTGAACCGTCCCGCCGCATCGGGCAACCGATCTTTCCAGCGCTTGATGAGGAAAACTTTTTCGTAAAAGCGACCGGATTTTTCCCAAGGCCGCAGCCGCGCCAATGAACTGCGCGGATTAAACCGGCTCGCCGGAATTCGAATCATCATCCACGCCAGACCGAGCTGGATGACCAGCCAAGCCAGCACGTTCAGCAGCGTCGTCCAGACGATGGGAAGCTCAACCAGCATGGATTTTCCTGCCTTTCCAATCCACAGGTTGTTTGCGCGCCGCACGCCAAACGGAGCGGGTGAAGATGATGAAGTAAAAAATCAGCGGTGCGGGAAATAACAGCGCCGTGAGCCAATGAAACGTGCCGACACGCCGCAACAACCAGCCGACTTGCAGCGCATAAGCCGCATACACGAACAAACAAACCGGCACATCCTTTGCGAGGAGTAGATTTCCCGCCGCCATCATGAGCCCGCTCATCCACGCAATCACCAGCAGCAGCAAGGGCAGGGGAGTTTTACCTGCGCCCGCTGCAAAACCTTTGATCCAGCCGTCCATCATCTCGCGCCAGCCGAGTGGATACATGCGGAAGGAAAAAACGTTCCGTCCGCCCCGGCAAAACAGTGGCACGTCGGCGGCGCGCAGTTTTTCCGCGAGCCAGAAATTCTCAAGCACGCGCTCTCTAACGGCCGCATGACCGCCGACGCGAACGTAGGCTGTTTTCTCAATCAGAAGAAATTGTCCCAGTAAACCACGGGGCGTGAGATGGTCGCCAAGAACCGTGAAAGCACCGGTGCCAGCGAGCATCACGAGATTGAAGAACGCGGAAAACTGTTCGTGCAACCGTTCGACGTGGTGCCGCGGAGCAACAGACAGCGCACCGCCGCCGACGGCGGAAAATTCTGCGCGCACAGCGGCCAGTCCGTCCGATTCAAACCAAGTATCGGCATCCAAAAACAGCAGCCACTCGCCTTTGGCTTGATCGGCACCGTGCTGACATGCCCAGGTTTTTCCGCGCCAACCTTCCGGCAACGATGGCGGTGTGACGACGCGTGCGCCGAGTTCCGTTGCCACGGCGGCCGTGCGGTCAGTGGAAGCGTCGTCCACAACGATGATTTCTTCCGGCGGTGTGGATTGGTTTTGCAGTGAACGCAGCAGGCGGGGGAGGTTATTCTCCTCGTTTCGTGCCGGTATGATGACGGAGAGTTTTGCGGCTGGTTGCAATGTCTTCGTCGTGGTTCGCCGACACGGTTTGATTCGGGCGAGCGTTGCCCAGCCCGCTAGCCAACAAAGAATGAGAACCACCAGAGCCGTCATGACTTATCCCACGCGACAATTTTTTTGGCGACGTTCTGGCCGCAGAGCACGACCATTGGCATGCCGCCGCCGGGATTCACCGAGCCGCCGACAAAAAATAAATTGGGGTAAAGCGTGCTTTGCTTGGGCGCTTTGAACGCGAGATTTTTCCAGCGATCGCTGACGACGCCGTAGATGGAACCCTTGTTGGAGTTGTATTGCGCGCGAATGTCGAGCGGTGTCCAGAAATGCTCGAAGACGACGTGCTTCCGCAAATCTTTTAGGCCCATCCGCTCCAGCTTGTCTAGAATACGCTCCTTGAGTTTGGCGTAGTCTTCGCGAGTGAGCGGGTGTGCGTCGTCAATGTGCGGGATGTGCGGGAGAATCTTCAAGCAATCGCAACCGGCGGGCGCGACGGTCGGGTCGGTCTTGGACGCGGCGACGAGATA
>JBAXIY010000111.1:0-9012 GCA_037138135.1 Verrucomicrobiia bacterium
GGCCTCTGGGATCTCAACGCCCACACCGAAACCACCACGGGTGCGTTGACGGTCAACAGCGGTGGCCAGGTCACCGCTGGAGGCGGGAATCTGAGCGTGGGTGCGCTGACGGTCAATGGCTCGGTTAACACGGGCGGCGGCAATCTCACCGGCACCACCCTGGCGTTGACAGCTGGTTCGATTGCGACCGGGGCGGGCACATACAATCTGGGCGGCGACGTGACACTCACCGGTGCGAGTAGCGCTTCAACGATCAGTGGCATCCTTGCCCTAGGCACAGCCGTAAGGACATTTACCATTGCGGACGGTGCGGCGGCTACGGATATGGACCTTCAAGCGCAAATCACCAGCGGGGCGGGCGGCGGCATCACTAAGGCCGGTCCAGGGCTGATACAGTTGTCCGGTGCGAACACCTACAGTGGCGACACCACCATCAGCGCGGGCACGCTAAAACTAGCCACCGGCGGCACACTGGCCAACACGCCGAACATCACCGTGGCCAGTGGGGCAACCTTCGATGTGTCCACGCCCACCACGGCTTTGGCATTGGGTGCCGGCCAGACCTTGAAAGCCAGCGCTACCGGCGGCAATACCACGGCTACCATCACGGTGGCTTCCAGCAAAAACCTGACCTTGGGCGGCGGTTTGGCGTTCACCGCTTTGGGCAGCGCCAATACGATCGCACCGCTGACGGTGGCGGGCACGGCTGGTTCGCTGGACTTGAATAACAACCCGGTAACCGTGACCACCACCACGGCCTTGACGGCGGGCAGTTACAAACTCATCGCCAAGAGCGGCTCGGCGACAGTGACCGGCACGCCCGGCACCCTGACGGTAAACGGCAGCAGCACCGCTGCCGGCACTGCGACGCCGACGCTGCGGGTTACCAGCGGTGAACTTTATCTCGATGTTTACCCCGCCGCCCTGACCTTGGGTAACAACGGTCCGATTTGTGCGGGCAGCACTCTCAACCTGACGGCCAACGCCGTCAGCGGCGGAACCTACGCCTGGACGGGACCCAGCTTCACCTCTTCCTTGCAAAATCCGTCCATCGCCAATGCCACCACGGCGGTGAGCGCCACGTATCATTGCACCATAACCGTCAACGGCCTCACCTCGGCGGATGCCACGACGCTGGCCACGGTGAACGCGCTGCCGACGATCACGTTGGGCAGCAGTCCCACAGTCAGCTATGGCACGACCAGCGCAAATTTGCCTTACTCGGCCACCGGCAACGGGGCTAACCAATACATCATCACCTATGATTCCACCGCGCATACCGCCGGTTTCACGGATGGGGGTTCGTTTGCCGCTTTGCCAAGCAGTCCCATTGCCATCACCGTGCCGGCGAGCGCACCTATCGCGACTTATAATGGCACCATTACGGTCAAGAACAGCGCCACGGGCTGCACCAGCAGCGGCACGGCGTTTACGGTGACGGTGATCAAGGCCACTCCTACGATCGGCGGGGTAACGGCCAGCCCGAGCATCAGTTATGGCACCGCTAACGTGAGCTTGAGCGGCACGGTGAGCGCCGGTTCGGGCTATCCAGCCGATGGTGAAACGGTCAGCGTGACGATCAATGGGAACACCCAAAACGCCAGCATTGCTGGCGGTGCCGGTGGTTTCTCCATCAGTTTCCCGACGGCCACGATTCCGCCTTCGCCCACCGCCTACACCATCAACTACGCCTACGCGGGTAATGCTGCTGGGGCTAACACCTTAAATGCGGCCACGCCCGACACTAGCACCGCCCTAACGGTTACCGGCATCAAAGTGCCCGTGCTGACTTACGCGAATGCCTCCGGCATCGGCCGACAGATTACGCTGGCGGAGATTCAGACCGCTGGTCTAGCCAGTTCGCAGGTCAGCCCCACTTACACGATCACCCTACCGAGCGCGAGCAGCTTCCTTGGCGGCAGCGTGATCACCAATGGTGCGGGCACGATCATTCTCTGCGAGCCTTCCAGCACGCCGGGCAGTGACCATTTCGACTACACGGTGTCCGACGGTGTGTCTTCAGCCACGGCCACGGTGAACATCACCTTTACGAACGCGGTGAGCGTCAGCAAACCGGAAATCAGCGTAGGGGTTGGCGGCGTGGTCAACGGCACCATGTATGGCATTCCCGGAGTGCAATATGACGTGCAACGTTCTACCACTGCCAGTGGCACCTACACCACATTGACTGCCAATTTGACGCCACCTAATCCAATTCAGGCGGCCTCGGACGGCAAGATTAGCTTTCAGGACACGGCCCCGCCCTTAGGCTCGGGCTTTTACCGGACAATCCAGCATTGAACCCAACTCTAACCCTAACTAAAAATACTATGAAATATTCAAATTTGATTGTCGCGGGTCTGCTGGGACTGGGCATAAGTGCGCAAGCGGCCATTTTTTACGAGGGCACGGCGGTCAGTGGCGGCACCGCTGCCGGGGGAACTCCCTTCACCCAAACGATCGCGGACGGCAATCCGGGTGGCACCTGGAACTCAATCACCGTAAGCGGACTGGGCAATTCATTGTCCGCGATTTCGGTGACGCTCAACGTCACTGGCGGCAACAACAGCGGGTTGTATGCGTATCTGACTTACAACGGCACGCTGGCGGTGCTGTTGAACCGTCCAGGCGTGACCTCGACCACGCCGTTTGGCGATACGATTGCGGGACTGACCACGACCTTGACGGGCACGGCCTTGTATAGCTCCGAGAGTCCGCTCGCGTCCTACACGGCTTTCACCACGCCGGGAACCTCGACTTCCTTGAACGACGTCAGCATTTATGGCGGGAAGGATCCGAACGGCGTGTGGACGTTATTTTTTGCGGACGTGTCCGCTGGTGGCGGTAATGCGACACTGAACGGCTGGAGCTTGGACATCACGGCGGTGCCGGAGCCGGTAAACGTGGCGTTGGCTGGCTTTGCCGGGGCGATGCTGACGGTGGTCGGTGTGCGCCGGTATGTGCGGACGAACAAAACCGTTAAGATTTAATTGCTGGCAGTCGGCCATAGTGGCCGTCCGCAAAGAACTTCGTGACGGGTTTTGGTTCCCGTCACCAAGACCGGTTCATGGGTTCCGGTTTGGGGTGAATGGGTGGCGGCGCTATGGGGTTGGCGCCGTCACTTTTTATAATGAAACCGAACAGATTCGTCGATGTTTGCAATGGGTGGTTAAGCAAAGTAGCTGTTTTCATTGCTCATCCAAGGCGTTCTCTAACACTAAAGTGGGATATGGGAAATCTATCGCAAGGTTTAAGCTGCCCAATCACCGGCGCCGTTCTTGTGGTGGCACCCAATACTCTAAGTCGGCGGTCTGATTCCAAATCTTATATTTTGAAAGCAATGAAATTATGCCACCAATTATAATTTGGTTGGCTCTCGCGGTTGCTGCTCCAGCGGCGAGGATTACCACCAACGACATCACTGTTGCGCGCGCGTCGGATTTCCTGTGCGACAACGCTACCACGTATGGCAACGACAATACTATCGCTTTGTTCGTCCCAAAACTGGAGCGCGCGCTGAACGTCAACGACTCGCATCAAACCAACGACGAATACTTGATCGAAAGCCTCGGCGGCGGGCTGTTTCATTTCAGCCCATCCTTGATGGTCTTCAATTTGAACAGGTTTTTCAGCGCTGTCTTTAATCCGCCATGAACCGAAGATCATTTTTACAGTTCAGTATGGCAGCAACGGTTGCGGCGGTTTTCCCCGCTGCCACTGGAATCCTGCCCGCATCCCCGCGTTCCCGCGTTAAGCGTGGTCTGGGAATTACCACCAATGAAGCCAGCCAATGGCGCGAGAAACTCAAAGCCAGTGGCGCGCGCTGGTTTTATTCCTGGGGCAGCATGCCGCCGGAAAACATTCCCGCCGCGATTGAGTTCGTGCCGATGGTCTGGGGTGGCAAGCCCGATGATTCGTTCACCAAGCTGGGCGAGCGATTGCGAACCGCGGGTTATCAGCAACTTTTGGGATTGAATGAGCCGGATAATAAGGAGCAGTCAAACGTGACGGTCGAAGACGCTCTCTCACTCTGGCCCAAGCTCATGGATACGGGTCTCCGTCTGGGCTGCCCCGCGTGCGTGCACCCCGATGGGGAATGGATGAAGGCTTTTATGAAAGGCGTGGAAGAACGCCATTTGCGCGTGGACTTTGTGACGGTTCATTCCTACGGCGGATTGAGTGTGGACGCATTTATGAACCAGTTGGCGTCGGTGCATAAGCTGTTTAACCGGCCCATCTGGATCACGGAATTCGCGGTGGGCGACTGGGAAGCCAAGACCCGCGCCGACAACCGTTATAATCCCGGGCAAATTATGAAGTTCGTTGAACAGGTGCTGCCGCGCCTGGAGGGTTGCGATTTCGTCGAACGCTACGCTTGGTTTCCAGCCGACCCGGACAACAAGGCGCTCGGTTCTTCCGCCTTGTTCAATGAGGACGGTTCGTTGACGCCGGTGGGGCAGGCATATCGTTCGATATGATTTTCAAAACCGATTGCATCAACAATCCGGCTCGAAATCGTGACGCCGCTGGTGGGGGCGTGAACCTGCCGGTTCGACGATATCCCATGGGCATGGTATCTTCGCTGATGGAATTCATGCGGCTCATGGTTCTCGCGCTGGCGGCTGGATTTTATTTTTCAGCGGCGAGCGGGTTTGCCGCTTCCGTGACTTGGGGCACTCCGACGACCATCAGCAGCGACACGGATGTCATTACCTCGGGCAGTTTGGTTTATGCCTATACCGGGGGAACCAACGGTGCGACGGTCAACGGGGTGGCATTCACGGTCGGCAACAGCGGCACCGCGTGGGGCGGCAATGTCAGTTTGTCGGGCTTCGGCAGCCCCTACAGCGCCTACGGTGGAACCAACGCGCCTTGGACCAATTTGAGCATCGCTTATCAAACCGTGCTGCAAGGCGGTGCCTATGGCGGGGCGACGACCGGGACGGTGACCTTGAAGGGGCTAACGGCGGAACACTCCTACAGCGCGCAAATCTGGGTGAACGATGCCCGTTCCACCGGGTCTGGGCGGAGCGCGGTAGCCACTGGAGCCAACACGGTCACTTTGGATTACAACAACCTCAATGCGTCGGGCGGTGTTGGCCAATATGTGATTGGCAGTTTTGTGGCGAACAGCACGAACCAGACCTTCAACCTCACCAGCAGTTCCTCGGTGCAACTCAACGCCATTAATTTGCGCGACAACGGCGCGTATGTCTTTTCGCCGACGCGAGTGAATCTGGCGAAGTATCAGCCGGTCATCGCCGACTCGACTAATGGATCGCAGACATCCGCGTTCATTACGGACGGTTTGGTGACGGACACCAGTTCCTGGCAGAGCGGCAACACCAAGCCACACTGGGCGGAGGTGGACTTCCCGTTTCCCGTTGCGGTGGGTAGCGCGCAATTGGTGATGGGGCTGGACAATGTGTCGCCGCCGACGGGTTTTTCGCTCCAGTATCTGACCAATGGAATCTGGACGAATGTGCCCGGAACGACGGTGTCAGGCAATACCAACAAAGAAAGAAACATTGTGTTCAGCAGCCCGGTCACGGCGACCGCATTCCGCTTCTACGACTCGGCGGATGCGACGGTGAATCTGCGGGAACTGGCGTTGTATCCGCCCAACGGCCCGAGTGGGTTTTCGTTTGGGACTGACTTTTCGATAGATCTGGCGCGGAAGCAGCCGGCGTTTGCGACGGCGAACACGCTTGGCGGCTGGCCTTTGCTGGCGGCCGACGGGATGGTGGATCCGTCCACGGCGTGGGAGACGACGCTGGTGGGCAGCAATTCCTTGCAGATCAATTTGCAGTTCACCAATAAGATTGGGAGTGCCCACCTTTATTCCGGCTTGGCGGGCGTGCGACCGCTTGCGAATTTTGTGCTGCAATACTGGACGGGAAGCGCGTGGGCAAACATTCCCGGCGGGAGTGTAACGGGGAACAACTCATCCGCACTGGTCATTCCGTTCATCACGCCGGTGACAACGACGAAAGTGCAATTGGTTTTCACGAACAACGGCATTAGCGCGGTTCAGGAGTTGTGCATTTTCTCGGCGAATAACAGCAGCGGTTATCCGCTTGGGACGGGGATAGTTTCCAATACGCCCGTCGCGGCGGACTACGACACTTTCAGCGACTCGTATTATTACTTGAGTAATTCAGCGGCGGGCTTGGTGGTGACGGAGAGCAACGCGGTGCCGGTGTTGGGGGCGCCCGGAATAACGAATCCCGCGTCGCAGTATCAAGTTTTGTTGAACTACGACACCGGGACATACCGGTTGCGAAACCGGGCGACTGGTTTGTGCTTATCGGGGACGCAGTTATCGACCAATGCGGGGACGGCACTGGTGGATGAGACCTACTCGGCGCTGCCGGATCAGGACTGGTATTTGCAGAGCACTGACGGGACGAATTTTAATGTGGTGAACCAGTTCAGCGGACTGGCATTGGCCACGCAGGGCGGCGTTTTGGTGCAGAATGTCCAGACCAACTCCCCCACCCAGTTCTTGCAGATTTCACTCGCCAAAATATTCCCCAAGAAGGGCATCGCCGGCTCGTGGGGGGGCTATCCCGTCAAATTTGCCGCCAACTGGACCTATGGTTGGTGGTATACCAGCGATCCCAATCTGCCGGGGGTTAATTATTTTCCCATGGATCCCGACAATTGGTATCGCGGTGGCACTGTAGCTGGTAATCTTTGGAGTTTCCAGCCCGGCTGGCGCAGGGCTGGATATTCTTTGAATATCATGGGCTACAACGAGCCTGACCAAGCAGGCCAGGCAAATCTGGATGCCACCAATGGTGCCATCTATTATATGAACGATCACAACCTGGATTTGCCGCTGGCCGGCCCGGCGCCGGCAAGTCTGAGCGGCACCTGGCTGCCCATATTTTTCGGCTATATCACCAATTGGGGCTGCCGGGTGGATTATCTCCCCGGCCACGAATATCCGGGTAACAACTCCAGCGCCAGTTCTGGCATTTGGATCAACCCATTGCAAACCGCCTACAACACCTGGGGCATCCCCATGTGGATGACCGAATTTAGCATCGTGGACTGGGCCGGCAACCAAAGTTGGACCGAGGAGGACAACTACAACGCGCTGGCTGAATTTATGTGGCGGGCGGAGAGTCTGCCGTGGCTGCGGAAGTATTCCCTGTTTCTTTTCACTGCGGACACCACTAATAATCTGATGGCTCCCAATCCGTGGACGGCCACCACGCCCGCCCCGCGCTCAAACAGCTTTGACACCAACGGCAACCTCACACCTTTCGGTGAATTGTATGCCGCCTGGGACAATGATGCCAACGTGGAGACCAACAAGCTGTATTACATTCATAACAGCGGCACCCGGAAACGCCTGCAAAACACGCTCAGCACCACCGCCAACGCCACCGACATCCGCACCAGTGACGTCTCGGTGCAGTGGACGCTCCAGCCGGTGCCCAGCTCCAGCCAGTATTATGTCGTTTCCTCCCTGGACGGCCGCCGGCTCAGCTACAACGGCAGTTCGGTTGGCTACGTTGCCGCCGGCACCACGGGCACGAATGTGCAATGGTCTTTGACGGCCAATCAATATGGTTGGTTTTACCTGAGCCATCCCGCCAGCAGCAAGCGGTTGCAACTGGCGTTCAACAACACGACGAGCGTGGCGACCTTCACCATGGCGACCGGCACTACGACCACCACGGCGGTGCAATGGCGTTTCATTGTGCCGTTGCCTCCGACTCCGTCGGTCTGGACGGGTGCCAGCAGCACTTCCTGGATGATCACCAACAATTGGGTAGCGGGCAATGCCCCGTCGGCGAGTGAATCCGTGACGTTCAACAGTCTGTCCACCGCGCATCTGGCCACGGTGCTGAATTCTAATTACAACGTATTCGCCATTTCGCTTACCACTCCGGTCGGTCCGGTTTCAATTGGCGGAGCCAATACCCTGACGGTGGGAAGCGGAGGAATTGACCTTTCATCCGCAAGCCAGAACTTGACGGTGACCGCGCCCTTGGTTTTGGGGGCCATTCAAAGTTGGATCGTCACCAACGGAGCGACTTTGAGTGTCAATGGCGGCATGTCCGGCAGTGGCGCCGTGAACATCGCTGGCGGCGGTATCGTCTCGCTGGGTGGCACCGCAACCTACACCGGCGACACCACCGTCTTCGCCGGCGGCACACTCCAGATGGCTGCGACCAATGTTTTGCCCAATGGGGTCGGGGTCGGCAATGTGAATGTGAGCGGCACACTGGATTTGAATGGCACCGCGCAAGCCATCAACGTGTTGAACGGCAGCGGCGTGGTGGACAACACCGCAGTCGGCCCGGCCACCTTGACGATCACCAACGATTCGTTCAGCGGCGTGATTCAGAACAGTGGTGGGGCTTTGGCCTTAGTCAAGATCGGCACTGGAAGTGCGACTTTGAGCGGAACGAATACTTACAGAGGCGGCACCACCATCAATGGCGGAAACCTTGTTCCTAGCAATGCCAATGCCATCGGCATCGGGACATTGACGGTCAACAGCGGCGGCATTTTCTACCCGACGGCGGCGACCATGATCTTTTCCAATCCGGTGACCCTGAACGGCGGCACACTGGAAATTGGCGGCGCCAACGGCCATGTTTTGACGCACTGGGGACTGGTCACGGTGACGACCAACTCCACCATCAAATCCGACGGCAGCACGTATGGAATTTATCTGAATGGTGGAGTGGACATGGGGAATGGCGGCTATACGCTCAGTTCCTATAACAGCACCGCCGGAAACGGGAACCAGATTACCGGAATCATCGGCGCCAACGGCATGATTATGAACAGCGGCATCGGGAACCTCTGGATTGGGGGCAGCAACACCTTTGCCGGCACGTTCCGCGCCACGAACAGCGGCCCGCTGATTTTCCAAACCGTGTATGCCCTGCAGAACGCGACGCTGGACATGAACGCGGCGGACATCGGTGCGGTGTCTTTCAGCGCCAACGTCATCATCGGCGCGCTGACCGGCTCCCGCAATCTGAACTT
>JBAXIY010000112.1:0-8990 GCA_037138135.1 Verrucomicrobiia bacterium
CTCACTAGAACCTGAATCTAGCGCGTCTGCCAATTCCGCCACGTGGGCAACGTGTGAACCGTCATATTACTACAAAAATCCGCTGTGGCAAGGCAAGTGTCCAGTTCGACACCGCCAATGGCGCCAAATTTTTTCAATGTGATGATTGCATTCTGCGCCAAGAATTTTATAGTTCGCTCGTTTGAACCATTGAATGAGCAATCCGACTGACAACGCCGCGCCGTGGAATATTGATTCGGCGCGCAACCTCTACAACATCACCCGCTGGGGCGCGAAGTATTTTGACATCAACGACGCCGGGCATGTCGCCGTCAAACCTTTGCAGGATGCGGGCGCAAGCGTGGACATCACCGATGTCATCGAGGAGGCCAAGGGCCGTGGACTCAAGTTTCCACTGCTGATCCGATTCCAAGATATTCTTCGTCACCGTGTCGAGGCCATCAACAAGGCGTTCCAGAGTTCCATCGCGGAATTTAGTTTTCAGGGAAAATATCGCGGCGTGTTCCCGATCAAAGTGAACCAGCTCCGCGAAGTCGTTGAAGAAATTTTGGATGCCGGCAAACCTTTCAACTTCGGCCTCGAAGTCGGCAGCAAGCCGGAACTCTTCGCTGGCCTCGCACTGCAAAACCAGCTTGGTGGACTCATCATCTGCAACGGTTATAAAGATGCGGAATTCATCAAGATGGCGTTGCTCGGCATCAAGCTCGGCAAACGCGTCATCATGGTCGTCGAGAAATTGGAAGAGTTGCGCCAGATCATCACCATTTCTAAATCGCTCAACGTCGAGCCACTCATCGGTATCCGCGCGCGTTTGCTCAGCAAGGGCGCCGGCAAATGGGCGGAGAGCGGCGGCGAAAATGCGAAGTTCGGCTTGAGCACGGTCGAATTGCTTACCGCGACGGAAATGTTGAAAGCGGAAAATCTCGGCCACTGCCTGAAGCTGCTGCACTTCCACATAGGCTCGCAGGTGCCGGACATTCTCACGGTAAAGAAAGCGGTGCAGGAAGCGGCGCGTTTTTACGCGAAGCTGGTGAAGATGGGTTTCGCCATCGAGTTCATGGATGTCGGCGGTGGTCTCGGCGTGGATTACGACGGTTCCCGCAGCGCGTTTGATTCCTCGACAAATTATTCGTTGCAGGAATACACCAACGACATCGTTTATTACATCGCTGATGTCTGCAACGCCGAGAAAGTGCCGCATCCCGACATCGTCAGCGAAAGCGGACGCGCCATCGTCGCGCATCACAGCGTTTTGATCGTGGAGGTTTTTGGCGCAATCGAAAAAATCCGTCCCGGCGACGCATTCAAATACGGCGAAAGCGAACATCCGCTCGTGAAGGAGCTGCTCGACATCAAAAAGAACCTCGCCAAGCTGAACAAGCTCGAGGCCTTCCACGACGCGCAGGAACGCAAGGACGACGCGCATAATATGTTCACGCTGGGCGTCATGGAATTGCCCGACAAGGCGCGCATCGAAAATCTTTACTGGGAGATCAGCCGCGACGTCGTCGAGAGCTTCAAAGGTCAGGCCTACATTCCGGAGGAAATCCAGAAGCTGGAGGATTCGCTCGGCGACCAATATCTCTGCAATTTTTCCGTGTTCCAATCGCTGCTCGATCACTGGGCGCTCGGACAATTATTTCCCATCATGCCCGTCTCGCGTCTGAACGAACGTCCAACGCGCGAAGGCACGCTCGTGGACATCACCTGCGATTCCGACGGTGCCATCAACAAGTTCATCGACCTGCGCGACGTGCGCGACACCTTGCCGCTGCACCAGCTCAACACCAACGGCGACGGCAAACAAGAACCTTACTACCTCGGATTTTTCCTGATGGGTGCGTATCAGGACATCATGGGCGACCTGCACAATCTCTTCGGCCGCGTGAATGAAGTCCACGTCTTCCTCGAGCCGGACGAACCGGCCGGCTATTACATCGAGGAAGTCATTGAGGGCGACACCGTCATCCATTCGCTCACCGCCGTGCAATATGACGAGAACGAACTCAAACGCCAGATGAAGGCACAGATGGATGAGGCCATCAAATCCGACCGCATGAAACCCAGCGAAGCCATGCGCCTGCTGGACGATTACGAACGCGGGCTGAAGGCGTATACGTATTTGAGTTTTTGAAGCGCATTGTTCAGCGGCGTTTCATCAGCGCAGTGATTTCATCAGCCTCAATGGGAATATGCGCCATCAAATCACGTTGGCCGTCTTCGGTGACAAGAATAGTATTTTCCAGCCGCACGCCAAAACCTTCTTCCTTGATATAAATTGCCGGCTCACAGGTCAGCACCCAGCCGGGCGCAATTTTTGCGCCGGCATTCATCACGTCATGCACATCTAAGCCGATGGAGTGCGACACGCCGTGCATGAAGAATGGCCGCACGGCGGGGTTCTCCGGTGTCTGCTTCTTGAGCTGCGCCGGTTTGAGCAGGCCAAGGACGACGCATTCATCTGCTAGTAACGCCTCGCATTCGGATTGCAAATCCTTCGTGGTTTTGCCGGGAACCATTGCGCGTGTCATCAGGCGTAACACGCGTAGCACGGCGTCATAGACGTGTTTCTGCCGCCGCGTAAACTGCCCGCTGACAGGAATCGTGCGTGTCAGGTCGCTCATGTAATTGCCCAAACCCGCCGCGACATCGAGCAATAGCAAATCACCCTTTTTGCAGACCTGATCGTTCTGTGTGTAATGCAAAATATTGTTATTCACGCCGCTGGCGATGATCGGCGGGTAGGCAAACTGCCCTTTGCCACGAATAAATTCATGCGCAAACTCCGCTTCAATCTCCGCTTCGTTCACGCCGGGCTTCACGAATTTCAGCACGCGCTGGAAACCGCGGCCGGTCAAATCGCATGCGGCCTGAATAGCACCAACTTCATCGGGTGATTTGACCACGCGCAGATCGTGCAGCAGTGGCGCGAGGCGCTGGTAGCGGTGCAGTGGAAAACTTTTTCGGCAATCGTTGATGAAGCGTGCGTCACGCGTTTCGACCGTCACATCTGCGCGCGGATGTTCGTTGGTGTTGAGGTAAATATTTTTCAGTTCACAGGCCAGCGAGCGGAAAACAGTTGGAAAATCGGCAAGCCACTTCACGTTTTTTACGCCGGAAATTTGCGTGGCTTGTTCTTTCGTCAGCTTGTGACCTTCCCAGATGGCGAGATGCTCGTTTGGTTCACGCACGAACAGAATTTCCCTTTGATTTGGGTCGAACGCATCCGGCGCGAGTAGCAGAATGGTTTCCTCCTGATGAATACCGGCAAGATAAAATAAATCGGCATTTTGCAGATGCCCCAACGTGCCGTCGGCATTCGTGGGCATGATGTCGTTGGCGTTCAGCACGGCGAGCGAACGCGGCAACATTTTTTGGGCGAGACGTTCGCGGTTCAGCGTGAACAGCGCGGTAGGTAGCGGCACGGCTTTCATTTTGAAATCAAATTACGGAACCACGAAATACACAAATCACACGAAAAGAAACAGGAAGAAATGCCACCGGGGCATGGCCGTGTCCCGCGCAGCGGACCAGTTTACCGTATTGCAAAAGCGGTCGACTGGAAAATATATCATGTTACTCAGTTTAGCGAAGCGCTCCGGCTGGTATGCGACACAGCCGCGCTCCGTTCTTAATTCGTGTTGTTCGTAGTATTGACTCCCGACTTTCGCAGCCACAGCAATCCGCCCAAGCCAGCGGCGAGCAACCCCGAAACTGCCCACGCCCCGATGCTGGCGCTCTGCGGCGCGAGCCAGAGCGCGGTCGCGCCAACGGCAGGGCCAACGCAATTGCCAAGGCCGATGGCGGCCTCGTGGATGCCGCCGTGTTCGCTGCTGGAATCATGCGCGTCCATCGCGTAGAATAGCGACGAGTAATAAATCAGCCCGACGGCCGCGCCAAAGAACAATTGCGCGATCAGGACGGCCACCAGATTTGGCAAAACCAAAATGGCAGCGAAAGAAATCACCAGCAGCACATATGCCGACACCAGCCAGCGAAATCGGTAATGCCAGCCGGTCCATTGCCAGAGCGCAATGAAGGCAAAGAAACGCACGAAGCACCAGAGCGAACACGTAAAGCCCGCCAGCATCGGCGAGAGTTGGAATTTCGCCGCCACGCCGGGCAGGACAGCCAATAGCGTATTGATGGCGATGTAAGCGAATGGATTCGCCAGCCACGCCATGCGCTGGAAACTTTTGGCCCGCGACGACGACGGGCGGTTCGGATCATACGGCGGCGACGCTTTTCCTGAAGCCTTTACCAGCTTGCGCGAATGCAGCTTTTCCAGCCAGAAAACCAGGGCGAATTGCACGACCATGAACGCAAGAGGCACATAAAAAATGCTTTGATAGCCAAGCATGTCAATCAGGGTGCCCCCGATGAAAAACGCCGAGGCATTGGTGATGGCCCAAGTAATGTTGTAGATGCCGACCGAGTGCGGAATATGCTCCGGCGATTCGCCCTCGCTGACCAGCGCCTCCAGCACCGGCCAGATGAAACACATGCCGACATTGACGACGCAGGCGGCAGCGATGGCTCCGGCGACGGAATGCAGTTGCGAACCCACCGCCAACCCGGCCGCCATGACCGCGAAGCCGATTTTTAAGGCGTTGAAATAGCCGCAGCGTTGCGCAAATTTCCCGGCCCACAACGAAGCAAACACATAAATCACGCCGATGAACGCGGCGAGTTCGAGGTTCTGGCGGTCGTTAAAACCAAACTGGTCGCGGAAGAAAAAGTAGAGATAATTAAAATAGATCACCACGGCGAAAGAGTTGAGACCTTCGATGGTGTAACAAGCGGCTCGAAATTTTTTGGCCGGATTCACGCGCGGGAAATTTCCTCAATGGCCGTCCGGCAATACCACTTCACGGAGTCCATCATCGGCGGCGACAGTTTTTCAAGATCGTCCACGGTGCACCAGCGGATATCATGATGCTCGGCGCTCGCCAGCGTCATCTGGCCTTTTTTAGGCCGAGCCCAGTAAACCATGCCAATGTGCTCATGCGTGGAGTTGATGCGATGAATGTCGAGAAAACGTGGAGCAATCAGCGCCCGTGTGCCAGCCTCAGTCGTGGGTGGACGTTCGCCAAGCAACTCGACGTCGAAGCCACTCTCCTCCTTCGCCTCGCGCAAGGCCGCTTGCTCGGGGTCTTCATCCAACTCAATGTGCCCGCCGATGGGCAGCCACTTATCAAGTTTGCGATGATGGATGAGCAGGATTTTCTTATCCTGGACGATAAAGATCGCGACGGTGAAATCAATTTTTTCGTGGATGTGGGCCATGGGATTTTACGATTCAGGATTTACGATGGATGCGTCATAAAAAGTTACGAGCCCGGTTTGCACCGGACTCGTAAATCGTATATCGCAATTCGAAAATGCGAAATTATTTCATCTTGTCGAAATTCTTCTGAAGAATCTGCCACGGTTGCTGGCCAGTGACTTTGCTCTGGTAGTTCTTAATGATCTCAGCTTCCTTGGCGTTCTTGGTCGGCTTGTTGACCTTGTAGAAAATGCCGAAGTGGCCAGGGAAATCTTCGCCCGCGAGCTTATAGGCCGCGCCTTCGTCAGTGACGTCGTGGCTCTTCGGAACTTCGTTGAACACGCCGCCTTTGCGCGGGTTGCTCGCATCAAATGCGCCTTCGTAAAACTCGACGCATTCGCTCAAGCATTCGATGAAGCTGAAACCGTCGTGATCCATCGCGGCTTCCATCATCTGGAGCACGTGATTCGGATTCGTGTGTGTGGTGCGCGCGACGAACGTGGCCCCGGCGGCGATGGCCTGCTTGAGCGGGTTGATCGGATAATCAATCGCGCCCCAGATATCAGTCTTGCTCTTGAAGCCGAGCGGCGACGTGGGCGAGGTCTGTTTCTTGGTCAGGCCGTAAACCCAGTTGTCCATCACGCAATAGGTCATCTTGATGTTCTTGCGCGCGGTGTGATTGAAATGGTTGCCGCCGATGGAGAACGCATCGCCGTCACCGCCGAACACGAAAACGTGCAGGTCAGGGCGCGAAAGCGAAATGCCGCTCGCAAATGGCAGCGCGCGACCGTGGATGTAATGCGCGCCGTGGGCCTGCACGAAATACGGAAAGCGGCTGGAGCAGCCGATGCCCGCAACGGTTGTGATTTTCTCGTGCCACATCTTGCGCTTTTCAATCAGCTTGAAATACAGCGCGAGGACGGAGAAGTCGCCGCAGCCGGGGCACCACGTCGGGTGGTCGGCGGCGATTTCTTTTTTGGTCAGGCCCTTGCGTTCCTCGGTCGGAGGAGTGGTGGTGCTGACGACGGGTTTGGCTAACAAAGTTTCGCTCATAATTTTTTGGCGGTTGAAATTAAATTTTGCTCAAGCCGGCGGACAGGTTGGTCTTGGTGCGTTCAAGGATTTCCTTCACCTTCCAGGTGAGGCCGTCAGTCTTGTTGATGCCTTGGATCTTGGCATCGCAATAGCGGGCGCGCAGAATCGCTCCGAGCTGGCCGAAGCCGTAAAGCCCTTCGTCATTCATCTCGACGACGAGCACGTGATTGAAGCCGGAGAAAATGTTTTCCAACCCGTTCGGCAACGGATTGATGTGGCGCAGGTGAATCGAGGAAACGCTGTCGCCGGCCGCGCGCGCACGGTCCACGGCTTCCTTGACGGGACCTTCAGTGGAGCCCCAGCCAACGAGCAAAACGTTGCCTTCGGACGGGCCGTAAATTTTCGGCAACGGCAGCGAGGCACCGAGAGCTTGCAATTTCTTGCGGCGCTTGGCGGTCATCTGCATGTGCAATTTCGGCGAGCCGGTCGGATGCCCTAGTTCGTCATGTTCGAGACCCGTTACAATCGGATACTTGCCGCTGTTGATCTTGGTGCCCGGCGGGACGTGATGGGAGATACCGTTAGCAGCAGACAAATCATACGGCTTGTGATCGGCAACCGGCGCGAAATCCGGCCCGATTTCCTGGCAAATCTTTTCGAGATTCGGCTCTACAAACGCTTCGATGCGCGTGGCGATGCCTTGGTCCGTAAGCAAAATCACCGGCACGCTGTATTTGCGGGCAATGTTCACGGCTTCAATCGCCATGTAGAAACAATCTTCAACGTTTGCCGGCGCGATGACAACGCGCGGCGCGTCGCCATGGCCGCCGTTGACGGCAATGTTCAAGTCAGATTGCTCGATATTGGTCGGCATGCCCGTCGAAGGTCCGCCACGTTGCACGTCAATGATGACCAGCGGCATTTCCGCCATGATCGCCCAGCCGAGCGCCTCGGTTTTGAGGGAAATACCAGGACCGCTGGAACCCGTCACCGCGACGCGGCCGGCGTAGCTACCGCCGATGGCCATCGAGATGGCAGCTATTTCGTCTTCGGTCTGGATGAAGCAACCGCCGTATTTCGGCAATTCGCGCCGGAGCAATTCCATGATGTCCGTCCACGGCGTGATCGGGTAACCCGCGCCAAAACGAACGCCGGCAGCAATCAAACCATAGCCGATGGCTTCGTTACCATTCATCACGACCTGATGGCCATCTTTCTTCTGGGCATCAACGAACTTGAAGGTTTCCAGCACGTTGCCGAAGGGATTCGCATGGCCGGCATGAAACGCGGCGAGCGCATTGTTCAAAATGCTCGGGTCTTTGCCGGTGAAACGTTCGCCGATCAATTTTTCAAGTTTCGGCAGATTCAAATCAAACATCTTGGCGATGAGGCCGAGCGCAAAAATGTTTTTCCCCTTGTCCTTGGCGGTGCCGCCAATAGCTTCGACCGTCAGGCCGGAAATCGGAATCCCGAGGTGGTGGTAGGTCTTTTTGAGTTCCTCATTGGCCACGACATGGTCGGAATCAAAAAGCACAATGCCACCTTTTTTGAGCGAAGCGATATGAGCGTCATAGCTATGCTGATAAAACGCGAGGAGCACGTCAGCCTCGTCGCCAGAGCTGAGAACTTCGCCGCTGCCCATGCGAACTTGAAAGATCGACGCGCCACCGGAAATCGTGGCGGGAATGGTCATGAACGTCATGACTTCCTGCTCGCTGCGGCCGGCGAGGCGCGCGAGGAAACCGCCGATGGCTTGAATACCATCTTGCGAATTACCAGCGATGCGGATGACCACTTCGTTGATTTTCGAAACTTTTTGCGCGCCGCCTGACGACGACACACCCGTTGTTGCATTACTCATAAAGGAACCTCGGAATCTTAAAGATTACTGCGGCAAGGTGGTTTGACGACTGAAGACATTTCAGCACGACACCCTTGCATCAATACGTTAAGACACTTCAGGGGAACGTGTCAATTTCTAATGCAACCTATATCATGCTGAAAAACAGCAGGATGCGATATATTAAAAATCCATTTTGGAAATGGCGGGTTGTGTGATTAGCTGTAATTATTTTAAGCTCTGCCAGTATCAGCCTCGCCCTTTTTGTCGGCTAGATATTTTTCGGCGAGCTTCAGGCATAGTCTTGAGTTAGCGGTTCTTGGAGGCAAGAGTTGTTAACGTCAAGTTGTGCAAAAAGTATCATATTGCGCAATGATATCTTTCTGCCGAGTTTTTGCTGTGACACTGCATGGTTTTGGTTAGAGGCGGATTTCCACTTTTTTAATAAAAGCCCTAAGAGTTACCCTCCCAACGAGCTCGCATCCGTCACGTCGCCCTTGTTGAAATCAACATATTCCTCGGTCAAGTCTGCCGCATACATCACCGCGCTGGCCTTGCCGAGGTTCAGGTTGATGTGCAGTTCAAATTCCTTCGGCGCCACGGCGGCGCAAAGCTGTTTGAAGGTCGCCGGCGTCGGCTGTCCGCGCTTGAGGCTCCACAAAATCTTTTTGCCACCGGTTGCGGAATAACCGATGTCGATTTTCTCCTCCACCACGGTCGCGGGCGAGTAGCCAATGGCATCAATGATTCGGCCCCAATTCGGATCGCCGCCGTGCCAACTCGTTTTTACCAGTGCGCTGTTCGCCACCGCGCGCGCGGCGGCATCGGCGTCCTGAATCGTCTTCGCGC
>JBAXIY010000113.1:0-8932 GCA_037138135.1 Verrucomicrobiia bacterium
CAATTCGAAAAAAGCCTACTCGTCGTGTGCCGAGTTACAGGCGTTCAACCAATGAATTGAGTGCCATAGAAATCAAACGAACGATCGCACTCTGCGCATATTCAAATCCAAACTGTGAAACGACTTCTGCCTCTTGCGATTCTCGGTTGCCTGTTTTCCGGACTAGCCATCGCCGGTGCCGCCGACACGAGCACCAATATATCTAGCGACCAGTCCAACCCGGCAAAGAAATCCACCGTCAGGAAAAGGCAAAACCCATTGCCCGTTTTGCCTCCGCCCACTTTGGCCAATGTAAAATATGGCGAACATGAGCGGGAGGTGCTGGATTTCTGGCAGGCCAAGTCGGCACAGCCCACGCCGCTGGTGTTTTATATCCATGGCGGGGGCTGGAATACCGGCGACAAGAACCAAGTAGAGTTTCTTGACAAATATCTCGCGGCAGGCATTTCCGTCGTGTCAGTCAACTATCGTTACGTGCCGCAGGCGCAAGCCGCCGGTGTGGAACCGCCGGTTAAATGGCCGCTGGAGGATGCTGCTCGCGCTTTGCAGTTCGTCCGCAGCAAGGCCGCCGAGTGGAATCTCGACAAGGTGCGGATCGGCGCGGCGGGCGTATCGGCGGGCGCGTGTTCGAGTTTGTGGCTGGCGTTTCATCATGACTTGGCCGACCCAAAGAGCAGCGATCCGGTCGCCCGCGAGTCCACTCGGCTCTGGTGTGCCGCCGTGTCACGCCCGCAGACGTCACTCGACCCACAACAGATGAAAGAGTGGACGCCGAACAGTCACTACGGCGGTCACGCGTTTGGCTTTACCGGCAATAAGAATACCAAGCTTTCGCAGTTCCAAGAATTTCTTGAAAATCGTGGGAAAATTCTGCCGTGGATTGCAGAGTATTCGCCCTACGCCCTGGTTAAGGCGGATGCGCCACCGATTTATATGATTTTCCGCACGCCTCCCGCACTGGGACAAAATCAAACAGACCCAACGCACACCGCGAACTTCGGTGTGAAACTTGAGGAAAAACTGCACGATGTTGGCGTCGAGTGCGAACTCGTCTATCCCGGCGCACCCGATGTGAAGAATCCGCAACCTTGCGACTACCTCATCGAAAAACTCAAAACTCCGAATGCCTGATCCAATTATGACAACCAACCAAGTCCTGATTGTCAACCCGTCAGTTTTCGCTCTGGTGGATTTCCTGTTTACCTTCAGCACCGCCGCCACCCCGCCGCCAAAACCAAACATTTTGTGCATTGTGGTGGACGATATGAGACCGGAGTTGAGTTGCTAAGGTAGCTTCACATCCGGGAGAAAAAGGGCATTGCTGCCAAGAATAGCCTCAAAACAATCTATGAAACAGAACGAAAATGAGCAAAATTATAAGAATGACCCACGCCGGTCGTGGGCAACAAACCAAATGGGAAATCCCAGGTTAAGCGCCAACTTGATGAGACCAATCTTCAGGGACACACTCGCTCGCATGGTGCCCGCCGGTGTGAAATCTGAGGCCACCAGGCGCTCTTTCTGGGTGGGGTTACTCTGGCTGGGCTTTATGCTGGCATTCCTGCCCGCTGGCGCTGCCGACACACCACCCACACGACTTGCTCCCGCCCCCGTCATCCTCGACACAGATATCGGCGACGACATTGACGATACTTGGGCGCTGGCGCAGCTGCTCAAGTCGCCGGAACTGGACTTGAAACTGGCCGTCGGCGATTACGGCCGGGCGCAATACCGCGCACGTTTGCTTGCCAAGCTGCTAGAACGCGCCGGGCGCAGCGACGTGGCCGTGGGCGTCGGCCTCGACGTCGGCCCCCACGGCGACGGACGGCAGGCCGCCTGGCTCCAGGATTATGATTTGAATTCGTATCGGGGCAAAGTGCTCACCAACGGTGTGCAGGCTATCATTGACACGATCATGCATTCGCCGCAGCCCGTCACGCTGATCTGCATCGGCCCCGCGCCCAACATCGCCGCCGCACTGAAACGCGAGCCGCGCATCGCCCAACACGCCCGGTTTGTGGGCATGCACGGCAGCGTGCATCTGGGCTATGGTGGCGCGAAGCAGCCTTGTGCGGAATGGAACGTCAAGGTCGACCCCAAATCGTTGCAGGCGGTGTTCGCGGCGCCGTGGGAGATCACCATCACGCCGCTTGACACCTGTGGCCTCGTGGTCTTGACCGGCGACAAATATCGGCGGATCCGCAACGCGACCGACCGCAACGTGGCCGACCTCATCGCCAACTACCGCGTCTGGCTGGTCGCCGGCCACGCATCGCCGGACCTAGCCGACCAGAGCAGCAGCACGCTGTACGACACCGTGGCGGTCTATCTCGCCCAGCGGCACGACTTGTGCCTGATGGAGAAACTCAACCTCCGCGTCACCGACGATGGCCACACCGTGATTGACCCGCAGGGGCGGCCAGTCAACGTGGCCACGAAATGGAAAGACCTTGGCGCATTCGAGGATTTCCTGGCGGATCGGTTAACGAACAGTCGTTAAGCGGGAATGATGCAAAAGACTTTTAACTTGAGAGTGAAATGTTTATCCAAGGCGTCACAATAGCCGCAGCGGGCTGGGCTGATTTTGGTAGCGAGGAATTTCTTGAGGGTGGCGTGGTGGGGTAAACCCCGGAGAAAATCCGGCCGGGTGTGGTGGAGCGACGGCAGCTTATGCGGGGAAGCGGTGCGTATACTGGAATGGAAATTGAACCACGTCACGCGTCGAAAACTCAGGCCAGATACTGGAGCAGCGTTTAATATTCATCCTTTTCAGGAGGCATGGACAACATTTCATCATGGAAATCCTTGAGGTGGGTTTGGGCCCACCGGGCGAGCCCTTCGAGAACCGGTTGAAGGGCCGCCCCGCTTTCGGTCAGCTTGTAGGCGTTGTTGCGGGCAGCGTGCTGCGGGTTCTCCCGTTCGATCAGTTTAAGCGACACCAGCAGGTTGAGCCGATCAGCAAGAATGTTGGTGGAAATGTGTTCGGGCGATCCCAGCAGTTCCGAGTAAGTCCGGGGCCCATGCATGATCAGGTCGCGGATGATTAACATGGTCCATTTGTCGCCAAGCACGTCGAGGGCCGCACAAATTGGACAAACGGATCGCCAATGAATCTCTTCATCACCCATCTCTATTTTTCTTTGTTTCTTTCGCTATTTGGAAATCGCCGCCGCCATTTCTATTAACGAAGTTTCAATCGGCGAGGGCTTCCAGCCCAGCACCTCAAATGTCGCCCGATTATCGAACGATGCCTTTCTTCCGAGGAACGGCACCATTCCCCTGGCTTCACGGTCAATCAACCCCATCACTTTAAGGAGAAAGGAGGGGGCTTTGCGAGAAGGAACTTTGGAATAACCTGCGGTCCGGAGGGTGTCCGCGACCGTGGCCATTGACACCGGTTCGGCGCTGGCAGCAATGAATCGCTTCCCCGCCGCGCCAGCGGCAGTCAGGGCCTTTACATGCAGCCGTGCGACGTCGCGAACGTCAATCATGCCCATCGCGACATCGGGAATCATGGGCAATTTGCCCCCAATCATGCGCGCGATCATTTCCAAGTTCTGGCCTTCCAGCTTGGCTCCGAGCGAGGGGCCAAAAACACCGCCGGGGTTGATGACGGTCAATTCCATCGTGCCGCCGGCCACGGCTTCCCACGCAGCGCGTTCGGCCAGTGTCTTGCTCTTTGTATAGGCCCCGACGTTGGCGCTGGTATCAGACCAAATATCCGGCCCATAGCGGCCGCTGTCGTGTCCGGCCATGATGGCTACGGTTGACGAGGTGAGAACGAGGCGTTTCACCCCGGCCCGCTGAGCGGCGGCAATAACGCGCTTGGTCCCGTAAACGGCGGGTTTTATCAAGTCGTTCTCATCCTTCGGTTCCGTAAAAAAGAAGGGCGAAGCGACGTGCATCACGAACGTGCATCCCTTCATCGCCTGATCCCAACCAACATCGGATAGCAGGTCGGCTTCGACGAAACTCAACCGTTCAATTGGCGCGACCTTCGCAAGGGCAGACTTCGTGGCCTCTGCCTTGGGACGGGAACGAATGGTTCCGACCACCTCGTAACCTAGTTTGAGTAATTCAGCAGCACAGTGTTGCCCAATGTAACCCGTTATACCTGTCAGCAAGACTCGTTCGTTCATAATTTGGTCTCCAGTTTGATGCTTTTATAACTTGCAAAATGCAAGCTTAGAACCATGACTTGCATTTTGCAAGCATGAATTAAAATTATCTTTTTTAGGGACTGAACGCAGTTTGAATTCTTTTATTTGGAGGCTCTATAATAATATCACCGTCCGGCGACCTAAGAGCGACTGATGTGCCCCCTCTAATACAGCCTAATAACCTGCCGGAAAGCTGCCAAATCACCAGTGGCGACAGTTAGCCATCCTGTAATCGGATGGATAGGAGTTGCGGTTTCAACTCCGCCGCGCAAGCGGGCCGACTTCCAGCATTGGTCAATCGTTACGAGAAAACTCGTAGAACCTTCACAAGAGGAAAAGCAAATGAACGTGGATTCAACCATGTGTGCGTCCTCTGGCGAAGCGGCACACTGGGAACAGATCAACTGGCTTCAGTGTGAACGCCAAGTCAGGAGGCTGCAAGCGCGTATCGTAAAGGCGACACGGGAAGGGCGCTGGGGCAAGGTGCAAGCCTGAATACATTGAAAACCGCTTGTTCGCGCTTTGAGTGATGGTATCGTGGGGTATGTTCGGAGCCCACACCAGCCTTAAGGGTGCCATTGGTCGGAGTCTATGGATCTTGTCGTTTTTGGTCCTGGCCGCCGAAGCGTACGCCTTCGACCCGGGTACCGGCTGGCTGACCCAAACTTGGCAGATCGAGGAAGGGCTGCCCGATACCATTGTGTCCGCAGTAGCCCAGGGTCCGGATGGGTACTTGTGGGTGGGTACGGCCGCAGGCCTCGTGCGTTTCGACGGGGTCCGATTCGAGAAGATTCCCTTACAAGGGTTGCCTGGGATTCCGAATGAGGGCGTGCGGGCATTACGGGTGGATCGCCAAGGCGCAATTTGGGTGGGAATGGATCGGGGACAGATGGTTTGTCTCGAATCGGGAGGCGAGCGGGTGGTTACGGAGGGCCAGGGTTTGCCGAGCACGGCTCCTTCGGTGATTGCGGATGACCCGGCTGGAGGAGTGTGGGTCGGCTATACCAGTCGCGGCATGTTCGTGCGGATACAGAACGGAGAGGTTGCACGTTTCAACTCGCGGGAAGGGTTGTCGCAACGCGGCCCGTGGTGGCTGGGCAATGATGTGAAAGGTGAATTGTGGCTCACTTATGGGCAGCGTCTCGGGCGATTCACGGATGGCAAATTCCGGGTCTGCGTGGAGTTGAAGGATCCGATTGCGCGTTTCGCTGAGGCGAGGTCGGGGGGACTGTGGATTTGCGCGGGGAGGCATCTGCTGAGGTGGACGGAGGGACGGGAGCCAGAGGAGCGAGGTGCGCTGCCCGCTGGGATATCCGCGGGGGCGGTGCGGGCGTTACTCGAGGATCATGCGGGCGCCGTTTGGGTCGGCACGTCGACCGGCGGGCTCTTCCGTTGGGATGGCGGAGAGTGGGTGCATGTGCCGACTTCTCATTCGGAGATCACGTGTCTGACGGAGGATCGGGAGGGCGACGTGTGGGCCGGCACGGCTGGAGGGGGGTTGAATAGGTTGCGACCCCACGTGTTGGAGATGCTCGGAACCAAGGCGGGGTTGCCGTTTGAATCTATCCGCTCGGCGACTGAGGACGCCAGCGGTGCGGTTTGGATAACGACGGCCAGCGGGAGGCTGTTTCAGCAACAGACCAATGGTGGGATCGTCGAGTTGGCGGGCACAAACTGGCCCGGAGGCCACGCGACGTGCGTGGCGGCCGATCGGCGGGGGGCGGTGTGGGTAGGCACCGAGGAGGCTGGGTTGTATAGGTTGCAGCAGGGGGGGGTCAGGCACTGGGGGCGGCGCGAGGGATTGGCCAGCAATTCCATTCGGTCGCTGCTCGTCGGTTCCGACGGAGACGTGTGGATTGCCACCTCTTATCCCAATCGGCTGCACCGGTTGCACGGGGAGACGATTTTGGCCCTGAAAACGCCCACGCAAGTGCAGGCGCTGCGGGCGATGGCACAGGATGCCGAGGGGACGGTGTGGCTAGGCTCTTCGTGGGGTGAGCTTCTCCGCGTGCAGGGGGACGAGGTGGTCGAAGATGCCGCGACTGAGGCAGCGCGCCGAACTCCCATCCGCTGCCTGTTGGCGACGCCCGACGGCAGCCTTTGGATCGGCTATGCCGGCAGAGGCTTGGGCCACGTGAAAGGCGGCCGATACTCTCAGATTACCCCGGCCCAAGGCTTGGGGGAAGATCACATTTCACAGATGTTGGAAGATGGCCGAGGTCGAATGTGGTTTGCCGGCATCCGTGGTTTCTTCCGGGTCAACCGTGCGGACCTGTTGGATTTGGTCGAAGGACGGGCCGAGCGGGTGCGGTCCATCAGGTACGCAGCGAGCGAGGAGGTGTCGAGTCCCCAGGCAGCTTCCGATTTTCACCCCGGCGCAGTGCTCGGCCGGGATGGGAGTCTTTGGTTTGCGACGAGAAAGGGGGTGGCTCTCATCCACACCGAAAACCTGCGAGAAAACTCCGACCCGCCCCCGGTGCTGATGGAGCGCATGACTGTGGATGGCCGGACGGTGGCTATGCGTGACCCACGATGGTGGCTGAAGCCGGCCGGGGATGGGGTGGTGGATTTGCGCGCACCGGGCATTGCCCTGCGGCTGTCTCCCGGTCATCGCAAGGTGGAGTTCGAGTTCACGGCGCCGAGTTTTCCGGCGACTGAGAATGTGCGTTTCCGTTACCGCCTGGAGGGATTCGACGACAATTGGACCGAAGTCGGCTTGCCCCGCGCCGCCGTTTACGCGCGGTTGCCGGCGGGCGAATTCCGCTTTCATGTCTTGGCCTGCAACAATGACGATGTGTGGAACGAGGCTGGCGCGACGCTCGCGTTCACGGTAGCGCCGTTCTTCTGGCAAACCTGGTGGTTTCGGATCGGGGCGCTCAGCGGCTTTGCCGGCCTGGTCGGCGTCACTGTCCGGTACTGGTCCCATCGCCGGTTGCGGCGTGAGTTGGAGCGCCTGGAGCAGAAGGCTGCACTGGAGCGCGAACGGGCGCGGATTGCGCGCGACCTGCACGACGATCTCGGCGCGAGTCTTACGCAGGTGGGGCTAATGCTGGAGGAGTTGCTTGAGCAGCCGACCTCGCCTAGCGAAATGAAGGCGCAATCAGGCCAGATTTCCAGCAGGGTGCGCAGCCTGGCACGCGACCTGGATGCGGTCGTCTGGGCGGTGAACCCACGCAACGATTCCCTGGCCAATCTTGCGGCTTACCTTAGCCAGTTTTTCCTAGAGTCGTTCCGCACCACCGCGATACGCCCGCGTCTCGACGTGGCGGAGGAATTTCCCGACCAGCCCATATCCCCGGAAGCCCGCCAACACCTGTTCCTCGCCGCCAAGGAGGCGATAAATAACGTGATCAAACATGCGCAGGCAGCGGAAGTGCGGCTGACAATGAGTGTCGTTGGCGGAGAGTTCGAACTCAAATTGGAGGATGACGGCCACGGTTTCTCAACTATGGTCGCGGAAACGTCAAGCCGGCAGGGATTGAAGAACCTGCGGACGCGGTTAAACGAGTTGGGCGGGAGATGTGCCATCACCAGCCAACCCAGTTCAGGAACCTGCGTGCGCCTGACCGTCCCGCTCTATGACAATCCCAAACTGCGGCTGGGTGTAGCCAAGGAGGACTAGGCGTATGCGAATTCGCGTCGCAATCGTCGAAGACAACGAGGAGATCCGTGTCTCGCTGGAGCGGATCATCAGGCGCGCGGTTGGGCTGGAATGGGTTGGCAGTTGGCCGGGCGGCGAACTGGCCGTGCAGATGCTCCCGCCGTTGCGGCCCGACGTGGTGGTCATGGACATTGGCCTGCCGGGTATTTCCGGCATCGAATGCACCGCCCGGCTCAAGGCGCTGCTGCCTGATAAGAAGGTCTTGATCCTTACGGCCCATGGCGATTATGACAAGGTGTTCCAAGCGTTGGAAGCCGGGGCGAGCGGTTACCTGCTCAAACGCAGCACGCCGGCGGAGATCCGCCAGGCCATCCTCGAAGTGCATCAGGGAGGAGCACCCATGAGCGGAGAGATTGCCCGCAAGGTCGTGCAGTCGTTTTGGAAAAAGAGTTCCGAGACCGCGCCGGCACAACGTCTGACCGGGCGCGAGGAGGAAGTGCTCGATTTATTGGCGCAGGGCTACGTTACCAAAGAGATCGCCGATATGATGGCCGTGAGCTTCGACACCGTGCGGTTTCATCTCAAGCACATCTACACCAAGCTCCATGTCCGTTCCCGGGGAGAAGCCATCGTGAAGCGTCTCCACTAATAAAGAAGGAGAGCGGGCGTTTTCCCTGGCTCCCTACTCAATTGAGTAGCTATACGCGCGGCAGCGAAGCGGGTAGTTTTTCAGAAACGCCTTCAATTGAAGGGAAGCCTGGCTGGCGACCCAAAGGAAAAAGGCGGAAGTCATAAATGACGTCAAACAACAACCGCCGAATCTGGCGCGCGGGCGTGGCGGTTGCCTTCGCCATGCTGACGGTCTCGCTATCGGCGCAGTCGTCCGCGCACCCGGTGGAGGCGGCGGTCAAACCGGGGCAACCGTGGCGGGCATACACCCCGCTGCTCGATAGCACGAAGCGGATCAACCTGCGCGCCTATGCGCTTTTGAATTATTTCGACGGCAAATCAACCTCACAGACCGGACTCCGTCCGGCTGAAGAAAAAAACACTGAACCATCATGCGCTCTATTCCTTGCAACTTCATTTCCCTGTTCCTCGGTTGCCTCGCGGCCTTGGTCTGCACCGGGGCGGAAATCTCGCCGCGGCTGACGATCCCGCTGGAAACCGG